>NZ_PSVA01000031.1:0-30746 GCF_002932155.1 Rathayibacter sp. AY1F9 | reverse complement strand
CACGCACCCCGACGCGGGGCCCCCGCCCCCGAACCCCTGACCCGAACAGGAGCGATGACATGGACAAGTCCTGCGTCCGCCCCCTCGACCTGGACGACGCCGTCGCCCTCGTCGGCATCCTCGCCGCCCTCCAGGCCCTCCTCGACAGCGGCGGCCTCCCCCCTGAGGAGGTCGAGGCCCTGCGCCACGGCCTCGAGCAGGGCGGCGCCCTCCTCCCCGGAAGTGACGAGAACGAGATCGCGACGGCTCTGGGTGGGCTGAACGCCCGCCTGCGTGGGACCATCGGGTGATCGCGCCGCGCTCGACGTTCCCGTAGCCTTCATCCGCGCTCGTGTCGACCCCGGAGACGCGCTCCCCCGCCCGCGGGTAGCGTCCGGTCCGGTCCCGCACTCCCACGGGGTCGCTGAACCCCGAGTGCCGGAGGAGATCCGATCGTGAACGGTGACCACTTCGTCCTCTCGACCGCGACGCCGTGGGACGACCGCACCGAGATCATCGGCGTGTACGCCTCCGAGGCGTGGGCCCGCGAGGCGGCGGCCGCATGGCTCGGCTCCCCGGACCGCGAGGCGTTCCCCCGGTGCGTCATCGAGGGCTGGAGCGGCGCGCACCTCCTCGGCCGCGAGGTCGTCGAGGCCCTCGGCTTCGACGACGAGGGCGGCGACGAGTCGCTGGGCGGCCCCCGCAGCCTCTGACCCGGCGGCCTAGCCGCCCCAGTGCGACGGGCGCTCGAAGTGCGACGGCAGCGTGGTCGCCGCATCCCCTCGAGCGCTGTTCACCTGCGCCTGGGTGAGGTAGACCGCCTCGGCGAGCCGCGCGCCGGACACATCAGCATCGCGCAGGTCCACCCCGAGCAGGTCGCACCGCTGCAGATCCGCACCCCGCAGGTCCGCGGCCAGGAGGAGCGCGCCCCGCAGATCCGCTCCCCGCAGGTCCGCGTTCCGGAGCGGTGCGCCCGCCAGATCGGCACCCGGAGCGAGCCGACGGCCCCTCGACCGGCGGGCAGCCGGCGCCGCTCCTGCGCGAGCGGCCGCGCTCGCCGCGATCAGGAGCGGCCGGGATGCTCCGTACTCCGCGTCGACGTCGACCGCGACCACCTGCTCCGGCTCGCCGAGGGTGTGCGCGTGCACCGCGTCGAACCGCTCGCGCAGCTCGTCGAGGAGCGGCGCGCCGACGCCGGGCAGCGCCAGTGCGGAGTCGAGGTACCAGAGCAGCTCGTGCAGGCGGCGCATCAGCGGGAACACCGCGAACATCCGCTCGCGCACGGCCGGGTCCGACCGCCAGGAGACGCCGCCGAACGTGTGCTGCGAGACCTTCTGGCCGGCGCCGAAGCAGTCGAAGACGGTGCAGCCGACGAAGCCCTGCGGCCGGAGCCGGCGGTGGATCGTGCATGCGTCCTCGCCGTCGAGGTTGACGCACGGGTCTCCGGCGCGCTTGTCGAACGGGAAGTCGGCGGAGCGGGCGAAGGCGAGAGCGACGCAGCACAGGCCGAAGCAGTTCGCGCAGTCGGCGCCGAGGTCCTCGCGGCGGCCGAGCTCGACCCTGGTGCGTGACGTCATCCGTCCGAGCCTACGCTCGGCGGCGCCTCCGGATCAGTGAGCGAGCGCGAGCACGCCGACGACGAGAACGCCGAGGCCCACGATCCCGAGCAGCGAGACGAGGCTCTCCTTCCAGGAGAGGCCCGCGCGAACGACGGCGATGAGGGCGATCCCCGCGAGCGTGGCGACGTAGACGCCCGCGCCGATCCGCAGCGCGACCGTCGCGTCGATCCAGCCCAGCGCCGCGGCACCGAGCGCGAGGACCGGCAGCGACGCCGAGGCGAGCGCCCCGCCCGCGATCCGCAGCATGGTGTGCGTCTCGGAGCGCGAGGGCGCCGAGGCGTGCACGACCTGGTGCGCGATCACCTCGGCGACGAAGCCCGCGGCCGAGATCCCGATGATCGAGATCACGAGGCTCTGGAGGGCGTGGACCGCGTCGGGGTGGTCGCCGACGAGGTAGATCATCACCACGGCCAGGCCCGTGAAGGTCGCGTAGACGCGCTCCTTGAGGGCGCGGGCGATCTCGTCGAGGGGGCGGCGGGTCCGCTCCGCCCACCGGCCGGCGCGGCCCGGGCGCAGGCGCACGGGCGTCATCCGGTCGGCGGGTGCGGTGCGGCCCTCGTCGGCCGCTCCGTCAGTAGGAGGCGGAGTCGACACGTGCCGCGGAGGAGTCGCCCGAGTGCCGCGCGGCGAGGTCGCCGAGGATGGTCGCGGAGCCGCTGGTGCCGAAGCGGGTGACGCCGAGGCCGCGGTAGGCGAGGAGCGTGTCGAGGTCGCGGACGCCGCCGGACGCCTTCACCTGGACGGCCTCCGAGACGGCGCCGCGCATGAGGCGGAGGTCGTGCTCGTTCGCGCCTCCGCCCGCGAAGCCGGTGGCGGTCTTCACGAAGTCCGCGCCGGCGCGCTCGGCGGCCCGGCTGCCCTCGACGACCTGCTCGTCGTCGAGGAGGCTCGTCTCGAGGATGACCTTGACGACGTGGCCCTCGGCGGCCTCGACCACGGCGCGGACGTCGTCCTCGACGTCCTGGAGCAGGCCGCTCCGGAGGCGGCCGATGTTGACGACCATGTCGAGCTCGGACGCGCCGTCGGCGAGCGCCTGACGCGACTCCGCGACCTTCGCCGCGGTGGAGGTGGTGCCGTGAGGGAAGCCGATGACCGTGCCGACCAGGACGCCGGAGCCCTCGAGCCGGGCGACCGAGTGGGCGATGTCGGAGGGGCGGACGCAGACGCTGAACACGCCGGACGCTCGCGCCTCGTCGAGCTGGGCGTCGACCTCGGCGCGGGTGAGCTCGGGCTTCAGGATCGCGTGGTCGATGAGCGCCGCGATCTCGGCGACGGTGGGCAGGCTGGAGTCGGTCATCCGCACATTTTACGTCCGCCGGCGGGACGACGAAGGCCCGCGATCCGATGGATCACGGGCCTTCGATCGTTCACGCCGCTAGCGGCGCCGGGTCACCAGCTGGACTTGGTGATGCCGGGCAGCTCGCCGCGGTGCGCCATGTCACGGAAGCGGACACGCGAGATGCCGAACTTCGTGAGGTTGCCGCGGGGGCGGCCGTCGACGGCGTCGCGCGAGCGGACGCGGACGGGCGAGGCGTTGCGGGGGAGCTTCTGGAGGCCGACGCGGGCGGCCTCACGGGTCTCGTCGGTCCCGGCCGGGTCGACCAGGGCCTTCTTCAGCTCGAGGCGCTTGGCGGCGTAGCGGTCGACGATCACCTTGCGCTGCTCGTTGCGGGCGATCTTGCTCTTCTTGGCCATACTTAGCGCTCCTCGCGGAAGTCGACGTGCTTGCGCACTACGGGGTCGTACTTCTTGAGCACGAGACGGTCGGGGTCGTTGCGGCGGTTCTTCTTGGTCACGTAGGTGTAACCGGTGCCGGCCGTCGAACGGAGCTTGATGATCGGACGGACGTCCTGCTGCTTGGCCATTAGATCTTCACCCCGCGAGCGAGAACATCCTTGACGACGGACTCGATGCCACGGGCGTCGATGACCTTGATGCCCTTGGCCGAGAGGGTCAGGGTGACGTTACGGCGAAGCGACGGCACGTAGTACGTCTTCTTCTGCACGTTCGGGTCGAAGCGGCGCTTGGTGCGCCGGTGCGAGTGCGAGATGGCGTGCCCGAAGCCGGGGACGGCTCCGGTCACCTGGCAGACTGCTGCCATGGTTTCCTCCATGTGTGGTTACCGTGGATCACGCGCGGCACGAAGCCCCGCCCGACCCACCCAAGGTCACTTGTCGGCGCACCGCCCGCCTGTCCGGCCGGAGCCGGAGCTCCTGCCCGGTGGGCAGCACGCAAGCGCGTGCAGATGCACGCAACCTCGCTAGGCTACGCGACCCGGGCGGCGGCCGCAACAGGGTGGGGACACTCCCCCGACAGGGTGGGGACACTGCCCCGACAGGGTGGGGACGCTGCCCCGACGTGCACGGGGACTTCCTGGGAGGTTCCGGCAGAAGTGGCCTCCCGTACCCCCCGAGCAGGGCGTTCGTGTATCTTGCGCCTTCCTCGCGGGTCGACGACCGCCCTACTCTGAGCCGACCGCGGGCGCCCGCTCCCGGCAGCAGCCGGGAGTAGCAGCACATGCGCCAGTCCTTCCTCCGTTCCCTCGTCGCCGCGGCCGTGCTCGTGGCGGGTGCCGGCCTCAGCGTCGTGGCCGCGCCGACCGCGTCGGCGGCGCCGGTCTTCAGCACCGCGTGCTTCACCTCCCCGAAGGTCTCGACGGTGTCGCAGTACACCGTTCCCGCGACCGGGGTATCGACGGTCCGCGCCGTCCTCAGCGGCCAGAACGGCGGGAAGGGTGCGAGCGGCCTCGGGACGGGCAACGCCGGCGGACGCGGCTCCAGCCTCGTCGTCGAGGTGCCCGTCACGCCCGGGCAGGTGCTGGAGATCGGGCGCCTCGCCGGCGCCCCGGCCGGAGCGGCAGGCGCCACGCGCTACGTGAACGGCGGCGTCTACGCGGGCGACTCCGGCGGCGCGGGCGGCGACGCCCAGTACCTCAGCACGGCCGGCTCGGACGGCTGTCAGCACGCCCTCGCCGTGGCGGCGGGCGGCGGAGGCGGCGGCGGGCGGTCCTCGGTCGGCGGCGACGCCGACGCCGGCAGCGGCGCGAGGGGCGGCGGGAACGGCGGCAGGAACAACGCGGCCGACGGCGGCGGCGGCGGCGCGGCCGGGCAGAGCTCGGGCGGCTCGCCCGGCGCCCGCGGCTACAGCACGTTCGGCGAGTGCGCCGACGGCAACAACGGCCAGTGGGGCGTGTTCCTCAACGACGGCAAGGGCGCCGACGCCGGCGCCTCCCGCGGCGGCGGCGGCAACTGCTCGTTCCCCGGCCACAGCGGCGGCGGCGGCGGGGCCGGCTGGTGGTACGGCGGCGGCGGCGGATCGCCCTACGTGTTCGGCAGCATGAACGACACCCTCGGCGTCATGAACGACCCCGGCGCCGGCGGCGGCGGCTCGAGCTACGTGCACCCGAGCGTGACGAGGATCTCCCAGACGGCCGGCCCGACGGCGGCCGACCCCGTGGTCGCTCCGGTGTACGACACCGCCGTGACCGTGACGCGGACCCCCGACTTCTCGATGCTCGGGCAGGAGGTCACCGTCACCGCGAAGGTGACCATCCCGAGCCTGGGCCGGCCGGTGGCCGCCGGCGGCACCGTCGAGATCCTCACCGGTGCGGGCACCAGCAGGGTGACCCTCGACGCGGACGGCGTCGGCGTGCTGACCACGAGGGACATCCCGCAGGGCTGGAACGAGATCCGCGCGCACTACCCCGACACCATCACCGCCGCCGAGGCGGGACGCGGGAGCTGGTCGGCGCTCCCCGCTCTGCGCCACGAGGTGCGCGCGTGCGCCGCGACACCCGTCATCACCCGGCAGCCCTCGGACATCGCGGGCGTCACCAACCAGATCTACACGCTGACGATGGGCGTGAGCGTCTCGGCCGTCTACGGCGGCATCCCCGCCGTGTCGTGGGAGAGGTCCACGGACGGCGGCGCCACGTGGAAGCCCGCGCTCGGCCGAGCGGGCGCCCGGGAGGACGGGACCGCGTTCCTCGAGGCCGGCCCCGATCCCACCGGCTCCTACCGCTACCGGGCGACCCTGACCACCTGCGGGGGCAGCGTCCGCAGCGAGCCGGCCACCGTGGCGGTGGGCGGCGTGCGCTTCGACCTGTCGACGCTCCCGCAGAAGGCGTACGGCGACTCCTTCGACGCGAGCCCCTACGCGCAGGCCGTCGATGTGCCCGGCCGCTCGATCGTCCTGAGCAGCAGGACCGCCGAGACCTGCTCCGTCAGCGGCATGAGGGTGACCGTGCTCCACGCCGGCGTCTGCACGCTCGCGGCGAGGCTCGACGCGCTCGCTCCTCTGGGCTGGGCGGGCGAGCCCCTGCAGAGCTTCACGGCGAAGCCGAAGGCGCTCACGGTCACCGCTCCGACGGTCGACTACCCGCGAGGCGCGCCGTCCCCCGACCTGCGCTGCACGGCCGCCTTCGTCGGCTCCGACACCTTCGGCGCCCCGCTCACGGCCGGCGTCTACCGGCCGATCGTCACGGCGGACGACGTCATCTACCGCTTGATCCCGAACTGGCCCACCTCCACCTTCACCACCTTCACCACGCGGTGCAGCGGCGCGAAGGTCAGCAGCGACTACACGATCGCGGGGTACAAGGACGGCGCGCTGCGCATCGTCGCGGCTGTCCCGATGGTGACCGCCTCCTCGCCCTCGTCGACCTACGGATCCACTCCCCCCGCGATCACCGCCTCCGTGACCGGCTCCCCCTCGGGGACCGTCTCCTGCGGCGCCTTCGCGGCGTCCGACACCGGATTCAGGACGCCGCTGGCGCTCTCCGCGACGACCCCCGTCGGCCGCTACCCCACGCGCTGCTCCGGCCTGACGAACCCCTCGGGACAGCTGATCACCATCGACGGCGCGCTCACGATCTCGCCGGCGCCCCTCACGGTGACCGCGTCGAGCCCCGGGACGCAGGCGCACGGCACCGCGACCGCCCCGACGGTCACCTGCACGGCCGACGGCTTCGCTGGAACCGACCGCTTCGTCACCGAGCCGACCGGCGCCTACTACACGGCGGACGGCACCGGGAAGGTGACGGTCGGAGCGCGCACGCCCGTCGGCGACTACGTCACGCGGTGCGACGGAGGCGATGCGGGGCCGAACTACACCCTCCGGTCGATCCCCGGCACCTTCGCGCTGGCCGACCGCTCTGCCCCCGTCGTGACCGTGCCCGCCGCCGTCACGGCCGAGCCGGTCGACGTCTCCGGCGCCGTCGTCACCTTCGCCTCCTCCGCGGAGGACGCGGTCGACGGAGCCGTGGGCTCGACCTGCACGCCCGCCTCGGGGAGCGTCTTCCCGATCGGGGACACGACGGTCGACTGCACCGCGGACGACGAGGCCGGCAACACCGGCACGTCCTCGTTCCGGATCACGGTCCGGAAGTTCTCGCAGACGGTCGCCTTCACCTCCTCGCGGCCGACCGCGCCGACGGCGCTGGGCACCTTCACCCCGACGGCCACCGGCGGCGGCTCCGGGAGCCCCGTCTCGATCGGAGCGACCGGATCCTGCGCGATCGCCGACGGCGTCGTGACCTTCACGCGCGGCGGCACCTGCACCGTGACCGCCGACCAGGCCGGCGACGACCACTACACCGCGGGGCGCGCCTCCTTCGATCTCGAGGTCGCGAAGGCGTCGCAGACGCTGACGGTCGCGGTGCCGAAGACCGGCGTCCTGGAGTCGACCGGCGTCGCCACGGCGACCTCGAGCTCGGGACTGCCGGTGCTCGTCAGGACCTTCTTCGGCTGCACCGTCGCCCCCGACGCGACGGGTGCGCAGATCCTGACCTACACCGAGCCCTCGACCTGCGGCGTGCAGTTCGACCAGCCGGGCGACGACGTGTACGCGGCCGCCGACGGCCTGGTGCGCTTCGTCCCGATCTCGCGGATCCCCCAGACGGTCGTCGTCACCTCGACTCCGCCCGACCGGGTGTTCACCGACGACCGGTACACGGTCGAGGCGACCGGCGGCGGCTCGGGCAACCCGCTCGTGATCGCGGTGATCGAGAACGGCAACTGCACCATCGCGGACGACGTGGTGACGTTCTTCGGCGACGGCACCTGCACGGTGACGATCGACCAGGCCGCGGACGATCGACACGACGCCGCTCCGCAGGTCCGGCAGGTCATCACGGTCGGGACTCCCGAGGGGAACCTCTCCTTCGGGAGCACCGCGCCCCCGCACGCGATGTCGCTCGAGACGTACCGGCCGACGATCGTGCCCGGCCCGTCGAAGGGCGTGCCCGTGCTCTCCGCGAGCCGAGACTGCTCGATCCTCCCGGACGGAGTGACCGTGCGGAACGACGGGGCCGGGCTCTGCGTGCTGTCCCTCGACCAGCCCGGAGACGGCTACTGGCCCGCGCGGCACGCCGAGCAGGAGTACTCGATCTACTTCCTCCCGCAGACGGTCCGGATCACGAGCGCGCCTCCGGTCGGCGCCGTCCTCGGGGACACGTACCGCCCCGTGATCGAGGGCGGCGCCTCGGGCATCGCTCCGTTCCTCCTCACCACCGCGTCGTGCTCGGCGAAGGACGGCGTGGTCACCTTCACCACGAAGGGCGTCTGCGGCGTCTTCGCCTACCAGAACGGCAACCGGCAGTACGACAGCGCCCGGCCCGCCGTGCAGGAGGTGGAGGTCGGCTACGCGCCCGGCTCCGTGGCGTTCACGACCGCCGTCCCGACCGACGCGGAGGTCGGCGGATCCTTCACTCCCGCCTTCACGCGCGGACCGTCCTCCGGCCCCTCGGTGCTCAGCGTCTCGGGCGCCTGCTCCGACGGCGAGAACGGCGCCGTCCGGTTCGACTCCGCGGGCACCTGCACGCTGACGGCGATCCACTACCGCGACGCCGCCTACGGCACCGCGCGGGCGGTCCAGACCTTCGAGGTCACCGCGATCGCGCAGACCGTCGCCTTCACCTCGACCGCGCCGTCGACGGCCGCGGCCGGCGACACGCTCACTCCGACCGCGACGGGCGGCGCGTCCGGGCTCCCCGTGACGATCGGAGCGACCGGCGCCTGCACGCTCGCGGACGGCGTCGTCACCTTCGCCGGCAGCGGCACCTGCACCGTCACGGCGGACCAGGCGGGCGACGGGCGCTACGCCGCGGCGGCGCAGGCCTCGCAGACCGTCGCGGTCACGCAGCTCGCGGGCACCGTCGCGTTCGGCGGCGATGCTCCGGCCGAGGCCCGGGTCGGGGGCTCCTCGACGGCCGCGGTCGTCGCCGGCCCCTCCAGTGCTCCCCCGGTGCTGACGGCCTCCGGCGCCTGCTCCGTCGGGCCCTTCCGACTGGTCTCCTACGACTCCGCCGGCACCTGCACGCTGACGCTGGACCAGGCGAGCGACATCCGCCACAGCGCAGCGCCGACGGCCGTGCGCAGCTTCGAGATCACCCGGGTCGCGCAGACCGTGGCCTTCACCTCGCAGGCGCCGGACTCGGCGCTCGCGGGCGGCACCTACCGCCCGACCGCGACCGGCGGAGCCTCGGGGCGCCCCGTGGTGCTCGGCGCCTCCGGATCCTGCACGCTCACCAACGGGGTCGTCGCCTTCACCGGATCGGGCACCTGCACGGTGACCGCCGACCAGACGGGCGACGCCCGGTACGACGCGGCGGAGCGGGCCTCGCAGGTGATCGCGGTCGGACTGCTCGCGGGCACCGTCTCCTTCGGCGGCAGCGCGCCGACCGGCGCGACGGTCGGCGGGACGACCACCCCGCGGATCGTCGCCGGACCCTCCACCGCGCGTCCGGTGCTGACCGCCTCCGGAGCATGCTCGGCGGCCGCAGGAGTCGTGTCCCACGACTCCGTCGGCACCTGCACGCTGACGCTCGACCAGGCGGGCGACTCGCGGTACGGCGCCGCTCCGCAGGCCGTCCGCACCTTCGCGATCGGCGCCCTCGGCCAGACGCTGGCGTTCGCCTCGCCGGTCCCCGACGCGGCGGTCGCGGGGGGCTCCTACACGCCCGTCGTGACGGCCGGCGCGTCGAGCGCCCCCGTGGTGCTCGGAGCGGCCGGGTCCTGCACGGTCGCGGACGGCGTGGTGACCTTCACCCGCTCCGGCACCTGCACGGTGACCGCGGACCAGGCCGGGGACGAGCGTCACTCGGCGGCTCCGCGGATCTCGCAGTCGGTGGAGGTCGGCACGGCGGCGGGAGCGGTGTCGTTCCGCGACGCCGCTCCGACGGACGCCCGGATCGGCGGCTCCTGGACCCCGTCGATCGTCCGCGGCCCGTCGAGCGCCGACCCGGTGCTCGACGCCTCCGACTCCTGCTCGCTGGGAGAGGACGGCACGGTGTCCTACGACTCCGTCGGCACCTGCACGCTGACGCTGGACCAGGCCGGCGACGACGCTCACGCGCCCGCGGAGCAGGTCGTCCGGACCTTCCCGATCGGCAAGGCGCTGCAGACCGTCGCCTTCACCTCCGCGGCTCCGAGCACGGCGACCGCGGGCGGCCGCTACACGCCGACCGCGGCGGGCGGCTCCTCCGACCTGCCGGTCACGATCGGCGCCACGGGCGCGTGCTCGCTCGCGAGCGGCGTCGTGACCTTCAGCGGATCCGGCACCTGCACGGTCACCGCGGATCAGGCCGGCGACGCCTCGCACGACGCGGCTCCCCGGGCGACCCAGTCGATCGCGGTCGCCGCGGTCGTCCCCCAGAAGAAGAAGGCGCAGAAGGTCGCCTTCTCGACCACGATGCCGTCCTCGCCCGAGAAGGGGATCGCCTACCCGGTCGCGGCCACCGCCTCCTCCGGTCTGCCCGTGAAGCTGTACGCGAGCGGCAGCTGCACGCTGACCGCCACCGGCGCGGGCACGGCGACGGTGCGGCTGACGGGCGCGGCGAGCTGCACCGTCCGGGCCACGCAGGCGGGCGACTCCGCGTGGCTCGCCGCGACCTCGGTGACGCAGTCGCTGCAGGTGAAGTCCTCCACCCGCGCCGACCTGACGCTGACGCTGGCGCCGGCGCCGGGACTGGCGGCGACGGCCCCGCTCTCGGGCACGATCACCGTCCGGAACACCGGCACCCGGGACGCGGCGACGACGACCACCCGGGTCGTCGTCAGCGGAACGGTGGCGAGTGCGCCCGGCGCCGTGCAGACGAAGGGCTCGGCCGCGGGCACGACGGTCCTCACCTGGACCGCGCCGAGCGTCTCGGCCGGGCGGAGCACCACCTACTCGGTGACGCTGGTCGACCGGCCGGCCGCCACGACGATCGACGCCAGGGTGTCGACCGCCGCCGCCGATCCCACGCCGGCGAACAACGCGGTCAGGCGCACCTTCCGGTAGAGGCTGCGGGGAGGGAGGGGTGTCGCGCCGCGTTGCCCGTTCCCTCCCCGACCGCTATGGTCGCGGGGACGCTCCGGGGGACGGGGCTCGCGAGGGGGGCCCGTGGACGGGTTGAGGCGACGCGCGCTGCTGCTGGGGATCGCCTCCTCGGCGGTCGCGCTGACGGGGTGCACGCCCGCCCGGCCCGCTCCCGCGGCGCTCCCGCCGAGCACGGCGCCGGCGGCGGTGCTGCCGTCCGCCGCTCCGACCGCCGTCCCGACCCCTCCCCGCCCCGTGCCGACCACCACCGCCGCGGCGGCTCCGGTGCGGCGGAAGGCGCCGCTGCCCTCCGGCACGATCTCGGAGCTGCCCGGCGAGGGGAGCACGCTCGCCTGGACCGTCGACGACGGCGCGGACTCCGACGTGGTCGCCGCCTACGCGCAGTTCGCCCGCGACACCGGCACCCGGCTGACCTTCTTCCTCAACGGGAAGTACGACTCGTGGACCGTGAACGCGCCGCTGCTGGCTCCGCTCGTCGCCTCGGGGCAGGTGCAGCTCGCGAACCACACCTGGTCGCACGCCGACCTGACGAGCCTCTCGAGCGACGGCGTGCAGGAGGAGCTGGGCCGCAACGGCGACTTCATCCGCTCGACCTACGGGGTGGAGGCGGCGCCCTTCTACCGGCCGCCGTTCGGCTACACGGACGAGCGGAGCCGGGCCGCCGCGGCGGCGATCGGCTACACGGCTACGGTGCTCTGGTACGGCTCGCTCTCGGACTCGGGGCGGATCACGCCGGAGCAGGTGGTCGGCTTCGCGGACCAGTGGTTCCTGCCGCAGCACATCGTGATCGGGCACGCCAACTTCGATCCGGTGACGCAGGTCTACGCGCGGCTCGTCGACATCCTCCGCGAGCGCTCGCTCGAGACGGTGACCCTCCGCGACGTGTTCGCGGTCTGAGCGCCTCCCCGGCGGCGCAGGTCAGCGCGCGGGTCGGCGCAGCGCGGCGCGCGCGGCGGCGGAGACGGCCGCGGCGACCGCGTCGAGGGCGGGCGTGTGCAGGGCCCACTGCTGCCAGTAGAGGGGGACGTCGACGGGGTCGCCGCCCAGCTCGACCAGGCCGTCGCCGCCGACCGGGGCCTGCAGCTCGGGCAGCATCCCCCACCCCATGCCCAGGCGCACGGCCCGCTCGAAGTCGGTCGATCCGGGGACGCGGTGCTGCGGCGGGCGGCCCTCGACGCCGGCGGCTCGGAGGAAGTCGTCCTGCAGGCGGTCCTTCTCGTCGAAGACGACCAGCGGAGCGCTCGCGAGACCGGCCGTGCCGCCGTCCGGGAACCAGCGCTCGGCGAACGCGGGCGCGGCCATGGCGCGGTACCGCATCACTCCGAGCGGTGCGACGGTGCAGCCGAGCACCGCTTCCGACTCTCCGGTGACGGCCGCCAGCACGGTGCCGTCGCGGAGGAACGCGGTGGTGTGCGCCTGGTCCTCGCGGTGCAGCTCCACCACGACGTCGGGGACGGAGGCGAGCGCGGGCAGCACCCAGGTGGCCAGGGAGTCGGCGTTGACGGCGAGCGGGAGGACGACGGGGCCCGCCCCCTCCGCGTCCTCGCCGCCGAGCGAGCGGACGGCGTCGTCGGCGAGGAGCTCGATCTGACGGGCGAGGCGGAGGAGCCCCGCACCGGCCTCGGTCGCGACGACGGGGCGCGAGCGCACCAGCAGGACGCGGCCGGCGGCGGTCTCGAGCGCCTTGATCCGCTGGCTGAGGGCGGAGGGGGTGATGTGCAGGGCCCGGGCGGCGGCGTCGAAGGAGCCGTACCGGACGGAGGCGGCGAGCGCGCGCAGGCGGGAGAGGTCGAGGTCGTCTGTCAGCATCAGTGCTGCTTACGGTACTGAAGGAGCATGAGCTGGTCTACAGGAGCGCCCCGCCCTAGCGTCGGAGCGTGTCCCCCCTCCTCGCCGCCCTCTCCGGCCTCGGCTTCGGCCTCTCGCTCATCATCGCGATCGGCGCGCAGAACGCCTTCGTGCTCCGCCAGGGCCTCCGCCGCGAGCACGTGCCCGCCGTCGTCGCGATCTGCGCGCTCTGCGACGCCGCGCTGATCGTGCTCGGGATCGCGGGGATCGGAGCGGTCCTGGAGTCGGCGCCGTGGCTGCTGGTGGTGATCCGCTGGGGCGGCATCGCCTTCCTCCTCGCCTACGCGGTGATGGCGGCGAGGCGCGCACTGCGGCCGGGGACCCTCGACGGCGATCCGGCCGGCGCCTCGACGTCGCTCCGCACGGCGATCGGCACGTGCCTGGCGCTCACGCTGCTCAACCCGCACGTCTACCTCGACACGGTCGTGCTGCTCGGGTCGGTGGCGAACACGCACGGCGCCGAGCGCTGGTGGTTCGGGGCGGGGGCGGCGGCCGGGAGCGTGCTGTGGTTCACCGCTCTCGGCTTCGGGGCGCGGGCGCTGCGGCCGCTGTTCCGGAGCCGCGGGGCCTGGCGGATCCTCGACGCGGCCGTGGCGGTCGTGATGGTGGTGCTGGCGGTGTCGCTCGCGCTGCACTGAGGGCCTGGTGGTGCACTGCTTGTTCTACTAACATTGCAAACATGTTGTTCCGGGTCGACCACTCCGCGGCGGGCTCGCTCGCCGACCAGCTGGAGTCGCAGGTGCGCTCGGCCGTCGCCCGGGGCGAGCTCTCGGCGGGCGACCGCCTGCCGCCCGCCCGCGAGCTCGCCGACTCGCTCGGCATCAACATGCACACCGTGCTGCGCGCGTACGCCGCCCTGCGCGACGACGGGATCCTCCAGATGCGCCGGGGCCGCGGCGCGTGGATCACGGAGTCGGCCGGGCCCGGGCTCGTGCGCGTCACCGCCCTGGTCGACGAGCTGCTCGCGGAGGCCCGTCGCAGCGGCATCACCCCGGCGGAGCTCGTCCGCCTGATCGAGAGGACCGGATCATGACCGCCACCGCCGACCGCCGCCGCGAGCTCCTCGCCGCCGCGTCCCTCCTGCTCCCCGCCGCCGGAGTGCTCGTCTCGCGCCTCGTCCTGGACGACGCTCTGCCCGCGGAGCTCGCCTCGCACTGGTCGGGCACCGGGGCGGCCGATGCGACCGCGGCGACGGGCGCTCTGCTCGCGATCGCCCTCGTGCTCTCCGGGCTCCCGGCCGTCGCGGGCCTCGTGGCGGCGGTCGTCGGGCGCGCCCCGCGGCTCCTGCTGGCGACCCTCGGCCTCGTGGCCGGGCTGGGCGCCTCCGCCTGGGCGACCTCGGTCGGCACGACGCTCGCGGCCGGGCGCGCCGAGGGGGCGGAGCTCGGCGGGTGGCTGCTCGCGCTGCTCGGAGGGATGCTCTTCGCCGTCGTGCCCGCGCTGATCGCTCCGGGCACCCGGCGCGCCTCCCGCCTGGCCGCCGGCCGCCTGCCGCTGGCGGCGGAGGAGACCGGCGCCTGGTCGCAGACGCTGACGGGCCCGGTGTTCGCCGTCGCCGCGATCGCCACGGCGGCGGGCGCGGCCCTCTCCCTCGCGACGCTCGCCGCGGCGGGCGCCACCGGTCCGGCGATCGCGACGGCCGTCGTCCTCGGCGTCGTCGCGCTGGTGCTCCTCTCCTTCTCCCGCCTGAGGGTGACCGCCGACCGCCGCGGCCTCCGCGTCGTCACGACCGCCCTCGGCATCCCGCTGCGCCGCATCCCGCTCGACACCATCGCCTCGGCCGGCACGGCCCAGCTGCGGCCGTCGGAGTGGGGCGGCTGGGGGTACCGGGTGATGCCGGGCCGCTCGGCGGTCATCCTGCACGCCGGGCCGGGGCTGGTGGTGACGACGGACCGCTCGCGCGAGTTCGCGATCAGCCTCGACGACCCCGAGACCCCCGCGGCGCTGCTCGAGACCCTGCGCTCGCGGGCCTGAGGCGCCGACCCGTCAGTCGACCACGATCCGGACGAGCGTCGTGACGGCATCCACCGCGTTCACGTAGGAGTAGTGCCGCGAGGTCGGGAAGGCGAGGTGCCGTCCGGGCTCCAGCCGCACGGGCTCCTCGCCCTCCCGCTCCAGGAGGAGCGCGCCGGCGGTGACGAGCAGGATCTCGTGCCACCCCTCGGGGTCGGGCTGCGCGTCGTAGCGGTCCCCGGGGCCGAGCGTCCAGGTCCAGAGCTGGGCCTCCCGGCGCGCGGGGACGGAGGAGAGCAGGACGGCGACGCTCGCCTCGCCCGCTCCCCGCCAGGCGACCTGGTCGATCGCCGCGGGCGCGGATCCCGGGGCCGAGACGAGTGCAGTGAACGTGGTGCCGAGGGCGGTCGCGAGGCGGTCGACTCCGGTCAGCGAGATGTTGGCCTCGCCGGCCTCGGCCGCGACGATCGTCCGCCGGCTGATGCCCGAGCGCGCCGCCAGCGCGGACTGGCTCAGTCCGGCTCCGCGCCGCGCGAGACGGAGGTTGCTGCCCAGGTGGGCGAGGACGGGAGCCGACATGCGCACTATTCTGCACCGACAGGCCCCTGTTGCTCCTAGGATGTGCAGAATGATGCACATCTCGCCGCTCCGGGGCCTCCGCTTCACTCGTCCGGAGTGGGCGCTCATCGGCATCACCGCGATCTGGGGCGGGACCTTCCTCGCCGTGCACATCGCGATGGAGCACAGTGGTCCGCTGTTCTTCGTCGGGATGCGGTTCGCGATCGCGGGACTGATCAGCGCGGTCGTGTTCCACCGGTCGCTCCGGGGGATGCGGCGGATCGACCTCGCGGCCGGCGTCGCGATCGGGGTGATGATCTTCGCGGGCTACGGCCTGCAGAGCTACGGGCTGCAGACGATCACGAGCAGCACCTCCGCGTTCCTCACCGCGCTGTACGTGCCGCTGGTGCCGCTGTTCCAGTGGGTCGTGTTCCGTCGCCGTCCGGGCGTGCTGACGCTGGTGGGCGTCGCGCTGGCGTTCGTCGGACTGCTCCTGATCGCGGGCCCGCAGCCGGGCGTCGCGCTCGGAGCGGGCGAGGTGGCGACGATCGTGAGCACGCTGCCGATCGCGGCGGAGATCATCCTGATCGGCCTCGTCGCCGGACGGGTGGACCTCGGCCGGGTGACCGTGGTGCAGCTGCTGGTCGCCGGCGCGCTCGGGTTCGCCTCGATGCCCCTCGCTGGCGAGGCGGTCCCGGCGTTCTCGTGGGCCTGGCTGATCCCCGCGCTCGCGCTCGGGGCGAGCAGCTGCCTGATCCAGCTGACGATGAACTGGGCTCAGCGCTCGGTCTCGCCGTCGCGCGCCACGATCATCTACTCCGCCGAGCCCGTCTGGGCCGGCCTGATCGGACGCCTCGCCGGCGACCGCCTCCCCGCGCTCGCACTGCTCGGGGCGGGGTTCATCGTCGCGGGCACGCTCGTCAGCGAGCTGAAGCCGCGCCGCGAGCCTGCGCCGCCGGCTCTCAGGTGACGGCGGGGAGGGCGGCGGAGGCGACGAGCGCGCCGCCGGCGTCGGTGATCTCGACGGCGGCGACGGACTCGCGCAGGACGGCCGCGTTCATCTCGCAGTCGAGCTCCGCGGAGCTGCCGAGGAAGGAGCCGGACGGGAGCCGCTCACCGGAGCCGGTGACCAGCACGAGGTCGTAGCTCTCGCCGAGCGCGAAGCCGGTCCCGCGGAGGATCGTCTCGGTGCCCCAGGTGTGCGCCACGAGCGAGCCGTCAAGCGTCACGCCCTCCGTCCGCTCATCGAAGGCGATCGCCTCGACGGCGCCGAGCGTCCCGGGCGGTCCCGCGACGGGGCGCTCCTCGGCGGACCGCAGGGCCGCTCCGGCGACGCCGCCCACGACGAGGAGCGCGGCCGCCGCGGCGACGGCCAGGACGGCACGAAGACGCGAGGCACGGCGGCGCGGGGCCCGGCGGCGCGAGGCACGCAGACTCTCCCCGCGCTCGGGCCGCTCCCCGGCGAGCGCCGCGACGCGCGACCGCAGCTCCGGCGACGGCTCCGCCTCCTCCCAGCGGCCCAGTGCGCCGACCCGGTCGACCACCGCACCGAACGACGCGAGCTCGCGGTCGATCGAGGGGTCGGCGGCGCGCAGGCTCTCGAACTCCCGCGCCTCCTCGGCGGAGAGGTCGCCGGCGAGGGCCGCGGCGAGGAGCTCCTCGCGGCGGCCGCCGGGCTCGTCTCCGTCGGGCTGGTCTCGGTCGATCACGATCTCTCCTCGTCGGTGGGTCCGGCGCTCGCGAGGTGACCGCGGAGCGCTCGGAGAGCGTAGAAGGCGCGGCTGCGCAG
Organism: Rathayibacter sp. AY1F9; assembly: GCF_002932155.1. NCBI lineage: Bacteria > Bacillati > Actinomycetota > Actinomycetes > Micrococcales > Microbacteriaceae > Rathayibacter > Rathayibacter sp. AY1F9. Next base: position 13,682 of record NZ_PSVA01000031.1, on the reverse strand, counting down.
GGTGGCGACCGGCACGCTCGTGGCGGCCGACAGCTCGGCGTAGGTCTCGCCGTTCAGGTGGACGGCGACGACGACCTGCCGGTGCTCGGCGGAGAGCCGCGCGAGCGCCTCGGCGATCGCGAGCGGCTCGAGGGGGTCGCGGTCCTCCGCGGGCACCTCCTCCAGAATCTCGGCCTCGACCAGGCGCGGCAGGCGCCGGCGCGAGCGGTGCACGTCGATGACGACGTTGCGGGCGATGGCGAAGAGCCAGGTGCGGGTGCTGGCACGCTCGGCGGAGTAGCTCGCCCGCGAGCGCCAGGCGCGCAGGAACGTCTCCTGCACGCAGTCCTCGGCGAGGCCGCGGTCACGCAGGGCGTTGAGCGCGAAGCCGAGCAGGGCGGACCCGTGCTCGTCGAAGGCGGCGGCCGGGTCGAACCCCGCCGTCCGGGGCTCGAGGCGCACCACCGGAGCCGGGACCTCCGAGTGCTCGCGCGGCATCGCGGGCCCTTCGTCTCGTCGTGCCGTCGCCGTGCGCGCCACACCGCCTCCTCGTCGGGACCGGTGGTCCGTCGGAAGGGGGTACGGCCGCGGCGGCGGCGGCGTTCATCGGAGGCGAGGACCGTCTCCGTGAAGATCCTCTCAGATGGAGTGAACGCAGCGCCGCTTCCGGCCGTACTCCCTGCATCGGGCCCGCTCGGCGCTCGCGATCGAAAGGCTCCACCATGACGAAGACGTCCCCCGCGCGGAACCGCGCCGGCCGCCGCCTGCTCTCCCTCGGCGGCATCACCGCCGTCGCCGCCGCCTCCTTCTTCGCCGCCGCGCCGGCCCAGGCCGAGACCGAGGTCGCCGAGCCGTCCTCGTTCACCAGCGCCTTCACGGTGATGGCGACGCCCGACCAGGTCGTGAACGCCGATTCCGCCGCGACCCCCGGCCAGCCCGGCGCCACGGGCGAGATGACCTTCCGGGTCAACAGCGACCTCGACGTCATCTGCTACGACATCACCCTCACCGGTGTGACCGGCGACTACCAGAGCCCCGCGAAGACCGCGACGCACATCCACCAGGCGGCGCTAGGCAAGGCGGGCCCGCCGCGCATCGCGTTCCCGAACCCGGCCCCGGTCGGAGACGGCCCCCGCACCAGCAGCGGCTGCCTGCAGGGCCCCTTCACCACGGGCATCCAGGCGAACGGGGCCGACACCGGCGCCGGATTCACGCTGAAGGCCCTCGAGGCCGATCCCGCCGCCTTCGCGGGCGACTCCCACACGGCCTCGTATGCGGCTGGCGTCGTCCGCGGCCAGCTCTCGCAGGTGCCGGTCGGCGGCCTCCAGACCGGTGGCGGCGCGACCGCCGCCGGGAGCGACGCCACGGGCCCGTCCGGTCTCGCCGCGATGGCCGGCCTCGGAGCCGTCGCCGCCCTCGGCGCGGCCGGAGTGGTCGTCGCCCGCCGGCGCACCGCCTCCTGATCGTGGGCACCCGGTCGAGGAGCGGCGCGGCGGCACTGTGCGCCGTGCTGCTCCTCGCGGGGTGCGCCGCCGCGGACGGGAGCGGAGGAGCGGAGACGCCCGCGAGCGCGCCCGCGCCTCCGGCCCTCGCTTCTGCTCCCCCGCTCACTCCTCCCCCGGTCCCCGCGCCCGACCCCGACCCCGCCGCTGCCGCGCCTGCGCGCACCGTCGGCGTCGAGCCCGCCCGGCTGAGCGTGCCCGCGATGGGCCTGGACGAGCCGCTGATCGCGCTGGGCATCCAGTCGGACGGGGCGATGGAGGTGCCGGTGGACTACGACGACGTCGGCTGGTTCTCGGGAGGCGGGCGCCCGGGCGGCAGCGGCCGCACCGTGATCGCGGCGCACGTCGACTCGCGGTCCGGTCCCGCGGTCTTCTTCCGCCTCGGCGAGCTCGCCCCGGGCGACGAGATCGCGGTGAGCGGAGTGGACGGCTCCGACCACCGCTACCGGATGACGGCGGTCGAGTCCCACGCCAAGGCCGCGTTCCCCACCGCCCGCGTCTTCGGCGCGACCCTCGAGGAGGAGCTGATCCTCGTGACCTGCGGAGGCGAGTACGACGCGGCGATCGGCCGCTACCGGGACAACCTGGTGGTGTTCGCCTCCCCGCTCTGAGGCCTGCCACGGAGGGAGGCACGACCGCCCGGCATCGTGGCGCGGAACGGTGGCGCAGAGCACAGCACGAGTGCCCCGCCTGCGCAAGGGTCCGGGCGCGCGCACGCCGTGTGGTCGGATGGGGAGGGCCGGCCCCCCGCCGCCGCTCCCCTCCCGCTCCCCACCGCCGTGGCGCGGCCGATCCGACAGGACGCCCGTGTCCACCAGCCCCCGCCCCACCCTCTTCGCCCTGCCCGGACTCGGGCTCGACGGCCGCGCCTTCGACGCGCTCGGCCGCGAGCTCGCCGACGTCGCGGACCTCGTCGCGCTCGACCTGCCCGGTGGATCCGGGACCTCGCTCGAGGAGATGACCGCTGCCACGATCCGCCGGATCCGCGAGCACGACGCCTCCCGCTGGCTGCTCCTCGGGCACAGCATGGGCGGGAAGATCGCCTCCCTCGTGGCCTCGCGCACGGTCACCGGCCGCTCGGGCCTGTTCGGGCTCGCGGGCGTCGTGCTCCTCGCCGGGTCGCCGCTCTCGCCCGAGCCGATGGAGGAGGAGCGCCGCTCGACCATGCTCGGCTGGGTCGACGACGGGCACCTCGACGAGGCGCAGGCGCGCGAGTTCGTCGACCAGAACGTCGGCTCGCCGCTGCCCGCCGACGCCGACGCGGAGGTGCTGGCCGAGCTGCGCCGCTACTCCCCCGAGGGCTGGCGCGACTGGCTCGAGCATGGCAGCCGCGAGGACCGCACCGGAGAGGCCGCCCTCGGAGCCGTGCCCGCGCTCCTGATCGCGGGCGGTGCGGACGGCGACCTCGGCGCCGACGCGCAGCGCCGCCTCAACGGCTCCCTCTACTCCCGTGCCCGGCTGCTCACGCTCGCCGGGGCGGGCCACCTGCTGCCGTTCGAGCGCCCGGTCGAGGTGGCGGCGGCGATCCGCCGGTTCTGGGAGGAGGAGGCCGGCACGGCGCCGTCGGTCCCGGCCGACGTCGGCGCAGCCATCGCCTCCGCCCGCACCTCCACGCGGGTGCGCGGGCTGCTGGCCGTGCGCGCGCTCGCCGACGACCCGGAGTACGCGCCGCGCGCCCTGACCGTCGCCCAGCTCGCGGAGCTGCGCGCGATCGCCGACCGGGTCGTCCCGCAGGAGGGCGGCCGGATCGACCTGGCCGCACGGGTGGACACGCAGCTCGCGAACGGCGAGGGCGACGGCTGGCGCAACGCCGACCTGCCGGCCGACCCGATCGCCTACGGTCTGGCGCTCGACGCCCTCCGGGGCTTCGCCGGCCTCGGCCCCGCCGAGCAGGACGCGCGCCTCACCGCGATCGCCGACGGCTCCGCGGAGCCCGGCGACCGCTCGGCCGGCGGGCTCGGTGCCGAGCAGCTGACCGCCTGGTTCGAGGACTGCCGCGTCGACCTCGTGAAGCAGTGGCTGGCGCACCCCGCGTCGATGGCGCGGATCGGCTACGACGGCTACGCCAGCGGCGGCGACACGCTGCCGCTCGTGACGGGCTTCCGCCTGCTCGGCGCCGACGACCGCGAGACCTGGGAACCGACGACGAGGAGTCACCGATGAACACGACCGGCATGCGCCGCTTCCCGCTCGACGAGACGGTCGACGCCGTCGTGATCGGCACCGGGGCCGGCGGAGCGCCCCTGCTCTCGGTGCTCGCCGCTCGAGGGCTGCGGGTCGTCGCCCTCGAGGCCGGGCCGCACTTAGATCCGCTCGGCCACACCGCCGACGAGACGGCGGCCGTCGAGATCAACTGGATGGAGGAGCGCCTCAGCGGAGGCGAGACCCCCACCGCCTTCGGGCAGAACAACAGCGGCCGCGGGGTCGGCGGCTCGACGTTGCACTGGGGCGCGTTCACGCCCCGCCCCGACCCGCGCGACCTGCGACTCCGGAGCGACTCCGGCGTCGGCCGCGACTGGCCGATCGAGCACGCCGAGCTCACCGCGTACATCGAGAAGGTGGAGGCGACGATCGGAGTGGCGGGCCCGGCCGAGTACCCGTGGGACCCGTCGCGCCGCTACCTGCAGGGCCCGCTCGCGCGGAACACCTCGGCCGACATGATGCTGCGCGGCTGCGCGGCGATCGGGATGCGCGCGACCGACGCGCCCGCCGCCGTGCTCAGCGGCCCGCGGGACGACGGCCGGCCCTCCTGCGTCAACTGCGGCCAGTGCCATCAGGGCTGCCGGACCGGCGCGAAGACGAGCATGGACGTGACCTACCTGCCGGAGGCGGTGCGGGCCGGCGCCGAGATCCGGGCCGACTCGTTCGTGCACGGGATCGAGCTGGACGCTGCGGGCCGCGTGTGCGCCGTGGTCTACACGAGCGGCGGAGTGGAGCACCGGCAGCGCTGCTCCGCCCTGTTCCTCTGCGCGGGCGGCGTCGAGACGCCCCGGCTCCTCCTGCACACCGGCATCGCGAACAGCAGCGGCCAGGTGGGCCGGAACTTCCTGGCGCACGGGGCGACCCAGGTCTGGGGCACCTTCGAGAGCGAGATGCGCGGCTACCGCGGCTACCCCTCCTCGGTGATCACCGAGGACACCGTCCGCCCGGCCGACGCGGACTTCGCGGGCGGCTACCTGATCCAGAGTCTCGGAGTGATGCCGCTGACCTACGCGACGACGCTCGCCCGTGGCGCGGGCCTCTGGGGCAGGGATCTGATGGACGCGCTCGACGGCTACCGCTTCGCGGCGGGCGTCGGGATCAACGCGGAGTGCCTGCCCGCCGACGGCAATCGGCTGGAGCTGACCGACGAGCTGGACGAGCACGGGGTGCCGAAGGCGCGCATCACGTTCTCGGCGGGCGCCAACGAGGAGGCGATCGACCGGCACGCGATCCGGACGATGACCGCGATCGTGGAGGCGGCCGGCGCGACGAGCACGCGGGTCATGGCGCGCACGGCGCACACTCTCGGCACCGTGCGGATGGGCACCGACGCGGGCGACGCCGTGATCGACGCGGACGGCCGCAGCTTCGACGTGCCGAACCTCTGGGTGTGCGACAACTCGGTGTTCCCGAGCGCGCTGATCGCGAACCCGGCGCTCGCGACGATGGCGCTCTCGCTGCGGACGGCGGACCGCTTCCTGGCGGCGTAGCGTCGTGGCGGCGGGACGGCTGCGTCGCGGCGGCGGGACGGCTGCGGGGCGGCCGCGGGGCGGGACGACGGGCGAGGTGCTCCTCCGCGTCGCCGACTGACCGCGCGGGCGTGCCCGGACTGCGCACCCCGCCGGATCAGCCGTGGGGCCGTGCGGGGCGCCAGCGCAGTCGCGAGACGCGCTGCCCGAACGGCGGCCCGACGCGACGGCGCTCGACGGCGGTTCGGCGCGCGCTGAGGTGCCGAGGTGCCGAGGTGCCGAGGTGCCGGATCGTGGTGGCCGAACGGCGGCAGGGCGCAAGGCGGCGGCACGGCCCTGGTGTCGGCACGGCGTCAGGCGACGGTGCGGCCCCGGTGACGGTCCGCGCCTCAGCGACAGTGGCGCGGCGGTGCGGCCGCGTGAACCCGAGCGAAGGCGCGGATCCGAGCGGCAGTGGCGCGGCGGTAGGGCGCTGAGCACTCGCCTCCGAGCGACAGCACGGCCCGATCACCAGCGCGAACCCGCGCAACGGGCCGAACCCGCCCGACAGCCGATTCCCTCAGGGGTGCACGGCAGCACGGGAGCACGAAAGCACGGCAGCACGGCAGCACGGCAGCACGGCAGCACGGCAGCACGGCAGCACGGCAGCGTGTCAGAACGGCGGCGGCCGGTCCGCGAACCTCGGAGTCGCGGGCGGGCCTGGACGGAGCCGTTCCTCGAGGCCTGGCGGGCGCGTGGTGATGCGGCGGCCGGTGGGGGTGGTCCAGTCGGCGGTGCCGTCGGGGTGGAGGACGTAGGTCCAGCGGTCGCCGTGCCGCACGTGGTGATGGGCGACGCAGAGGCTGGCGAGGTTGGCGGGGTCGGTGCCGCCGCCGTTGCGCCACTCGACGACGTGGTCGGCCTCGGCGCTCGCGGCGGAGCGGGTGCAGCCGGGGAAGCGGCAGGTCACGTCGCGGAGCTGGAGGAGGAGCCGCAGCTCGCGGTGCGGCAGTCGGCGTGTGCGCCCGACCGAGAGGACGGCGCCCGTCCGGGGCTCGGTCAGCACGCGGGTGACGGTCGCGGGGACGAGGCTCCGGGCGACGTCCGCCGGGATCGGGCCGTAGCCGTCGAGCTCGGCGGAGGCGTCGTCGGCGCCGGACGCGGTGCTCGCCGACAGGGTGACCCGCACCTCGGCGCGCACGCCGGTGACGAGGGTCGGAACGGGCCGATCGGCGCCGACCGGGTCGGGCGCCGTGCCGATGACGTCCGCCTCGCAGAGGAGGTCGGCCAGAGCGTCGGCTCGCAGCTGGGCGAGGGTCCGCGCGTCGCCCGCTCGGGAGATCGCATCGACGGCGCCCGCCCCGGTGGTCCCGGCGGGCTCCGCTCCGGTCGTCCCGCTGGACTCCGCTCCGCAGGAGCCCGCTTCCGCGGCGGCGAGCGGCGGCGTCCCTTCCGCCGCGTCGCGGAGGATCCGGGCGATCCGGTCGAGGCGGCTGTACGCCCCCACGGCGACCGGGGCGGGGAGGAGGGCGCAGAGCGTCGCCATGCCGTCGACCTCGGGGGTCAGCCAGACCGCGCGGTCCTCGCGGGCACGTCGGTGGCGCTCGGCGAGGGGCTGCTCGTGGAGCTCCTCCCGCAGTCGGGCCAGAGCGCGCCGCAGCTGGGTCGGCGTGGTGCGGGCCGCGAGCTCGGCCGCCCGCGTATCGAACGCGGCGCGGGAGCCTGGGGGCAGGGTGGCCGCGACGGCGCAGACGACCTGGCCCGCCTCCCACCGCAGGCGCGCCCCGGCGAGGGCGGCGCGGGTGGCCGGCAGGTCTTCGACGAGGAGGCGCGCGTGGTCGAGCTCGCGGGAGGCGACCCGCTCGGAGACTCCGAGGGCGACGGCGAACTCCGCACGGATCGATCGCTCGGCGAGGTCGCTCGACGCGTCGGACGCCGAGCCGCGGGCGAACGACTCCGGACGCTCGAGCGCGGCCCGGTGCCCGGCGTGCAGCTCCTCGGCCGCGGCCAGGAGCAGCGGGGACGCCGAGCGGGCCAGCGCCGCGGCTCGGTCGCCGCGAGCACGCACCTCGCTGAGCACCGCCTCCGCTGCTGTCGACCCGCTGATCATCGTCATACGTGTATTCAATCAGCGACCACCGACACGGAAGCGACGGATCGTCATATCCGTGGAGAACCGGCGTGAAGCCCTCCTGTGGAGGGAGGGATCACCGCAGCCGACACCGCACATCCCCGCCGTCCTCGGGGCGGCGCGCGCAGGACACCGGCGCAACACCCCGCCATCCGCACCGCCTCACGCCCCCGCTCACGCGAACCGCACCGCCTCACGCACCCGCTCACGCGAACCGCGCCGCCACTCGCACCCACTCACGCGAACCGCACCGCCTCACACGCCCCCGCTCACGCGAACCGCACCGCCACACACGCCCCCGCTCACCCGAACCGCACCGCCACACGCCCCCGCTCACCCGAACCGCACCGAACCGCACCGCCTCCCGCACTCCCGCACACCCTCAGCCTCACGCGAACCGCCCCGCCACCTCCGCCAGGCACTCCCGGAACACCCGCACGGCCGGCGACGCCAGCTGCGCCTCGCGCTGGGCGGTGAAGATCGTGCGGCGGGGCGTGCCGGGCAGCTCGAGGAGGCGGCAGTCCGGCGCCTCGCCCGCCCAGACCAGGTCGGGCATCAGGGCGACGGCGTGGCCGGAGGCGGCGAGTCGGATCTGCGCCTGCAGGTCGGCGGTCTCGAAGCGGACGTCCGGCTCGAAGCCCGCGACCCGGCAGGTCTGCTCGGCGAAGTGGCGGCTCGCGGTGCCGCGCGGCTCCATCACCCAGGCGGAGACGCGGGCCGAGGCGAGGTCGACGACGGCGGAGTCGCGGCTCACGGCGAGGCGGATCGCGTCGGTCGTCAGGTCGCTGCGCACCAGTCCGGGCAGCCAGGAGGTCGAGTGGCCGGGGTACTGCTCGGCGACGACGAGGTCGAACTCCCGCGCCCACGACGTCTCGTGCAGCGCGCCCTCGGGCTCGCGCTGCACCATCTCGACCCGCACCTCCGGGAAGCGGTCGGCGACGGCCCGGAGCGCACCCGGCATGAGCGCGAGCGCGGCCGACTGGAACACCGCGACGCGCACCCGCCCGGTCACCGACTCCCCCGAGGCCGCGAGCGCCGCCTCCGCCCGCTCGAGCAGGGCCATCACCTCGCCGGCCGCCTCGACCAGGATCTCGGCCTGGGGTGTGAGCTGCACGCGCCGGCCCGCCTTCCGCAGCAGCTCGACGCCGGCCTCGCGCTCGAGCACGGCGAGCTGCTGCGAGACGGCGGAGGGACTGTAGGCGAGGGCCTCGGCCGCGGCGGCGAGAGTGCCGCGGATGGCCACCTCGCGGAGCAGGACCAGGCGGCGGACATCGAGCACGGCGTCCCTCCGATCGTTCAGCTGAGCTGACCGGTACCGGTAAGGAACGGTCGCTTCTGCTCAACGGTAGCCGGTCGAATACTGAAGGCACCCACCTCAGAGCAGAAGGACCGCACCATGACGGATCTCGCCAGCCCCGCTCTCGCCACCGGCCCCGCGGCCGACGGCCCGTCCCCCGATTCGATCGATCCCCGCCTGGTCGACGAGAGCGTCGCCCTGGTGCGGCGCTGGCTGCGCGAGGCGTCCGCGATTCCGATCGACGCCTCCGGGGCGCAGCTGGCGGGCGTGCTGAAGGACCCGGCCGGCCTGGACTTCACGGTCGGCTTCGTCGACGGCGTCGTCCGCCCCGAGGACACCCGCGTCGCGGCGGCGGCGCTGAAGGCGATCGCGGGCGGCGTGCCGTCCTTCCTCCCGGCTCCGATGCGCGGCGCGGTCGCCCTCGGCGGCGTCATGGCGCCGCTCCTCCCGGACGTCGTGGTGCCGATCGCGCGCCGGGTGCTGCGACGGATGGTCGGCCACCTGATCATCGACGCGACCGACTCCCGCCTGGGCCCGGCCATCGCCGCGATCCGCCGCGACGGCGTCCGGCTCAACATGAACCTGCTCGGCGAGGCCGTCCTCGGCCGCGAGGAGGCCCACCGCCGCCTGGAGGGGACGCACCGGCTCCTCGCCCGCGACGACGTCGACTACGTCTCGATCAAGGTCTCCTCGAGCACCGCCCCGCACAACCCGTGGGCCTTCGACGCCGCGGTCGACGACATCGTGGAGGAGCTGGCGCCGCTGTTCGCCCGGGCCGCCGCGTCCTCGCCGCAGAAGTTCATCAACCTCGACATGGAGGAGTACAAGGACCTCGACCTCACCATCGCGGTCTTCACCCGCATCCTCGACCGGCCGGAGTTCCTCGGCCTCGAGGCCGGCATCGTGCTGCAGGCCTACCTGCCCGACGCGCTCTCGGCGATGATCCGCCTGCAGGAGTGGAGCGCCGCCCGCCGGGCCCGCGGCGGCGCCGGCATCAAGGTGCGCCTGGTCAAGGGCGCGAACCTGCCGATGGAGCAGGTCGAGGCCTCGGTCCACGACTGGCCGCTGGCGACCTGGAGCAGCAAGCAGGACTCCGACACGAACTACAAGCGCGTCGTCGACTACGCGCTGCACCCGGAGCGGATCCGCAACGTGCGGGTCGGCGTCGCCGGGCACAACCTCTTCGACGTCGCGTACTCGTGGCTGCTGGCCGGCACCCGCGGCGTCCGCGAGGGGATCGAGTACGAGATGCTCCTCGGCATGGCCCAGGGCCAGGCGGAGGCGGTGCGCCGCACGGTCGGCTCGCTCCTGCTCTACACGCCGGTCGTCGCGCCGGCCGAGTTCGACGTGGCGATCGCCTACCTGATCCGCCGGCTGGAGGAGGGCGCGTCGAGCCAGAACTTCATGTCGGCCGTCTTCGAGCTCGAGGCCGACCCGGCGCTCTTCGCGAGGGAGGAGGAGCGGTTCCGCGCCTCCGTCGCCGCCCTCGACGGGGCCGTCCCCCCGGCGCACCGCGTGCCCGACCGGTTCGCCGCGAGCGGCCGCCCAGGACCGGGCGACTTCCGCAGCACCCCCGACACCGACCCGTCCGTCGCCGCGAACCGCGAGTGGGCGCAGGCGATCCTCGCGCGCGTCCCCTCCTCCCGGGCCGGCGCCGACGCGATCGAGGCCGCCACGATCGGCACCCTCGACGAGCTGGAGTCGGTGCTCTCCGGCGCCCGCGGCAGCGGCTGGAGCGACGTCCCGGCCGAGGAGCGCGCCCGCATCCTGCACCGCGCCGGCGACGAGCTGCAGGCGCGCCGCGCCGAGCTGCTCGAGGTCATGGCGGCCGAGGGCGGCAAGACCCTCGACCAGGGCGACCCCGAGGTCTCGGAGGCCGTGGACTTCGCCCACTACTACGCCGAGCGCGCCCTCGAGCTCGACGCGGTCGACGGCGCCCGCTTCCACCCGGCCGCGCTGACCCTGGTCGCTCCGCCGTGGAACTTCCCGGTCGCGATCCCGGCCGGCGGCGTCCTCGCGGCGCTCGCGGCCGGCTCCGCCGTGGTGCTCAAGCCCGCCGGTCCGACCGCGCGCTGCGGCGCCGTGGTGGCGGAGGCGCTGTGGGCGGCGGGCGTGCCCCGCGAGGCCCTGCGCCTGCTCCGCCTGCCGGAGGAGGAGCTGGGGCGCGACCTGATCGCCTCCCCGCAGGTCGACCGCGTGATCCTCACCGGCGCCTACGAGACGGCGGAGCTGTTCCGCTCCTTCCGGAACGACCTCCCGCTGCTCGCCGAGACGAGCGGCAAGAACGCGATCGTGGTCACCCCCTCGGCCGACCTCGACCTGGCGGTGAAGGACGTGGTGGCGAGCGCCTTCGGGCACGCGGGCCAGAAGTGCTCCGCCGCCTCGCTCGTGGTGCTGGTCGGCTCCGTCGCGCGCTCGAAGCGGTTCCGCGCGCAGCTGCTCGACGCGGTCTCCTCCCTCACGGTCGGCTACCCGACCGACCCCGCGACGCGGATGGGGCCGGTGATCGAACCCGCCGAGGGCAAGCTGCTGCGCGGCCTGACCGTGCTCGGCGCCGGTGAGACCTGGCTGCTGCAGCCGCGGAGCCTCGACGACTCCGGACGCCTGTGGAGCCCCGGCGTCCGCGACGGCGTGCGCCGCGGCTCCGAGTTCCACCGCACCGAGTACTTCGGGCCGATCCTCGGGATCATGACGGCGGCGACCCTCGACGAGGCGATCGCGATCGTCAACGAGGTCGACTACGGGCTCACCTCGGGCCTGCACGCGCTCGACCCGGAGGAGATCGGCACCTGGCTCGACGGGATCGAGGCGGGCAACCTCTACGTGAACCGCGGGATCACCGGGGCTATCGTGCAGCGCCAGCCGTTCGGCGGCTGGAAGAAGTCGGCGGTCGGCCCGGGCACCAAGGCGGGCGGACCGGACTACCTGCTCGGCCTGGGCTCCTGGGCCGCGGCGCCGTCGGAGGCGACCGCTCCGGTCGTCGGACCGGCCGCCCGCCTGCTCGCCGCGTCGCGCGCGGAGCTCTCGGCGGAGGAGCAGGCCGCGGTGGAGCGGACGGCGCGCAGCTGCGCGGCGGCGTGGGCCGCGGGCGCTCCTCGCGACGTGACCGGGCTGGAGGCGGAGCGCAACGTCTTCCGCCGCCTGCCCTACGACTCCGCCGTGCTGGTGCGCCTGGCCGCCGGGGAGCCGCTGGGCTCGCTCGTGCGGGTGACCGTCGCGGCGGCGACCGCGCAGGCACGGGTGGTCGTCTCGAGCGCCGCGGCGCTGCCTCCGCAGCTCGCCGCCGGTCTCGACGAGGCGGCCGGCGCCGTCGTGGTCGAGGACGACGCGGCGTGGGAGGCGCGGGTGCGCGCGCACGGCGCCGGACGGGTGCGCCTGCTGGGCGCGTCCGCCGCGACGGTGACGGCCGTGACGGGCGGGCGCCCCGACCTCGCGGTCTACGCCGGCCCGGCGACCGAGGCGGGCCGGCTGGAGCTGCTGCCGTTCCTCCGCGAGCAGGCCGTGTCGATCACGGCCCACCGCTTCGGCACGCCGGACCACCTCACGGACGGGCTGCTCTGACCCGCGCGGTCCGACCGGCGTGATCCGACCGCCTGCCGCGAGATGCCGCTCCGGTACGCCCGCTCCGGTACGCCCGCTCCCGCGCGTCGCGTACCGGAGCGGCGTCTCGCGGGAGAGGGCGACGGAGGGACGACGGGGCGGAGAGGGATCAGCCGCAGGCCGCACGTCAGTCCGCGTCAGCTCCGCGACGGGGCCGCAGGGGTGGAGCGCGCGTCGTTGCTGGTGCGCGGGCCCTCCGGGAGGAGCGCGGCGCGTCCCACGCCCGATCGACGGCGGCGGCCGGGGTCAGCAGGATGTGCGCATGACCCGCCAGGAGAACGGCCGGCGCACCGCCGCGCCCGCCCGCGCGCCACGCACGCGCCCGACCGTCGGCTCCGCCTTCGACCCGCGGTCGAACAGCATCAACGCCCTGCGGCTCGGGCTGGCGGTCCTCGTCATCGTGTCGCACTCCTTCCCCCTCGGCGGCTACGGCGACGACCCCGGGTTCGGAGGCTCGACCCTCGGCGCCTGGGCGGTCGGCGGGTTCTTCGCCACCTCCGGCTTCCTGATCACCGCGAGCCGGCTGCGCTCGCGATCGCTGGTCGACTTCCTCTGGCGGCGCTTCCTCCGCATCTATCCCGCCTTCCTCGTCTCGCTCCTGGTCGTGGCCTTCGTCGCCGCACCGCTCGCGTCGCTCCTCCTCGGAGCCGGCGAGTACAGCGCGGCCGGGGCGGTGCGCTTCGTGGTCGCCAATGCGGCCCTCTACATCCGGGAGTACGGCATCGCGGGGATGCTCGGCTCCGTGCCCTACCCGGGCGCGTGGAACGGCTCGCTCTGGAGCCTGTTCTACGAGTTCGTCAGCTACGTCGTGATCGGCCTGCTCGTCTCCCTGGCGCCCGCGCGCTGGGTGCGCCCCCTCGTGGTCGCGGGATTCGCGGGCCTCACCCTCGTCGCGGCGGTGCTCGCGACGGACCTCGTCCCGTTCCCCGCGCCCCTCAACCAGACGGTGACGCTCGTCGGGTACTTCCTCGCCGGCGCGCTCGTGCACCTGTACCGCGACCGCCTCCCCCTGACGGGCGCGCTCACCGCTGCCGCGGCCGTGCTGCTCGTCCTCGTGATCGCGGCCGGCCTCTACCGCGTGCTCGCCGGCCTCCCCCTCGCCTATCTGATGGTCGCGCTCGGCGCCCGGCTCCCCCTGCGTCGAGTGGGCGCGACCCACGACGTCTCCTACGGGATGTACATCTACGCGTTCCCCGTGCAGCAGCTGCTCTCGCTGGCGATCGTCGGAGCCGGAGGCGACGTGCCGCTCTGGGCGTACATCGCGCTCTCGGTCGCAGCGACGGTCCCCCTCGCGTGGGCGAGCTGGCTGCTGGTCGAGCGCCCCGCGATGCGGCTGAAGCGCCTCACCGCCCGGGCTCCCGTCGACGTCGAGGGCCACGTCCTGCGCTGAGGCCCGGAGCCGCGAGCCCGCGGCCGTCCATGCCCGGTCGCGCCCCCGGAGCCGCCCGCCCGCAGCCCACGCCGCCGCGCAGCTGCGCGCCGTCCGCTCCACCGCGGCCTGCTCCTCCGCCGAGAGCTCCGCG
>NZ_PSVA01000030.1:0-34957 GCF_002932155.1 Rathayibacter sp. AY1F9 | reverse complement strand
GTCCGGTGTTCAGCCGCGGAGGGGGGCACCGGCACGTCCGGGCCGCCGTGCCGGTCCTCCGAGCAGGCGCGGCGCCGGCTACCACAGCGCCGCCCGCCCCCGACCTCAGGACACCGTGAACCCTCAGGACACCGCGAAAGCCCCCGCCTTCCCCTGGATCGGCCTGCTCACGCTCGCCGGCGCTGTCTTCGTCTCCGTGACGAGCGAGTTCCTCCCGACCGGGCTCATCCCCGACATGTCGCGCGACCTCGGCGTGAGCATCTCGCTCACCGGCCAGCTCGTCACGATCTTCGCCGCGACCGTCGTCGTCGCGACGACTCCGCTGACCCTGGTGACCCAGCGCTTCTCGCGCAAGAGCCTCCTCCTCGTCGCGCTGTGCACCATCGCGGTCGCCAACGTCCTCGCCGCGCTCGCCCCCACCTTCGGGCTGCTCATCGGCGCGCGCATCCTCGGCGGGCTCGCCCACGGCCTCTTCTGGGCGATCGTCGCCGCCTACTCCGCGCACCTCGTCGCTCCGGAGCAGCTCGGCCGCGCGACCGCGATCACGGCGGGCGGCGGATCCGCGGCCTTCGTCCTCGGCGTCCCCCTGGGCACGGCGCTCGGGCATGCGTTCGGCTGGCGGCCCACCTTCGCGATCCTCGGCGGCGTCGTGCTCGTGCTCGCGCTGATCGTGGTGAAGTTCCTGCCCGCGGTCGACCACCACATCCCGCTGCGGACCGGCGAGATCCGCCTGCCGGCGCGGAAGGACCGGACGCTCCCCCGCATCATCGGCGTCTGCGTCGTCATCCTGCTGGTGCTGATCGGCCAGAACACCCTCTCGACCTACATCACGCCCTGGCTCGAGAACGCCTCCTTCGCCCCCGACACGGTGCCGCTCGTGCTCTTCGCGTTCGGCGGCGCAGGGGCGGTCGGACTCGTCCTGGCCGGCTTCGCGACCGACCGGTTCCCCCGCTCGGGCTTCGTGGTCGCCGCGATCGCGGTCGTGCTGGCGCTCGCGGGCCTGGCCGTCGCCGCGGGCACCGGCGCCGCCACGGCCGTGGTCGTCGCCGCCGTGGTCTGGAACATCGCGTTCGGCGGCATCCCGGCGATGCTGCAGACCCGGATGCTGCGCACCTCCTCCTTCCAGCTGCGGAGCCTCGCCGCGGCGCTCCAGACGACGGCGTTCAACATCGGCATCGGCGGCGGCGCGGTCGTCGGCGGACTGGCGATCGACGCGAGCGGGCTCGACGTGCTGCCGTGGGTCGCGATCGTCATCGTCGTAGTGGGGCTCGTCGTCAGCCTGATCGTCGACGCCCGGGCGACGGCGGCGGTGCGGGCGGAGGCGGTCCCTACCCGCTGATCGTGTTGATGACGGAGGAAGAACGCGTTCCGGCGCATGCCGATCCGCGTGTTCACGGTCGAGCTGGAACGTTCTTCCTCCGTTGTGAAGACGGCGGCCTTCGGCCTCGTGAACGCAGCGGCGTTCCTCCGGCGCGAACACCGGGATGTCGTCCGCACGGCCGACGCGGCGGCGCGGGGAGCAGGGGATACGGTCGAGGGATGAGAGACGGAACCCGATGAGCCCGAGCACCCTCGAGCCGCCGCTGACCCTCCCCTACTACGGGGCTCCGCCGATGGCGGCGCTCCGCCGCTTCTTCGGCAACTACCTCCGCTTCCGCGGGAGGGCGAGCCGGGCCGAGTACTGGTGGATCATCCTCCTCGGCAGCGTCCTCACGGGGCTGCTGCAGCTGGCCGACGGCGGTCCGTGGCGCCTCGACTTCACGCTGACCCCGTACCCGAGCGGCGCGCCGTTCCAGACCTTCTGGGTGTCGCTCGCCGCGAGCGCGATCGCCCTGGCGACGTTCCTCCCGTCGCTCTCGCTGATCTGGCGACGACTGCACGACGTGAACCGCAGCGGGCTCTGGATCCTCGCGATCCTCGTGCCGATCGCCGGCTACGTGTTCCTGCTGATCCTGTTCGTGCTGCCGCCGCGGCCGGAGGGCGCGCGGTTCGACTGACCGGCGGACGCGTCGGCGGTGGAGTGCCGGACCCGGCCGACGAGTCGGCAGTGCGGCTCGCCTGCCGCCCGCAGGACGACGCCCGTTCTCGCATCGACCGCAGGAACCGTGATGCGCCCGAGCCCCAGGGTCGTGTAACCGGCTTCCTTCTCACCGGTGACCCTGGACGTGCCGATCGCGAGACAGATCACTGACCAAGCGAGAGCGGCGAAGAACAGCACCAGCTGCACGAAAAGGGGCAGACGCGATCCCGGAGGAAGGACCGCGAACCCGACGAAGAGCCAGATACAGGCGATCGCCTGGGCGAGAGTTCCCCACTCGGTGCTGAGAACACGTGTAAGCGCAGACCAGCCGGGCAGCACTTCCACCCTCTCCGGCACCAGCGCAGGTACCCTCTCCGCCCCCGACATCATGCGCCCTCCGTCGGCGGCGCCAGGGCGACAGCGCCAGCGGCGCGCGCATCAGCCCGCTGCACCGCCCGATAGACCGTCGACCGCGCGACCTCGAACTCCGCCGCGAACTCGGCAACAGTGCAGTTCCCGGCACGATGCTCTGCGACCAGATGCGCCTCGATCTTCGGCGACAGCTTCGGCTGACGGCCAGGCAGACGCCCCTTGGCCTTCGCGACCTTCATCCCCTCACGAGTGCGGGCACGAATCAGATCCCCCTCGAACTCCGCGACCATCGCGAGCACGTTGAACAGCAGCCGGCCGATCGGATCCTCCGGATCGTGGACCAATCCCCCGATGCTGAGCTTCACCCCGCGGCGGGTCAGCTCATCAACGATGTCGCGAGGGTCTGTGATGGACCGCGCGAGCCGGTCGAGCTTCGTCACGAGCAGAGTCGATCCGGCGTTGCACGCAGCCAGCGCCTCTCGTAGCGCGGGACGCTCGCGGTTCCGGCCGGTCAGACCCAAGTCGGCGTAGATCCGATCGGATGGGACGCCGGCCGCCTGGAGCGCGTCCCGCTAAGCGGTCGCATACTGCTTGTCGGTTGAGACGCGGGCGTATCCCACGAGCGACCGTGCGCTCAGTGTGTCAGTTGACGCCCCACCATCGGGCATCTCATCGGGCGGGTCTATTGCGACAAACAGCGCCGCGAGATTCCGGTCTCATGCGCGGCCATCCTGGGCGGCCGGATGACGACCCCTCATCGGACGCCGGACGCATCGACGCACTAGCCCTCCGAGGCTCGCGCCGCACTACCGTCGAATGCGCCCGCCCAAGGCACCCCTAATCCAGTAAGGGGGTGTCCTGCCCGCAGCACGGTGAGGGTGGCAGCCCGTTCGAGCCGGGCCGGGTCAGAGGAGCCTCGCGCTGCGGGCGCGAGGCTCCCGCTCGACGCGGAGAGCGATTCCCTATCGGTACGCATGTCCAAATCCTCGCGCATCGAACAGGGGCCGGAGAGGCTCCTCGACGCCGGAGCGGCTGTCCTCATCTACTCCGGAGGTGTCCGTTAGGGGGACTTGGGTTCAGCCGGTCGTTGCAATACCACCGTGAGTCGGAGTGTTGGCGATGGGATCGAAGTTGAAGCAGCGTGCCCGGGGTGGCGCGGTTCTGGGAGCTGCCGAGGGAAGGGTCGAGTCGGTCGGCGGCCCGTGATGCTGTCGGCGTGCCGGTGAAGAGCCGCTCAACGGAGCAATCAGCTGCTTTCCGTCCGTCGCCTCGCAGGGGGTGTCTGCTCGGATCTTATGCTTGATTCGTCACATTGTTTAGTGGTTCAGTATCGCGTCGACGTTTTCGGTCGTTCCGTATCCCACCATTCGATGAGGTTGGCGTGCAAGATTAGCGCGAAGGCTTCGACTGCAAGGTCGCCTCCGGTGGTCAGGGAATCGATTGCGGCAGGGTCCCACTGGTCGAGATTCACTACCTCGTCAGTGGAGGTGGGTGTAGCTCGAATGGTTGTGTCAACGCTCCATCCGTTTGAGCTGTGGGTTGCGGTAGCCGCGATGACGTCGTACGGGGTGGAGTAGTGGCGGCGCATCCACCCCACGACGTCGGCGAGGTCGCGGGTGTCGGTCAATCGTTCTCGATCGGGGTGTAGACGGGGCATCCGGTCCCGTAGGGCGGTTGGATGATGGGTGCGGCGGTGGTGCTGGTGGTAGATCGGGTGTTTATGGTGCTGTCGATTTTGTAGGCGTTGACGATGCCGATGGGGTTAGCGAGGGGATCGGAGCCGTTGTAGGCGTTATATCCGAAGAGAACGAAGTAGACGGGTGTGCAGTTCGCGTCGTAGAGCGTCTTAGAGCCTGAGCTCCCGGGTGCGTAGAGGCCGTAGCTGAGTGTCTGCTAAATATCGAAGTTGGTGTCCGCGTCAAAGTGGCCGCGAGCGATGATGTGATTCAGTCCGAACCGGGAATTTCCGCAACGCAGCGGCAAGTCCCCCTGGTCGTTGCTGTAGCTGCCGAGCGAGTGGTCGTACGTCTGTCCGTCGCAGGAATGAGTGTTCAGTCCTGGTACGTCAGCCTGAGCGGCAGGTGCGACAACCGTACCCAGGACGAGCGCAACGAACACCGTGGCGATTTTGCCAGCGGACCGATTTCGTGAGGTGTGCATGACTATTACGACCTTCATCCAAGTCCCCGCGCTCACCCCTTGTGAGCGGTCGTCGTGCACGTCTAGGTCTACTCCGCATAGCTCGGCAATACAACCCTGGGTGTTGCCGACACCCGGGCTTGGCAGCGGGACACGCATGCCCTTCGAAGATCATCAGTGGGACAGTGTTCGTGGCAGCGAGCTGCAAGTTGGCGTCTGCGGGAGGGCCGTTCCCCGCACCAGCCCGGCGCGCGGGATGCGCCGCGCGCGGGCGCGGGCGGCAGCGTTCCGCAGGACAGCCGCTCGCGGCCATCACTGCTACTGCAGCGACCAGCGCCAGTTCCGAGCGCAGTAGGAACATCCCGCGCTGATGTCCTCCGGCCCGAACGTCGGAGTAATGATCGACGGTGCGAGCTTCACCGCCACAGGCTTCGCGGGACGATACCGCTGCCCGCAGACGTCTAGGCGCCCGGCCAACCATCCCCTAACGGACACCACCCGGAGCAAGGCAGCGTGAATGAGCGACGACTCCTTGGCACGACCACGGACACAGGCTTGGATGAGCACATGCAGACGCTCATCCCCCTGTCAGGCCGCGAGCTGTGGACCACGACTCATGGCGCCGGCACCGATGAAGACACGACGATCGCGATCGATCGCGGACTGCACGTCGCGCGCTGCTCGGTCCGCACCATGGTGCGCCCCGGGACTCGCGTCGGACCCCGCGGTCACGTACACGGGATGGTGACCGACCCCGTGACGATCGCCTCCCTCGCCGCCGACTGTCTCCTCCTCGGCACGCTCCCCACAGACTCCCGAAAGCGCGATGGGGTCACCGTGATCGAGGAAGTCGAAGCTCGTTCGCTCGCTCTCGCCCAAGACCGAGACGGATGGACCGTCTCGATACTCCCTGTCGACGGGATCGACTACGCCCTCTTCTCGCGCACCATCCCGGAGGGCACGATCGCACACGCCGACCTCGGATGGGCCGTCATCGCCATGTGGAGCACCGGCAGCGTCTACGACGGACCTCTACAGCGAGCGGACATCAATCCGGAGGATCACCTGCCCGACCGGTAACCCATCGTTCAGCGGGACGGTCGGCGGACTAGCATTTCGAGCATGGGGCGACGTCAGCACACCAAGGCTCTGGTCCGGTTGGCGTGCGCAGCTACGCTCATGGGCGTCGCGCTGTGGGTGACCTGGGCAACGTCGTCCTACTGGCAGGCATGCACAGGCGCTAGATGGAATAAAATGAACCCGTCCTGCGCTGACGCCATGTCGTCCTACGACCTCATGCCCCTTCTGTACCTCTGGGGCGCCCTCGCTCTCGTCGTTGTAGCCCTGGTGGTCGCACGCCTCGTTCCCTGGGTTCCCGCAGGGGTAGCGACGGTTGCAGCAGTTGTTCTCGCCTGCCCTGTGGCAGACCCCGGGTTCTTCTGGGTCGAATGGGGCAGCGCCGACGGCACTCCCGGACACGGCCTCTGGACGGCGTGCTGGATTGCAGCTGCCGGTCTCGCCCTCGTCTACCCATCACGCACCTGGAACCCTGGGGCTCGCCCAAACACACCGGTTGAAGCAGCTGCTACACGGTCCTTCGCTAGCTAATTGTTCGGCCCGGCCCGCTGCGCACTCCGGGCTGAACACTGCGGCTGGACCCAGCTCGGCAAGAACCTGTAGGTCTGCGCGAGCTGACAGCAAGGGCACTCTCTCACTGAACCGCCGAACCCGGCGGAGAGACGACCCACTGAACGATCCCCATACGGTATGCGCGCGGAACGGCCTAAGCCGCTCACCTCGTGCCATAACCTCGTGCCATGCGCACCCTTGAGCGGCTACTGCTCGCGGCGCTCATCACTGCTGCCTGCGCTCTTGTGGCGACGATCACCCTCCTGGGGTTGGCGTCCCTCGACTCCCCTCGGGACACGACTCCGCCATACGACCCCACCCCCTCGGTCCATCCGACCGCTCGTCCGATACCTCAGAAGATCGATGGCTGACCGGTCAATGATCTCTATACGGAACGTGCCGTGGTCTGCTCAACCGACGATCACGGCGGTACGCAGAGCCAGAACCCAGCTGGTGACGGCGCCGACGACCCCCAAGGCGAGCAGCAGCGACCTCCATCGAGCGTGGGAGCGCGTGCTGACGCGCATCGCTACGACCAGGAGAACGAGGGTCGCGAGGGCGACAGAGCACAGAGCCGGCCACGCGACGTGGAACCCCGTGCACTGAGGAGGAAGGGACTCGTTGCACGCAAACGTGAATCCGTCGAGGAAGACGCCCGCGACGAGGGCGAGGAGAGTGATTACGCCCGCGATCACGGCGGAAGCATTGAGCGACAGTGTCTGCACACCATCACTCTCGGACCAGCGAGTGAACGGCAGGAGCGCACTGGTCCATCCGGGTCGGATCTGTCCCGGAGACCGATCCCCATACGGAACGGATGCAGCGCCCGTTCCTTGGTCCGTGTCACGCCGGCGGTGCACCGCGCTTCGCGCGCGTGGTTACGGGATGAACTCTTGGGACCAGTAATCGGCCCGCACCTTCAGGAGAGGTCCCTCGATGGCGGAACTGACCGTGATGGTGCGCGGGTCCCAGAGCGTTCCTGCGATGCGCGCTTGCGGCGTCGTTCCGAGCTCGCTCGACAGCTGCTCGGGAGTCATCGCGTCGGGCGGGCGCACCGAGAACAGCCGCCAGCATCCACCGGAGGCGCACTCGACGGTCTCGCTGACGAGCTCGCTTCCGGCCGGAAAGTCGATGGCCGAGGCCGCCGGCACGTCCCCCTCGGTCCGGAAGACGGCCAGACCGGCGTAGTACACGAAAGCGCAGAGGACGGCTGCAGCCGCGATCGTCGCTCCCGCGACGACGAGCGGGTGTCCGCGCTTTCGGGGCTCATCCATAAGTCCGGACCCTAGCAAGGCGCTGTAGCCCCTAGCTGGCCTCAGCGGAGGGAACCGCGACCACTCCATCCAGTCGCCCCAACCGCACGACCAAGGGAAGAGCGAGGACGTCGCTTACCCTGAGCCAGTGGGACATTCTCGAAGGCGCGAAAAACGGTCGCGATCGCAGCATGCCTGATCGTCGTCACGGGATGCACGCCACAGCCTGAACCGCCGGCTCCGCCTCCGGTGTCCACAGACAGCAGCTCCGACGCCGCACTGACCGGTGACCTTGGCGTGGCAACGTTCACGGGGAGCGATGGGACGGCCGGCAGCATCCGTTTGAGTGCGGCTGATGGCCGGCTGGCTCTGGCATCAGACGAGCTCGACATTCCCGCCGCGACCGCATCTTCCTCAGGTTCCGTTGCGGTCATGGCAGCGCTGGACCCGATCGATGAGGGCGCCACCTGTTTCGACATTGCTTTCCCAATGGGTCTCGCGGATGCGGAGCCAGGGAAGCCCTACAAGGCCTGGCGGAACCTCGCAGAGTTCCACGGCGACCCGACAGCGATCGATCAGCTCGTCATCACCACCAAGCCCCAGAACGACCCCGACTGCTCGATGAGGATCATTGCTGTCGCTGACGTCCAATGGAGCGTGAAGCCTCAACGCAGTGATCTCGTCGCCCAGGACGCCGGGCCGCGTGCAGCAGCGCGTGGCGAAACGACATCGACGGACGGAATGCCGACGTCGTACACGGTCGCTCGCAACGACCTCGCAGAGGACGTCGCGGCACGATTCGACATGACGGCCGATGACCTGTTCTACCTCAACCCGTTCCGCTTCCCTTCCGACGAAATTCTGCGCGTCGGCGAAGAATTGAACCTCACCGTCGCGGCGCGATGACCTCCACGCGGGCCACTCGATACCGGGCCTGACGTTCCGGCTCTTGATCAATCTGGTGGAGCGCGGTGCATGATGTCCCGATGAACGTTGGAGAGCCCCCGCGACCGAGTGCAGCGACGCCCATCGTTCTCGCCTTGGTTTTCGGTGGGCTTGCAGCCGCCGTGGGAGCCGTAGCCTCCATCTACATGTGGGACCCGAGCGAGACGTGCAGGACCCGCGGCGGAGGCAGCCTGACGGGAGAGGGGTTCCTCTGGAACCCGCTGTGCTCGGATGGGTCAACCGTTCAGCCGATATGGATGACGTTGACGACTGCTGCGGCGTTGATCGTGGCTGTGACATGCGTCGTCATCGCGGCCACCCGCCATGCTGAACGTGACGGACGCGAAACTGCGTCGCCCGACGTTCTGCACGACTACTCGCGCCAGACCCTGCCGGAAGACAACGGTCTCCGCAAGCTGGGCGACGAATGGTGACAGACGGTGACTCTCAGGGGTTCTATCGTCTCGCCGTAGCAATGCGGCGTGCATCGGTCTACTGATCGGCGTTCGGGTGACCGCTCAACGATCCCCATACGGAACGCTCCATCGACTCTCCCGTGGGTGCGAGACTCGGAAGAAGACCCATCGTTACAGTGCCAGCGCTCCTCTCCTTCGCAGCGCGGTACGTTGTGCTGACGAGGCACAGGGGGATGCGGTGGAATCGACAACGCGCCTGAGGTGGGTGACCGGAGCCGCAGTGATGGCGCTCACGACGACGCTCATGGCCGGGTGTTCCGGCCCCGACACCGAGGCCTACTCCGATTTCAAGCGGGCACAAGACGAGCGAGACGCTCTTCCCGACGTCGGCACTGTAGGAGACGGCTACGACCCCGCCTCGATCCGTTACGTCGGCTCAGCCGACGGATTGGACGTCTGGATCGGGTCGCAGATCACGACCGGAGGCCGGTGCGTGATCGTGGACGGAGAAGGCGACAACGAAGACGGAAGCGGCTGCGGGGATGAGTTGTCGCTGAACGGAGCATGGGTCGTTCAGATACACACCGATGGCGCCGGTCCGGACGACGCTGATGGCCTCGACTGGACGAGCCTCGGTGAGAACGTCTCTATCCGCCGGTACTAACCACCCCGTTCCTCACGTCGACCGCGCGGACGAGCATGTGAGAACGACCCCTACCGGCCGTCCGGTCGACCATCCCTTAACGGGACGCTGATCAGTCAACCTTTCAACGATCTGATGACGTTCGCGGTTGTCAGTTCTCGAGGTCCTCTGCACAGATCTTCAAGGTCGTCTGCACAACTACCGGAGCCGTCTTTCGGAGCGTACGCCGACGTCGGCCAGCTGCGTCTAGGTGGTCTTCCGCCCGAGGACGCGGAGGCCGTCTGGTCGCACCTCACCCGTGGGCGAGACGTGGCGGTAGAGCGTCTGGCGGGAGATGCCGAGTTCTTTGCACAGGGCGCCGATGTTCGTTTCCGGCTTGCCCATCGATGCCATCGCGAGTCGCACCTTGGCGGGCGTCATGGTGAACGGGCGCCCGCCGACCCGGCCGCGTGCTCGAGCGGACGCGAGGCCCGCCATCGTTCGTTCGGAGATGAGCTCCCTCTCGAACTCGGCGTCGTACGGTGGGCGCATGCACGCGCGACCTGACTTTGGCCGTGAAAGCCGACTTCGCTGGCGGGGTTCGCTCGCTCTTGCAGCCGTTGTGACCTCGCTCTGCGGTTGTGCCGCTGACGTTCCCGGCCCGTCACCAACCTCGCCGATGGTCGCGGCAGCGCGGCAAGACACGCGTCCGCTGTTTGACGAGGCGATGGCGGTGGAGGCCGTGCCGGGCGTGCGAGAGGTGGCACGGGCGACGGAGGACTGGTGCTTTGGCGAGGGAGGATCCGATCAGATCGGCGAGTCAGGGTCGGTGATCACGACGGTCTGCAGATTCGGCGGTGGAATCGTCTATGCGGTGGATGGCACCGATCAGCTCGCAGCGGCCGAAGCCGTCGACAGATTCCTCGCGACCAACGGAATACACGGCGCAGGAGGAAGAGTCGTTGATTCCCTGGTCGGCGTCGACTTACTGCAGAGCGGTGACATCTCCGGTGGTGGTGGTCGTGGTCTTCCCGGTGGAGGAGCCAACGAGACGGCTACCGTCCGGTGGACTCTCGTCGCCGCATCGAGACTTCAGGTCCATGACCTCCCGCTCCCTCAGGGCTTCAACCGCCAGTCCTACGAAGGGTCGATCACCGAGTCGACTCCCGCGGACGTCCGCGCAATGGATGCGTCCTTCGCCCTGACCGTCGCTTTCGGCTGGCGGTACTTCGCGGGCACCGGCAATGGATCAGTTTCCTCATCCTGACGGTAGTGGTGGTGCGCTCCGATCCGCGCTCTTTGAGCTTTCTACCTAGAACAAGTTTGTGCTAGCTTCCTCGCACAAGGCGAAGTCGTCGCCGCTGGTGTCCGCTGTGGAGGTCGCATGTCCCTGTTCATTCCTCGAGAGGTGTATCAACTCCTCTCGGCCGTCGCCGCTCCGGCGACCATCGGGCTCATCTGCTTCGTGCTGTCGTGGGCGTACCCGCGCCGGATTATCTCGCTGCCCGCCAGCGGACGTCGCGCGTCGACGCTGACGTGGGCGGGTGTAGCCGGCGCGCTCCTCGTGATCGTGGTGGCGGTCGTCGTCCACGTGAGCACGCCGGCGGATACCACCGGATTCGAGGGATGGTGGCGGCGGCCCGCTCCCCTGCTCGTCGCAGCACTCGTCGTGACGGTGGCCATGCTCCTGGTGCGCCGCGAGCCTCTTCCTGCGCCTGGCGAGACAGCGGTCGCTCCTCAGCGTCGTTGGCACGAGTTCGCTTCTCGTCCGTTGCTGTGGATCGGAGCGGTCACCACCGCGCTGCTCGCACTCACCTCGATCTGGCAGACAGTGATCGCCACCACCGCACCAGAAGACGCCTTCTTCCTCGGCAACGTGCCCGAGCACACGACCCTGCCGATCTACATGCCCTTCAACGCGAACTACGGCTACATCGCCGGCGTCGGCTGGCCGAATTACCTCGCCACCCTGATCACCCTCGCCCTCGCCGTGGCCGCACTCGTCCTCGCGCTCCGCACGGACGCCAACCGGCCGCTGCGCGCTCGATCGACCGCGACCAGCGTCCGCCCAGAACGTGAACTCACCGCCCGCCTCTTCACCCTGCTTCTGCTCGGCGGGCTGATCACAACGCTCGGCGCCGTCTGGATGCACGCAGGAGACATCGGAACGATCATCGTCGGAGTCGACGGACAGAGCACCGCAAGCGGAAACCTCGTCTACGTCGGCAGCGCCTACCGTGCCTTCGCGCAGCCCCTCCTCTACGCCGGATTCCTCGGCCAGGGCATCGGGGTCGCACTCCTACTCCGGGTCGCGACCGACACCCTCCGCTCCGCCGCCGCACTGCGGCGCGCACGCATGCCGCTCATCGAGACGCTCCCCTTTGACGGAGTGGCGCGGTGACCACACTGACGATCAAGACCGCGGAGGAAATCACCGAACGCTTCCGTGGAGCTATCCAGGCTGGACAGCTCGGTGACGGCGAACGCCTTCCGACCGTCCGCCAGACAGCCCGAGACTTCGGAGTCGCCCAAGCCACCGCCGCCAAGGCCTACAAGACCCTCGAACAAGACGGCCTCGTCGTCACCCGCACCGCAGCCGGCACCCGCGTCGCGCCAGGAGCATCACGCGCACCCCAACTCGTCGTAGAACACGCACGCGCCCTCGCGGACTCCGCAACTTCCGCCAACGTCTCCCTAGACGACGCGGTCGCCATACTTCGCGCAATCTGGGCCTGAAGCATGAAGCAACCGCGTAACGCTCGCGTCGGGAGCGCAGACAACCTCGAACAGGTCGCACGAGATCGAAGCGTTGAGAGATACACATCAGAGGCGAAGGGCGGCACCCTGACGACCCTGGCGACCTCATGCCAGGATCGGGCCATGGGGATCAGCAGAACCGGAATCACGTTCACCATTGCGGCCATAGCCTGCGTACTCGTACTGTCCGGCTGCACCGGGAACGAGAGCCCCGGCGACGGATCATCGACCAACGCTGTCGAATCATCAGGCGTCGATTCGGCTGGAGCGCCGGGGCCGGCCGCGTCTGATGACTCTCAGCTCAGTGCTTTCGAGCAGCAGCTCCCCCTAAGGGGCGACTTCGTTAGTCAGCAGACCGAGACGACAGGATCGGTCCTGATCGAGCGCCGCGCGGACGGGTCAACCTGGGCAGTCCTCACCGGGTTCTCGACCGGAGAAGCCTCCAGTCTGAGGCTGCACCTCAAGGAGGGTGCGCTCGAGCAGGAAAGCTCGGGCGCATGGGTCGATACCGCGGGCTACTCGTTCGATATTGCCCCCCTGGATCCGGAACAGCCAAACCAGGAGATCGCGATACCCGGAGCCCACACCATGCCGGCCATCAAGACCCTTACCGCCATGAACTACGAAGGACCCGACTACCCGTCCTTCGGGTCCGTCGCCCTCGAGAGGTAGCCCATCAGACAGTGGCCACACGTGAACGCCCGCGATGCGCCAACGTTTGGATGAAGACTTCTTCTACGCGACAGGCTGACCCGCGCTCACGTCAGAAATGCAGACGACCCTGAGCGGCCAGATGCTCACGGTCGTCTGCACGAGTACCGCTGCGAAGCGGAGAGTTGTGCAAGGGAGCGTGAGGAACGACACTCGGTGTCGCGTCTGCGTGTACCGGTGAACGATCCCCATACGGGACCGTCGCTCGGTGGAGAGGGACCCCGCGCAACCGCTCGACCCACGCGCACGACTGCAGCGGAGCCACTGGTTGACTCATAGTGCGAGCGTTGGAGTATGGTTCAGATCATGGCCGGCGAGATGCGAGAGACGACGTTCTGGATCTTGACCACGTTGGCGACAGGTCGGCGCCACGGTTACGCGCTCCTCCAGGAGATCGAGGAGCAGTCCGAGGATCGCGTGCGCCTTCGAGTGACGACGCTCTACGCGGCACTTGAACGGCTCGATACGGAGGGTCTTATTTCTTCCGATGGAGACGAGCGGATCAACGGTCGAGTCCGTCGCTACTTCCGACTGACTGACGCCGGCCGTACTGCGCTCGGTGTCGAGGTCGATCGCATGGAAGCCAGCGCGCGCCGAGCGCGGGCGAACCTCGGACTCGTTCCCACCGCAGCGATCCGACCTGGCCACGCCCCCGATTGGAGAACGGCATGACGACGAACGATGACGCCTACCGAGCCGACCGCTTCCGACGCGCGTTGCGCTGGTACCCGCCCGTATGGAGGGCGGAGCACGGTGAGGTGCTGCTCGGCATCCTGTTGGACGAAGCCGACGACGCAGGCCGGTCCCGCCCCACGCTCGGACAGCGAGTCACTTTGATGGTCGGTGGGGTGCGTCACCACTTCCGTTCGCACGCTGGCCGATCGCCGGCCGCGATCATTCCGCTCGCTCTAGCCACGGCGTTCTTCATCTTCTACTTCACGATCAACTGGTCACCGGGGATCAACTATCCCGGCGCGATCGGACCGTTCACCAATCCCTCCGTCTTCGCGGGAGCCGCTTTCGTTGTCGCGCTCGGGCTCGCGATGGCCGGACGAACAGGTGCCGCCCGCGGCATGGCACTGGCGGCTTCTGCCGCGGAACTGATCATCGCTTTCGTGTCGGCGTCCGCAGGGTGGCTTGGTCCCGGCCTCTCGACAGCGGCGCCTATCGCAGCGCTCGGCCTGCTCACAGCGCTCCCCTGGCGCGGACGAGTCACCGCCGCGGTCTCGACGCTCGTACTCATCGGCCTGCCTGTCCTGCTGATCGGAATCGAGGCGCTCGGAGCAATGGTCTTCCCGATGTACCCAGCGCTGCCGGCTGGACTGCAACTCCCCATCGTGTGTGGCGTGTTGCTGGCGATCGGACTCGCCGCGAGCCGAGCAGCGCGACTCGAAAGGAAGCTGCCCGGCGCCCTAGACGCCTGACATGCTGAACGCGGGCTTCATCATTCGCAAACGGATCCGCAGCCGAGATCCCGGAGTGGAACAGAACATCAACTGGTCGAGCATCTGTAACAGCAGCCCGGCTGGCGACATGTCCCAGGTATGAGCCCATCACAGTCCGCCCGCGAGGCGAGCTTCTCCGAACTGTACGAACGCGAATACGTCAGCGTCGTCAGATTCCTGAGACGTCGCACTGACCCCGAGCGCGCCGCCGACCTCGCGCACGAGGCGTTCCTGATCGCCTGGCGCCGGCACGACACCGCGCCATCAGAGGACGAGGCCGCGCGGGCGTGGCTATTCACCATCGCCCGGAACTGTCTCCTCAACGACCTCCGCAGTCAGCAGCGCACCACCGCGCTCACGATCCGGGTCGCCGCCACCACCGACGCGGCCGCGCGGTCACCGGAGGACGCGATCGCGACCCGACTCGACCTCTACCAGGCGTGGCAGCAGCTCAAACCGCAGCACCAGGAAGCGATCGCGCTGACGGCCTGGGAAGGACTCGGCTCCCCCTCCGCGGCCGGAGTGCTCGGCATCACCGCCGTCGCCTTCCGACTCCGACTTCACCGAGCACGCACCGCACTTCGGGCACTGCTCGATCCCCCTTCGCACCAGCACCACGCCGACTCGCCCGCCTTGGAGGCATTATGACCACGCCCGAACTCCTCGCCACGAAAGACCTCGACCCGGCCGCCCACTACGAGCTCGACGGCCCGGCCCACGAAGCCGCCGCAGCGCGGCTCCAGATGATCCTCCACAGCGACCCGGTGGCCGCTCGAGAGCCCGCCGCTCGGCGCCCTCGGGGATGGCAGTTCATCCTTCCCGCAGGGCTCGCGGCCGCAGCACTGGGAGTCGCTCTCGCCGTCCTGCCGTCCGGTGTCGACTCCCGCGCGTACGCCTCGTGGACGTCGACCGCGGAGGTTGCCAGCACGTCCGACCTGACCGTCGCGGGCGCTGCGTGTGCGTCAGGTGACGCGGAGCAGCTCGGGCAGCCGGCAATCGGGGAACGGCGCGGCGATTGGGTGCTGCTCTCGTACACGACGCCCAGTCAGCGGGCGTGCCTCATCGAGATCCCGGCTGGGACGAGCGCTGCTGGGAGGTCGCTCATCAGTTCCACTGGAAGCGAGGGCGGCTTCACTCCGCTCGCTGACGAGTACACGCAGGGCGGCATCAGCCAGTTCGCCGGCGAGAACCTCCCGCCCGCCGCCTTCACCAGCGGCGACGTCGGCTCGGACGTGACCGGGCTCACCATCCGCACCGGCGACGGCACGAGCGTCATCGCCACGATCACAGACGGCCACTGGGCCGCGTGGTGGCCCGGAACCGGCCTCACCGAGGGAGGCGAGACGGGCCGCGGCGGACCGGAGCCGACCTTCGCCGTCACGCTCACCCTCCGCGACGGAAGCACCATCACCGACGCCAGAGAATCCTTCAACCAGCCCTAGCCGGCGCGTGAATCTCCGCGGCCGACGTTAAGAACGAGCCTCGGCCGGACACGTCGGTAGTGACGAGCAATCACCGAGGGGGAACGGGCATGGACGATCTGGACGATCTGGTGCGACGAGCTGCGCCGCCGGCGCTGGGCGAGGATCCGGCGGCCGCCGACGCCGCGCGCGGCATTGCCCGGGCAGTGGCCGAGAGGCGTCCGCCGCGACGTTCGTGGTTCCGCTCAGGAGTCGGAGCGACGGTTCTGGCGATCGGACTGGTCGGAGTCGGAACCACGGCCGCCGTCGCAGGGCCGTCGCTGCTGCAATGGGTCGGCTGGACTCCGGACGTCGCCGTGCAGCGCACGTTCGAGCTCACCGAGGGTGCCGACATCGGGACCTGCGCAGTCGTCGCCCGCATCCAACCGGAGTACGGCGGCGGGCTCTCCGACGAGGAGACCGACGAGCTGACCGAGAGGGCTCGCGAGTTCCTCGCGCAGCACGACTGGGATCCGGTCATTGCCCGTGTCACTCCGGAGGCCATCGAGGCGGCCCTGGCGTCGAATCAGGCGGGGATCGATGAGGCGAACGCTGCGGCGGAAGCCGCCGGCCGCCCGGCAGACATTCCTGACGCGACCCCTGGGGTGATCGCCAGCTCTCTCATGGGCGACGAGATCCGGGATGTGCTCGAGGAGGCCGGCTACTTCACGACCAGCACCTCCATCGAGATGGCGGGACAGTGCGACAGCGATTCCCCCGGGACTTCCGAGTGATCGCGCGACGACGCCGGTCCGACCAGGACGCGGCGCTCGAGAGCCTCCACGCCGCGAACGCAGCGGATCTGCTCAGCTACTTCGGCCGACGAGTCACCGTTCCCGCTGACGCCGCTGACCTTCTCAGTGAGACCTTCATCGTCGCTTGGCGACGCATCGAGCAGCTGCCCGCCGACCCCGAGCGAGCACGCATGTGGCTCTTCGGAGTCGCCCGCCGAGTCCACTCGAACGCTGCACGAGGAGCCATCCGACACGACGACCTCACGCAGAAACTCCGCCAGCACTTCGACGCCCACCGACCCGATCCCGTCGGCGCGGACACCCTCGACATCTGCACAGCCCTCGACGCCCTCCCGGAGAATCAATCCGAACTGATCCGGCTCATCCTCTGGGACGGCTTCACCCTCCCCGAAGCCGCGACAATCCTCGGGATCAGCGAATCGACAGCACGCGGCCGACACCAACGAGCCAAACTCCGACTTCAAGCCGTCCTCCGACCACGCGAACACCATCGAGGTCCCACCAATGACTGAGCAAGCAACGAACGTCGGTACCGGTTTGCGGGCGGCGACTCCAGCATCCGATGGATCTGTGAACGCGTTCATCGGCTGGACCGCTGCCGGCGTAGTCACGGTGGTCGCCGCCCTGGTTCTGATGTTCAGCAGCTTCATGGTGGCTCTGGGGGTCACGGACGCGGATCCATCCGAAGGGGCCATCGCGATCGGTGCCGGCGGAGTAGGCGTCGTCATCTGGATCGTCGTTGCCGCTGTCGGAGGGTACGTCGCTCCCCGGAGGCTCTCGCGTCGTCCTGTTCTCGTCGCGTGGCTTCCAGCTGTGGTGAGTGCCCTCTGGTGCGGGATCGCTATCGGCCTGTTTCCCGTCCTGCTCGAGAACGTCGTCTTGCCGATGTCGTTGACCCCCGTGCCGATGAGCCAGCCGCTCCTTTTCCAAGCGTTGATTCTCACGGCCGGCGCCATCCCGGCCGGAGCGGGGTTGCTGGTGATCAATCTCGTGTTGCGCGTCATCAGAGCGCGCCGCGGCCGAGTCGCGACGCACACGAGAGGTGATGCGCCTGACGTCGGGAGTCAGAGCTCCTCGTGATCCACGGCGAGAGAGGACTGGGCATCAACGAGATGAGGCACGGCGTCGGCTCAGCGCCCAGACCAGCGCGCCCGCGAGGAGCACCGCGCAGGTCAGCCCGGCGACGTGCAGGACGAGCGAGAGCGTCCCGTTCTCGGGGAGCAGGAAGCCGTACGGCACCCACCCGTCGGTCGCTCCGCGGACGAGCACGACGACGACCCAGACGATCGGGTAGGGCAGGACCACCCACAGCCGGCGCCAGGAGAGCGGTCCGCGGTCGGCGACGACGATCCAGTCGAGGAGGACGAGGGCGGGGAGCGCCACGTGCAGGACGGCGCTGACCCAGGGCGGGGCCGTCCCGGTACCGGGAACGAGGGTGTTGTAGATCACGGCGACGACGATCGAGTAGGCCGTCGCCGCGCCGCGGACGTAGCTCAGCCACACCGGCGTCGGACGGCGGGCGAGCCCGACCGATCCGGCGACGATCAGCACCGCGCTCGCGAGGAGGCTGGTCTGATTCGTGAAGTAGCCGAAGTAGTCGAACGGATTCGGGTCGCCGGCCACGATGCTCAGCGCGTAGGTGCGGAGGATCACCGAGACCGCGGCTGCACCGACGGCGATGCGCGCTACACCCACGAATGGGCGGGTCGGTGCCGGGGAACTCATCGGGTCAGCCTAGGAGCCGTTGGGCTTCCTGCTGGCCCGCGACAGACGTTCCCCTTCCCGAACGGTGCTGAGCATTTCAGGCCGAGACGCGACCACGAGGAAAGCGGTGACGTCGCTTAACCTGAGCCGGTGGGGACGTTCTCGAAAGCGCGCAACACGGTCGCGGTCGCGGCATGCCTGGCGGTCGTGACGGGATGCACGGCGCAGCCTGCACCACCGACTCCGCCACCGGCGACGAACACGGACGACGGCTTCACCTCCCCGCTGACCGGCGATCTAGGCGTAGCGACGTTCACCGGGAACGATGGGACCACCGGCGCCGTCCAGTTGAGCGCGGCGGACGGCCGACTGGCCCTGACATCCGACGAGCTCGTCATCCCCGCCGCGTCTTCTGGTTCCGTCGCGGTCATGGGAGCGCTCGATCCGATCGGCGCGGATACCACCTGTTTCGACGTCGATTTCCCGATGCGTCTCGCGGACGCGGAGTCCGGGAAGCCCTACAAGGCGTGGCGGAACCTCGCAGAGTTCCGCGGCGACCCGACAGCGATCGATCAACTCGTTCTCACGACCCGCCCGCAGGATGACCCCGACTGCTCAACCAGAATCCTTGCCATCGCTGACGTCCAGTGGAACGTGCAGCCGCAGCGCAGCACCCTCGTGGCCCGGGACGCCGGCCCACGTGCAGCAGCGCGTGGCGAGGTGTCGTCCACGGACGGAGTGCTGACGTCGTACGCGGTCGCTCGCAACGACCTCGCAGAGGACGTCGCGGCACGATTCGGCATGACGGCCGACGACCTGTTCTACCTCAACCCGTTCCGGTTCCCTTCGGACGAGATTCTGCGCGTCGGTGAAGAGCTGAACCTCACCGTCGCTGCGCGATGACCTCCCCACGGGGTACTCGATGCCGTGCCTGACGTCCCGACTCTTGATCGACCTGGTGCAGCGCAGTGCATGATGTCCCGATGAACGTCGGACATGCCCCGCGGCCAGATGGAGTGACGCCCATAGTCTTCGCCTTCGTTTTCGCCGCTCTCGGAGCCGTCGTGGGAGTCATCGCCTCCATCTACATGTGGGACCCAAGGGAGACGTGCAGAACCCGCGGCGGAAGCAGCCTGACCGGGGAGAAGTTCCTCTGGAACCCGCTGTGCTCGGATGGTTCAGTAGTTCAGCCGATGTGGATGACGCTGACGACAGCCGCGGCGCTGGCCGTAGCCATGGCGTGCATCGTCATAGCGGCCATCCACCGTCAAGCTCGACATGATGCACAGGAAACTGCGGCGCCCGATGTTCCGCATGACTACTCGCGCCAGACCCGGCCGGAGGACAACGGGCTCCGCAAGCTGGGCGACGAATGGTGAGAGACGGCAGCTCCGAAGGGTTCCCTCCCGATGAGCGTTAGACAGTCGCCTCGGCCGGATCATGCGATCCCCCTGATTTTCGCCGTGCTCTTCACCGTCTTCGCCGCCGCTCTCGGGTTGATGTCCTCGCTCTACATGTGGGATCCGGGAGAGGCGTGCGAGGTCCGTGGAAGCTACTCCAGCTCCGGGAGCTTTTTGTGGAATCCGCTGTGCGCGGACGGTTCGGCGGTCCAGCCGATGTGGATGACAGTGGGAGCCGCTGCTGCACTGCTCGGTGCCGGCGTCTGCGTCGTCCTCGCGATCGTTTTCCGAGTGCTCAACCACGAGCGGGAAGTCCCGCCGCCCGTCGTTTCGCACTGGGACTAAACGGTCGAGGGTAGATTCGCCAGATGGTGACGACCCGGACCTCCCGCTCGACTCTGGCTCTGCCGCTCACCCTCCCGATGCTTGCGCTCGTCGGTTGCGCCGGTTCGACGGCGGGGGCTCCGGCATTGACGTCGACCGCCGCGCCGGCACCGACCGCGACCGCCACCCCGACGTCGACCGCCTCCGCTACTCCGACGCCGACCTCGACTGCGGGTGCGGCGGCGGCTGGTCCGGTGTGGCCGGCGGACCCGTGCCAGGACACGCAGCTCACGGTCACGGTGGAGGACCGGCCCGAGCTTTCCGGGGCGGGCCAGGAAGGGTTCGCGATCGTGCTCACGAACGCCTCGGATCAGGCGTGCTCGTACTTCGGGTGGCCGGGCGTTCTGATGCTCGGTGCCGATGGGACGCAGCTCACCACCGCCGGCACGTCGGGTGCGGAAGCGTTCCCGGGGGTTCTCGCTCCGGGCGAGTCGGCGCAGGCGGAGGGCCAGCTCTCGGCGGTCGGCGCGTACGACTGCACGCCGACGACCGCGACGACTGTCCGGGTGCTCGTCGCCTCAGACGGCGCCGGCGCGGGAATCGACACGCCCTCCGATTTTCAGGTCTGCGGCGGGGACGGTCGCAGTGACTTCACGACCGGGCCGCTCATGCCGGTGTCCTGACTCTTCTGAGTCCCGGCTGCAGTCATGGATGGGTTCGAGGGTGGAGACAGCTTCGTGCTGTTCCTGGTTCTAGGTGCCCTTCCCTTCCTCCTCCTGGTCGCCGTGGTCTCGGTCGTCACGATCGGCATACTTCAATGGATCAGCGGGCGCGGGCGGCCCCGTCCGTAGGCTGAGTGCAACCACCCCTTCGGCACGGCGCCGACCGGAACTCAAATGAGTAAATGAAGCAATGAGCACATGGGTTCGCCGCCTACAGCTACTGGAGTAGTCCCGCTGAACGATCCCCATACGGGACGAGGGAGACGGGTTCGATTGACGCCGATCAGCTTGCGGGTCGTTCGTCCCAGACACCGCCGTAGGGCGTGATCGTCTTCAAGAACTCTGCGCTTCCCCACGCCGGATCGCCGGGGATCAGAACGAGGGTCGCCTCCTCGCGCAGCATCGGATCTCCGTTCGGGTAGGGCGCCCCGGCGGTGCAACTCGCTGGCGTCGACACCACGTCGAGGACGTCACCCACCTTTGCCTCGCCGCCGAAGACCTCGGTGACGGTCGCGCGGTGAAGCGATGCCTCTTCGCCGTACATCGTCACTGTCGTCTCAGTCGGCTCGAGCTCGGCTCGCACGATGAAGTCGTGCGTGCCAGCGGCGTCCTCCAGAGAGTCGTACGCCCTCCAGTCCAGGCAAGCCGGCTCACTGAACTCCGATACGAAGGCAGGAGCGCACCCTGCCATCGCACTCATGACTAGGAGCAGGCCAGCACAACGCAGCACAGCGGCCTTCATCGTTCCTCCTCTGCGCGGCATACCCAACACCGATCAGCCTAGGTCGGAGCGGAAAGGACTACAGGGCCGCACAGCGCGCAGACCTGCTCGGCGACGACCCCGCCTCTATCGTTTCCGGCAATCAAGCCGCGAGGCGTCCGGAGCACCACCCCCATACGGGACGCGCCTGCCGACGAGAGATCCGGCTCAACGGTCTCGACGACGCACTCTCGACACGCGTACAGGGATTCCAACTCCGGGCTTCGCTGGCATGTACCCGTAGTTGTCCGCCCACAGCTCCGGCTCGCTCGCGCGGTCGATCCAACGCAGCGAGTACACCCGACCCCGGACGTCGACCGAACCTCCGAGTAGTTCATCGAAGACCGACTCATCACCCAGCTCGAAACCGTCCTCGTACGGCGGGCCCACGCGCGGATGGGATTCATCGAAAGCAGGCTCATAGAAAAACGTCCACGCGATCCCCCATCGCGGATCACTCAGCTCCCGCCTCCACCACGGGCCGCTGGCCGCGAGGTGAGCACCGACCTGCACCGAGAAGTAGCCCGCTAGCTCACCCTCGAATGACGCCTCAGCGACAGCCTCGCGAAACCGCTCGAGCTCAGGACGCAACTGCGGCGAATCGCGCTTACTCGAGTGGAAGAACATTCGCTGACGGTACTGCGCCGAACACGCCACAGCCACCGGGCTGCTCAGTGGGTGACCGGCCACCCATGGGTTACCGGTCGGGCAGGTGATCCTCCGGATTGATGTCCGCTCGCTGTAGAGGTCCGTCGTAGACGCTGCCGGTGCTCCACATGGCGATGACGGCCCATCCGAGGTCGGCATGTGCGATCGTGCCCTCCGGGATGGTGCGCGAGAAGAGGGCGTAGTCGATCCCGTCGACAGGGAGTACCGAGACGGTCCATCCGTCTCGGTCTTGGGCGAGAGCGAGCGAACGAGCTTCGACTTCCTCGATCACGGTGACCCCATCGCGCTTTCGGGAGTCTGTGGGGAGCGTGCCGAGGAGGAGACAGTCGGCGGCGAGGGAGGCGATCGTCACGGGGTCGGTCACCATCCCGTGTACGTGACCGCGGGGTCCGACGCGAGTCCCGGGGCGCACCATGGTGCGGACCGAGCAGCGCGCGACGTGCAGTCCGCGATCGATCGCGATCGTCGTGTCTTCATCGGTGCCGGCGCCATGAGTCGTGGTCCACAGCTCGCGGCCTGACAGGGGGATGAGCGTCTGCATGTGCTCATCCAAGCCTGTGTCCGTGGTCGTGCCAAGGAGTCGTCGCTCATTCACGCTGCCTTACTCCGGTGCTGTCCGTTAGGGGATCCCCTTACGGAACACATGATCGTGGAGTGCTGAACGTTCTGATTCATGGCGTGTTCACCGACGTGCCGGACCATGATGCTCATGGATGCACGAGAACTGGCATGGGGCATTCTGGCGTGGCCTGCCGTTGCGGTCCTTGCGCTGCTGCGAACTGTGGGCAGCTGGGATGTATCGGGCGGGTCCGCAGCAGGGCTCATCGCGGGCACGGCAGCTGCGTTCACTGTCGCGGGCGCACTCCTATGGCTTCCCTCGAGTCTCTGGCTCGACCGGCGGACACGCCGCACCCCGCGCGTCGGGCGGGCGGCCGCGTTCCTGGGTCTGGGACTCGTGATCGGCGCCGCCGCCTCCACCGCGCTGGTACTCGCGTCGGGAAACGCGACCTGGCCCTCCTCCGCGGGCCTCATCACGGAATATGCAGTCACGGCAGGAATCGCTTCCCTCCTCGGCCGGCTCCTCGCCGCCACCCTTCGTGCGAAGAAGCTGCCGATCGTTCAGACGGCCGCGAATCGCGTGAACCGCTGAATGATCCGGGTCGTCGATCGATCAGCGTGCCAGCAGCAGTCCGGCCAAGCCGATGACGACCGGCACCACGGCAAAGGCCAGGAAGAGGTAGGAGAGCACGAGTCCCACCGTCGACTCCCAGCGAGGACCGACGTGTCGTCGCGCCTGATGACCGACGAGGACGCCGGCCAGCGGGAGAAGGTACTGCAGCGTGGTCGCGACTCCGATGACCAGGGGATCGCCCACCCACAGGTGGGCCACCGCCAGGTATCCGACGGCGTAGGACACGACGGCGAGAACGCCCAGCACGAACGCAGCCCGCGTCCACCCTCGTCCGCTCCGCCGCGCGGTACCCGTCTCCTTAATCACACTCATACCTCCACTGTACGAATCGCTCCTCGCGCACGCCCGCCCCTCGGAGCATGTGCCGGTCCTTCGCCCGACGTCTCGTTCGGTGACACGACCACGCCTCGGCGAGCTGCTGTCCAGCGTCAGCCGGCGAGCCGGCGTCCACAACGAGGACGCGACTCGGATTCGGAACATGTCCGATGGCTGCCTCGATAGCCTCAGCGCATGAAGACCCGAGCCGGTTCGCCTGACGATCGCGGGCCCTGCATCGACCTCTGGCTGGAGGCACTCAGAGCACGAGACGGATGCAGTCAGGACGACGCGGTCGCCGAGAGGGCTCGAGCGAAGTTCCACCGGCCTCTCGTTCGGTTCGCCGTCATCGGCTCGGATCCCCTCGGGTTCGCTCTCACCGTCGACACGGGCGATGGTCCGGGCCGACACAGTGCGCTGCTCGAACTGCTCGCCGTCGCACCGAGCGAGACAGGGCGCGGGCTCGGCCGGACACTGCTCGACGACGCGGTCCAGTCCGCCTCTCAGCTCGGCTACCTCGCCCTGAAGCTGCACGTCCGCGCCGGAAACGATCGGGCGGAAGGGCTTTACAAGGCGTCCGGCTTCGAGCCTCACGGGGATCCCGCGCCGCATCCGCTCGGTGGTCATCCGATGATCGAGTACGCGCGGACTCTGACTCACGTCAGCAACTGAGGACCTCCGGCCACCGATCCCCGTACGTGCCACCTCGCGCGACCGGATCACATGCGCACTCAACGCTGGTCGAGCGGTCGGGTCATGGCAACCTCATCCCATGAGCGTGAGCGACGGACAGGCCTGTGCCCCACGGGACCTCGAGGTGCTCACCGACCGGCTCCGACTGTGCCGGCCCGCCGAGACCGACCTGGACGAGCTGTTCCGCCTCTACACCGATCCGCGGATCGCGGAAGAGGATCCGCTCCTCCTCCATCTCTCCGCCGATCAGACCCGGGCCGTGATCGCGTATCGGAGGACCCAGTGGACACGGGACGGACTCAGCAGCTGGGTGATCCGCCGGCGCGACTCCCCCATCGACAGCCAGGATCTGATCGGAATGGGCGGATGCACTCTGCTCTCCGATGCAGCCTGGAATGTGGCGTTCACCCTCCACCCCGACCACTGGAGCAAGGGCTACGCGCAGGAGGTCGCCCTCGCCGGCATCGAACTCGCCCACCGCCTCCGACCGGAGCTGCCCATCACCGCGGTCGTCGCAGAACGCAACGCACGCTCCCGCCGCACCATCGAGCGACTCGGCCTCGCGCTCAGATGGGAGGGTCCGGACGCGCACAGCCCAGACCCGACCGCACGAGTCGTGCTCTTCGCCGACCGCCAGCTCTCCGCTGAACAGGTCCGCCGGCTCACCGGCTGAACCCGATCGCCGATCGGCTCATCCGCCAGCTCAGCGAGAGCTCCCCTCACGGGCAGCGAGTCGGCACCGCCGGTGAGCATGGCGATCCTCCGCTGCGGGAACTGCAAGCGAAGCCGACCTGTCGGTCCACCAGCCGGCGCCTCCCCCTCCCCGCTCCTCGATCCCCGACCGCAGGGCAACGAGACACGACGACGCTGCGCTCGGGAGTCCACCGGCAACTCCTTGAAGGGGCACGGCCGTCCGTCGCCGGACGGATTCACGTCCACCTCTTGTTCATTCCGGCTTCGTTGTCCAGCGCCGTCGGCTGCCCTAGCGTTCGGCAGGTGGACACCAGGAGATCGACCTCGACCGGCTCTAGCTCCGTTGTGTCCTGGGTCGCTCTCGCGTCAACCGGCGTCGCCGCCGCGACACTCTGGATCGCGGACGCCGTCTGGTACGGGATCCCCGAGTCGGGTGGCCCGGGAGTCAGTCTGCTCTTCATCGGCGGATGGGGTCTTCTCACGTGCGCCGCCCTGCTCACGGTCGGCGTGCTCATCCATCTGGCGCCCTCCGCGCTGAGCCGCCACGGAAAACGCCCCGTCGAGTTCGTGCTGCCGAGCGCCGCACTCGTCCTCATCGCGGGGATCCTGCTCGCGCATCCGCTGGCGGGCAGCGCTTTCGCCTGACCCTCACCGGCATCGACCCTCGAGAATGTCTCGGCGCCTCCGGGCCCTCTCGTCAACGGGCTCTGGTGGCTTCACAATTACAGCGAGGGGTGCAACCGTTCGGGTCGGTGCACCCCTCGCTGCCGGTTGGCCGAACGCGCGCCAACCTCGAACGACCAGCAGCCAGGGATCGCCGATCGAGCGGTCACAGCCTAGATTTTCTAGACGGTCTAACTAAGTCCCCTTTCCGGGTGAGGTGGATCGTGCAGGCGATGCTGGTGCTTCGGCTGACCGCGGGCGCCGAGTTGGGAGCGGAGCGATCCGATTTCGAGGTCGATCACTCCTGGTACGGGTCGAAGCGGTGGGCGGGGCGGGGTGCGGTGATCGTGGTGGTCATGGTCGGGCCTTCCTGTGCAGCAGTGGGAGAAGAGGAGGGGCGGGGACCGGCTCGAGCCGGACTCCGCGACCGCGAGGCCCTTCTTCACCGCGTCGGTCTTGGTGCCGGTGCGCTTGGCGATCGCTGCGGCGGACACGCCCTCGAACGCGAGCTGCGCCCACGCGGCGGTGCGGTCCGCGACGCTCAGCTCGGCGCGCTGGTCGTTCTCGATGATCTGCTGAACGATCCGGTACTTCCGGGCCGCCAGCAATCAGTCAGGTGGACGAACCGGTCGTCAGGTCGGCCCCCTACGCGCACCAGTCGCGCGAACGTCCGTTGACACTGCGCGCGGTGTCGCCGGTGCCGAGGTCGACGAGCACGGTCGAGGTCGCGCTGAAGCCCGGCTCGCCCGGGTAGTCGTCCGGCCGGCCCTCCACCGAGACGGTCTCGACGGCGAGGTACTGCCCGTTCGGCGAGAGGCAGACGCCGCGGATGCGCCCCGTCGGCGAGGTGCGGAACAACTCCGAGGTGCCGGACGCGTCGACGCGGACGACGGAGTACTGGGTCGCGCCCGTCTCCGGTGCGTACTCGGCCTCGAGCTCGACGTAGCTCCCGGAGTCGAGGAGCAGGATCTGCACGGGTGACGCGGTCGCGCTCACGTCCGCCGGCGGGAGGGCGAGCGTCTCGACCGAGCCGTCGGCCAGGTCGATCAGCGAGCCCGACTCCGGATCGGCGACCACGAGCCGGTTCGCGCCGGGCACGAATCCGCGCAGCTCCGCGTGCTGCCCGAGCGGGCTGATCGAGCCGGGCGTCAGCAGGTCGAGCAGGAGCACCGTGTCGTCGAGCGAGTGGGTGACGACGGAGGTGGTGCCGGGCACGAACATCCAGTCGCGCGCCCGCAGCGGCCCGCCGTCGATCCCGAGCACGGGGACCGCCTCGGCCTTCTGGTCGGTGAGGTCGTAGGAGTAGAGGGCGCGGTCGAGCGGGCCCGACGGCGCCTGCCCGGTGAAGGTCCAGCCGAGCACGCCCTTCTCGGGCGAGGAGTGCAGCTCGCGCACGGTCCCGGGGCCGGGGAGCGGGATGACGCCCTCGGAGCCGGTGTCGAGCGTGACCGTGCGGAGGAGGTTCGTGTCGTCCGGCTCGATGGTCACGACGACCAGCACCGGGCCGACGACGGCGTAGTCCTGGATCCGGTCGGCCGTGACGAGGACCCGGGCGTCGCCTCCGGAGAGCGGGCGGACGCGGACGGCGTCGGGCTGCGAGGGGTCGTCGGCGGTGCGGTCGAGGGTGAAGAGGTCGGGGTCCTTCGTGGTGAAGGAGGCGGAGACGTCGGCGGCCGAGCCTGTCGCGGCGCTGCGGGCGTCGTCGATCCCGATCTCGTAGCGGGTGGCGTAGCGGAGGGTGTCGGTGAACGTGACGGTGAGCACGCCTCCGTCGAGCTCGGCGGTGTGCGGGGCGTCCGGAGCGACGCGGACGCGGTCGAGTGCGTCGGGCTCGAGAGCCTGGTCGAGGTGCAGGCGGGCGCGGGAGCCGTCGCGCTCGACCACGCCGTCGGTGCTGACCTCGAGGGAGGCGACCCGGGGCCCCTTCGCGACGGTGGCGGCGGTCAGGCCTCCGACCGCGAGGACGAGCACCGCGACGACCGCCCAGAAGAGCCGCGGGAAGCGGGAGGCGCCTGCGGAGTCGAGGCCGGGAGCCCGCCGCGCACCGCCTCCGGCCCGTCGCCCGCTCTGCGCCGACGTGCCGCCGCCGGGAGACGCGCCGGGCTCGAGAGACGCGCCGCGCTCAGGAGACGCGCCGCGCTCAGGATTCGCGCCGCGCTCAGTAGACATACGGCATCGCCGGCTCGTCGATCGGAGTGAGCGCCTCCGGCTCCAGCACGACCGCCTCGGCGCTGGTGACGCTCGGGTTCGCGCCGAAGCCGCCGCTCGCCTCCAGCCACTGCCCCTCCGACCAGGTGTCGGCCCAGCCGGCCTGGTAGACCGGCACGCCCACCGGCTGCGCGTCCACCGCGCAGCAGGTGACGACGAAGCGGGCGATGTAGAAGACGTTCTCGGGGTCGGAGGCGTCGGGGGTCACGAATCCGCTCACCGTCGCCGTGCGGCCGGCGAGGAACTGCTCGCTCGCGCCCTGACGCAGCAGGATCGCCCAGTCGCGCACGCTGAAGGAGGCCGTGTCGCCGGTGGGCGCAGCGGCGGTCACGGAGGCGTCGACGGCGCTCGTGTTGACCTCGCGCTGCGTCGCGGTCGAGGAGGTGAGTGCGGCCGGCGGGAGCACGAGCAGGGCGACGGCGGCGGAGGCGATCACCGCGACTCCGGCCGCGACCGCGACCACCCGGCGCCAGGGGCGGGCGGGCACGGGGGCGTGGAGGTGCTCGACGTCGTCCTCGTGCTCGTGGGCGTCCTCCTCGGCGCCCGGCACGACCGCGAACGCCGCGATCAGCAGCACTCCTGCGATCACCGCGAGCACCACCGAGAACTCGAAGTAGCGGGGGTGGATGTAGAGGCCGAGCCGACCGGTCGCCGCGAGCCACAGGGTCGAGACGACGCCGATCAGGCTGAGGACGACGCCCTTCCAGCGGGCGAAGAGGCGCTCAGAGCGCATAGTTCACCGCCAGTCCCAGCACGGCCGCGGCGAGGGCGACCAGCACGGTGACGCGCACCAGCGTCGCGGCCGAGAACGTGGTGCGGAGCAGCGCGAGCATCTTGACGTCGATCATCGGGCCGAAGACGAGGAACGCGATGATGCCTCCCGGCAGGAACGTGGAGCCGAACGAGAGCACGAAGAACGCGTCGACGTTCGAGCAGATCGAGATGACGAACGCGAGCACCATCAGCGCCAGCACCGACCAGAGCGGGTCGCCGCCGAGCGTGGTCAGCACGTCGCGCGAGACGCCGACCTGGATCAGCCCCGCGATGGCGGCGCCGACGAACAGCGCCGGCATCATCGCCCCGGTCTCCTCGGCGAACAGCAGCACGCTGCGCCGGGAGCGGTCGCGGAGGGAGCGGGAGGGCCGCTCGCCCGCCTCGCAGGCAGCGCGGAAGCGGTCGGTGAGCAGGCTCATCGGCTCGGAGTGGCGGCTGAAGATCCAGCCGACGAGGTTCGCGATCGCGAAGCCGCCGACGATGCGCCAGACGAGGATCCCGTCGGCCCAGCCGAAGGCCTGGTAGGTCGTGACGATGGTGATCGGATTCACGATCGGCGCGGCGAGGAGGAACGTCATCGACTCCGACACCGAGAGGCCCTTGACGATCAGCCCGCGCGCGAGCGGCACATTGCCGCACTCGCAGACAGGGAGGAGCACGCCGAGCAGCGAGATCACGAGCCGCCGCGGGAGCGCCCGCTTCGGCAGGATCTTCAGCAGCACGGCCTCGGGCACCCACAGCTGCACCGCGATCGAGAGGACGATGCCGAGGAAGACGAACGGCAGCGACTCGATGACGACGCTGATCGAGAGGGTGAGGAAGTCGCGCACCGCGTCCGAGAGGGCGTCGCCCGCCGCGTCCGGGGCGAGCAGGCGCGTCGCCACGAGGACGGCGACCAGGGCGAGCCCGTGGAGCGGCCCGCGCCGCGACCGCCGGGCGCCCGGGGACGCGCGGGTCGGGGCGGCGAGCGCGGATTCGGGGGACATCCCGACCCATCGTAGGCGGGGGTCCTGCGCGGGCCGGCGCGGGGCGCGGGCGCGGGGCCGCCGGGTGTCGCCCGGGGCGCACGAGAACCCAGAAGTGGCCTTACGGGAGCGCGAGTACCGCGACTCCTGCCTGCTCGCGGTGTCGACTGCGCCCGACCTGGCGAGGTCCGGCCGTCCGCGAGTGTCCGATGGTCGTCGCACTCGCGCTCGAGTGCGACGACTTCTGGACGCTCGATGCGAGGGCGCGCGCCGAGGGTCGCGGGAGGCGGGCGCGGCACTCGCGCAGAAGCCCTCCGGGTGCAGGATGAGCGCATGCCCGCCTCCCCCGCGCACCCCCTCCGCGTGCGGATGCAGCCGCGCGCGATCGACGAGGCGCACCGCGTCTCGAGTCCGCTCGAGCTGCTCGTCGACCTGACCTTCGTCGTCGCGATCGCGCAGATCGCCCAGCAGCTCGCCCACGCCACCGAGGA
Source organism: Rathayibacter sp. AY1F9 (assembly GCF_002932155.1). Lineage (NCBI taxonomy): Bacteria > Bacillati > Actinomycetota > Actinomycetes > Micrococcales > Microbacteriaceae > Rathayibacter > Rathayibacter sp. AY1F9. The sequence goes on along the minus strand of NZ_PSVA01000030.1, from coordinate 4,860 downwards.
GGGGCACCTCGCCGAGGGGCTCCTCCCCTTCGGCATGGTGTTCTTCGCGATCTGGTGGGCGTGGATGAACTTCACCTGGTTCGCGTCCGGGTACGACACCGACGACGTGCCCTACCGGCTGCTGACCCTCGCCCAGATGGGCGGCGTCCTGGTGCTCGCGGCGGGAGTGCCGGCCGGCTTCGAGGAGGGCGACTACCGGGCGATCACCATCGGCTACGCGATCATGCGGTTCGCGCTGGTGAGCCAGTGGATCCGCGTCGCCGTGTCCACTCCGGAGCACCGCACCGCCGCCGTGCGCAACGCCGTCGGCTTCTCGATCGTGCAGGTCGGCTGGCTGCTGCGGCTGCTCCTGCCCGAGGAGGTCGGAGTGGTGAGCTTCCTGCTCCTGGTCGTCTGCGAGCTGGCGGTGCCCCTCTGGGCGCAGCGGGCGGGGGACGCGAACTGGCATCCGCACCACGTCGCCGAGCGGTACGGGCTGTTCACGATCATCCTGCTCGGCGAGGGCGTCCTCGCGGCGGTGATGGGCGTGCAGCGGGCGGTGACGGAGGCGGGCGTCAGCACCTCGCTCGTGCTGGTCGCAGCCTGCGGGCTGGTGATCGTGTTCGCGCTGTGGTGGCTGTCGTTCTCGCATCCCTCCGGCGAGCTGCTGGAGCGGCGGCGCGGCCTCTCCTACCGCTGGGGCTACGCGCACTTCGCGGCGTTCGCGGCCCTCGCAGCGCTGGGATCCGGGCTGGAGGCGGCCGTCGCCGCGACCGCGGGCCACCTCGAGGCGTCCGACACCGTGATCGGCGCGGCCGTCGCGGTCCCGGTCGCGGTCTTCGTCCTGACCCTGTGGGCGGTGCACGCGCCGCTCGGCGAGCACCAGCCGATGCCCGCGCGCCTGGCTCTCCCCGGTGTCGCGCTGGCGCTCGCGACTCCGCTCGTGGCGGGGGCAGTCGGCGTGGGCGGGGTGCTGGTCGCGCTGGCCGCGGTCTCAGCGGGGCTGGTCGCCGCGGTGGTGGGGCGCGGGCGCACCGCGGAGTGACGTGGTCGGCGGGCGAGGCGCGTCGCCGTCCCGAGAGGCGCGTTGTCGGCGCGGAGGAGCGGACCGCGCCTCGAGACACCGCCCTCGTCGACGAGTCGCCGTCCTGGCGGCGGCGTCCCGGCGGGAGCGGGACGCCTCGACGACCGCGTCGCGGCAGCGGCTACCCCCGGCGCGGCAGCGGCTCCGGGCGGCGGGGCACCCAGCAGCGGACGCGCGAGCGGTAGCGCTCGAAGTCGGCTCCGAAGCGGGCGGCGAGGTCCGCCTCCTCCAGCGGGCGCACGGCCTGGTTCCAGACGACGGCGCCGAGGAGCGCGTACAGCACGACCAGCCACGACGAGAGCAGCAGCCCGACCGCCGCTCCCTGCACGATGCCGGCGACCGCCATCGGGTTGCGGACCCAGCGGTAGGGGCCGGCGATCACCAGCCGGTTGGTCATCGCGATCGGCAGCGGCGTGCCGTCGCCGAGGAGCGACATCGTGAGCCCCGACCAGATCCCGAGCGCGCTCGCCGCGACCAGCAGCAGGACGCCGACGCCGACGACCGCGGGCGGCGCCGCTCCGAGGCCCACGCCCCAGCGCTCCTCCAGCGCGGCGATCACCAGCGGGACGACGACCAGCGCGCCACCCCAGAACACCGCGATCTGCCCGAGGGTCGCGGCGAGGTGCGAGCCGGGCCGGCGGCCCGCGGTCGCGACCCGGAAGGAGAGGGGACCGGAGGCGATCCAGCGCGTGGGCACCCGGCCGAGCAGGAGCAGGCACGCCGCGACGACGGAGCCGCCCGCCGCGGCGAGCATCGCGACGACGCCCCAGCCCGCCTCCCCCGTCAGGGTGGCCCAGACGGCCAGGGCGACCGCGACGAGGAGCGTCCAGGCCGTCGCGGTGACGGCCGCCCACCGGATCCCGGCGGCGGCCAGAGCGGAGGCGCCGACGAACAGCGGGAGGTCGAGTGCCGCGACAGGGACGGGATCGAGGCTGCCGAGCGTCGCGATCCGCACCGCGGGGACGAGCGCCACGGCGACCCACCAGGCCGCGCCGCCGAGGGCCTGCACGGCGAAGTAGAGGCGTCCCCAGGGCATGGCTGCACGGTACTTCATAGCTGAACCCAAGGAACGACCCAGGGCGTTGACGGGCTCAGCGCCCTAGGCTCGGAACCAGTTCCCGCCGCCTCCACGAGAAGCGGCCCACCACGACGCCAAGGACGACGCCGATGAACCGCACGACCGTGATCACCGCACTCGCCTGCGGGCTCCTCCTCACCGCCGCCGCAGCCACTCCCGCTGTCGCCGCGACCTCGGACACCGCCGGGGACTCCACCCGCTCCGTCGACGAGTTCGGCGTTCTCGCCGCGACCGACGGCGACACGCTGCTGATCAACGGGCGCGCCTTCCTCCTCGAGTAGGCCCTCCGCGCCGGGCACGGCCGCGAGGACGCCACTCGCGGCGCCGGCCTCCTGATCCGCCGCTGCGTCGACGTCGACGCCGCCGCGGCCGTATTCCTGGTGACGACGGTGCACGGCTTCTCGGGGCCCGAGATCCTGCCCGCCTACCGCGAGGCGCTGCGGCATCCGCGCACCGCGCACCTGGTGTCGATCTCGGACAGCGACCGCTCCCCCGAGCTCGACTACGCGGCGACGGTGCACCACGGGATCGACGTGGACGGCTTCCCCGCCGGATCCGGAGGAGAGGACCTCGTGATCCTCGGCCGGATCCACCCCGACAAGGGCACGGCGGAGGCGATCCGGATCGCCGCCGCGGCCAGGAGCCGCCTCCTCATCTGCGGCATCGTGCAGGACGAGCGCTACTGGCGCGAGGAGGTCGAGCCGCTCGTCGACGGGACGCGCGTCGTCTACCGCGGCTCGGTCGGGCCGGAGGAGCGGGCCCTCGTGCTCGGCGGAGCGCTCGCGCTCCTGCATCCGATCGGCTTCGACGAGCCGTTCGGCCTCTCCGTCGTCGAGGCGATGGCGTGCGGGACGCCGGTGATCGCGTACCGCCGCGGATCCATGGCCGAGATCATCGACGAGGGCGTCACCGGGTTCGCGGTGTCGTCACGGGAGGAGGCGGTCGCCGCGGTCGAGCGGGTCGGGCTCCTCGACCGCGCGGCCGTGCGAGAGACGGCGCGCCGCCGCTTCGCGGTGGATCGGATGGTCGACGAGTACCTCGCGGTGTACGCGGGAGTGCTGGGGCGCTGACGCCGGGCGGGGTGCGCGGCGTCGTGACGGGGACCGGGCGCGTGCCGGGCTCGCGTGGTTCCGCTGACGCCGGGAGTCCTGCCCCGCGCTGACAGCTTTTCTCGCGTGGATCCCGGGACCGCCGTAACGAGTGACGGAGCAATCCTTCGTGAGCCGACAGTCATCTTCCGCCCGCGCCGTGGCCCACTTCTCCTCCGATCCGAGCACATGGTGGGATGAGCATCATGTGTTCCCAGAGGAGCGCGATCGAACCGACAGGAGCCGACTATGGACGACGACATTCAGCTGATCGAGGACGCTGACGGCATAGCCGTGATCGGAGAGCCTTCGGCTGTGGACCGATTTCTGCATTCGGAGGGTCTCGAATCGAAGGACCTTGGACTCGAGCGCCTCCGACCGGCAGCCGGCGCGGCGGCGGGCGTAGTGCAGGCAGCGGCCGCGATCTCGGCCGGTTCCGGTCGATGGGTGAAACTGACCGAGCAATCCGCCACTGCGCTGCGGAAGCACGGCCACATGGTGAACTCCAAGAGCGGACTCGCGATGGGTGTCGTGCAGGGCAAGGACGGCCGGATCAAGAGCATCGTCCAGTTCGCGCAGACCGGCCCCGGGGCGCTCCTGACCAACCCGGCAGCGTTGTCGAGCGTGGCGGGGATGATGGCGCAAGCTTCCATGCAGCAGTCGATCGACGAGATAAACGACTATCTCGCGACGATCGACGAGAAGGTGGACGATCTTCTCCGCAACCAGAAGGACGCCGTACTGGCCGACATGATCGGCGTCGACCTCGTGATCGAGGAGGCGATGACCATTCGCGAGCGGACTCGTCGGGTGTCCGAGGTCACGTGGTCTAAAGTGCAGTCGACCACTTTGACCCTCGCACGCACTCAGGCCTACGCCCTGCGACAGCTCGACGCCCTGGCCGAGAAGCTCGAGCGGACGACGAAACTGGGAGACATCGCGAAGGCGACCCGGGAGGCCGAGCCGAAGGTCCGCGAGTGGCTCGCCGTGCTCGCCCGATGCATACAGCTGCAGGAATCGACCGCGATTCTCGAGATCGATCGAGTCCTGGATTCGGCTGCGGACGATCTCGATGAGCACCGCATCGGCCTGCAGACTGCTCGGAAGAACCGGCTCGGCACGATCGCTCGCAGCACGGAGCGCCTGATCGCTCGTATGGACTCGGCTGCGGGCAGTGCAAATGCGCGAGTTCTGTTGAATCCGCTCGGCGCCCGTGCTGTTGTCGAATCGAGCGACCGCCTCGCGAGCGGTGTGGTCGACTTCCACCTCCACGTCGGCCTTGAACGTCTCCGCGACTCGATGAAGGCCAGGGGCTGGTTCGCCGCTGTGGCCGACGCCCGCGACAAGGTCCTCGAGACGGGCGCTGAAGGATTCGATGCAGCCCGTCGCTTCGGCGACGAGGCGGTGACTCGTGGCCGAGCAGCGACAGACGACCTCTCCATCCGCCTCGCAGAAGGCGCCTTGCGTCGTCGCGCGAATGGATCGCAGGGCGAAGACGATGCGGCTCAGACCGCGCCTTTCGACGCGCCGTCGCAAAGGAGCGACCCAGCCGAGCGGGACGAGTGACCACGGATGGGGGCTACCCCGCTCGACCCGGTCGTTCTAGGGGGGACAGGCGAGCGGGGTCGACG
>NZ_PSVA01000003.1:0-208909 GCF_002932155.1 Rathayibacter sp. AY1F9 | reverse complement strand
CCTCGGGGGCGGCGGGCTTCTCGGCGGCCGGGGCGGGCTCGGGCTCGGCCGGGGCGGGAGCCTCGGCGTCGCTCTCGGCGTCCACCGACGGGGTCGCCTCGTCAGTGGCCTCGGTCTCGGCGGCCTGGACCTCGGGGGCCTCCTCAGCGGGAGCCTCGGGCTCGGACGCCGACGCGGCTCCGGAGCCGTCTCCGATGCGCACCAGCTCGGCGCCGACCTCGACGGTCTCGTCCTCCTGGACGAGGATCTCCTCGATCACTCCCGCGACGGGCGACGGGATCTCGGTGTCGACCTTGTCGGTCGAGACCTCGAGCAGGGGCTCGTCCACCTCGACGCGGTCCCCGACGTTCTTCAGCCAGCGGGTGACCGTTCCTTCCGTGACACTCTCTCCGAGTGCCGGGAGGCTGACGGATTCGCTCATGAGCCTGTCTCCTTAAGACGCTTGTGTTTCGATGTCCAGCTTACTGATGCGGAAGCGGCGGGTCGCCGCACCGCAGTGGTTCTACAGGGCGTGCAGCGGCTTCCCGGCCAGAGCGAGGTGCGCCTCGCCGAGCGCCTCGTTCTGAGTGGGGTGCGCGTGCACGAGGGGCGCGACGTCCTCGGGGTGCGCCTCCCAGTTCACGATGAGCTGAGCCTCGCCGATCAGCTCGCCGACGCGGGCTCCGACCATGTGCACGCCGACGACGGGGCCGTCGACCAGGCGCACGACCTTCACGGAGCCGGTGGTCCCGATGATCGTGCTCCGGGCGTTGCCGCCGAGGCCGTAGTCGTACACGGCGACGCGCTCGGCGCCGTACTCGGCGATCGCGCGGGCCTCGCCGAGGCCGACGGAGGCCACTTCGGGGTCGCTGTAGGTCACCTTCGGGACGTTGACGTCCGAGACGACCTGCGGTCCCAGACCGGCGATCTCCTCCGCGACGAAGATCCCCTGCTGGAAGCTCCGGTGCGCGAGCTGGAGCCCCGGAACGATGTCGCCCACGGCGTACACGCCGGGGACGGAGGTCTGCAGGCGCTCGTCGGTCAGCACGTAGCCGCGGTCGAGGCGGACCCCGGCCTCCTCGAGGCCGATGCCCGCGGTCACCGGGCCGCGGCCGACGGCGACCAGCAGGATCTCGCCCTCCACCGTGGCGCCGCTCTCGAGCGACACGGAGACGCCGTCCCCGCTCTGGGAGACCGACGCGACGCGGGATCCCAGCTGGAAGGCGATGCCCCGCTTGCGGAAGGCGCGCTCCAGCTGCTTGCTGACGCTCTCGTCCTCGTTGGGAACGAGGTGGGGGAGGGCCTCGACGATCGTGACCTCGGCGCCGAACGAGCGCCAGACGCTCGCGAACTCGACGCCGATCACTCCGCCGCCCAGGACGACGACGCTCGCGGGCACGTGGTCGAGCTCGAGAGCCTGGTCGCTCGTCAGGATCCGGCCGCCGATCTCGATGCCGGGGAGGGTGCGGGAGGCGGACCCGGTGGCGACGACGACCGACGCGCCGTGGAGCACGTGCTCGCCGACGGTCACCGTGCCGGGCGCGGTGAGACGGCCCTCGCCCGTGACGACCGTGATGCCGCGCGAGGACACGAGGCTCTGTAGCCCCTTGTACTTGCCGGCGACGACGCCCTCGCGGTAGCGCGTGACGCCCGCCATGTCGATCCCGGTGAAACTCGAGAGCACGCCGTACTTCTCTCCCTCGCGGGCGCCGTCCGCCAGCTCGGCGGCGTGCAGCAGGGCCTTGGTGGGCACGCATCCGCGGTGCAGGCAGGTGCCGCCGAGCTTGTCGCGCTCCACGAGCGCGACGCTCATCCCGAGCTGCGTCGCCCGGAGGGCCGCCGCGTACCCGCCGCTGCCACCTCCGAGCACGACCAGGTCGTAGCGCTCTTCCGACACCCAGTGACTCCCTCGCGACGTGCGGTCCCGCTTCCCGGCCGACCGGCTCCGGCGCTGAGCGCCGAGCGGATCGGGAGGGGGGACGAGGCGGGATCTCCCGCCCCGTCGACCCTACTACGCGCTCGCGAAGCCCTCGGCCAGGGCGATCAGCGCGCGCACCGAGACCCCCGTGGCGCCGGCTCCGGTGAAGCCGTAGCCGCCGCCTCCGTTGCTCGAGGGGCCGGCGATGTCGAGGTGCGCCCACGGGATCGTGGTCGCGTCCTCGCCCTCGCCGCGCTTCCCGACGAACTCGCGGAGGAAGTGGCCGGCGAGGAGCATGCCGCCGGCGGTGTTGCCCGGCTTGACGTTCGCGATGTCGGCGATGTCCGAGTTGAGCAGCGGTCGCAGCTCCGCGGGGAGGGGCATCTGCCAGAAGGGCTCTCCCGCCGCGCGGGCGGCGTCGAGGACGCGGGAGACCAGCTCGTCGTCGCCCAGAGCGCCGACGGTCCGGTTGCCGAGGGCGACCACGGAGGCGCCGGTCAGCGTCGCGACGTCGATGATCGCATCGGGCTGCTCCTCGCTGGCGGCGACGAGGCCGTCGGCGAGCACCAGCCGGCCCTCGGCGTCGGTGTTCAGCACCTCCACCGTGGTCCCGCCGCGCACGGTGAGCACGTCGTCCGGGCGGATCGCGGTCCCGGAGGGGAGGTTCTCGGCGATGCAGAGCCAGGCGGTCGCGCGGAGCGGGAGGCCGAGCTCCGCGATGGCGCGCACCACGGCGTACACGGTCGCCGCGCCCGCCATGTCGGTCTTCATCCCGATCATCGAGGCCGGCGGCTTGAGCGAGAGTCCGCCGCTGTCGAAAGTGATGCCCTTGCCGACAAGGGCGAGGTGGGTGCTCGCGCCCTCGGGCGCATAGGCGACCTTCACGAGGCGGGGCGGGCGGGAGGAGCCGCTGCCGACTCCGAGGATGCCGCCGAACCCCTCCTCCGCGAGGGCCTCCTCGTCCCAGACGGTGACCTCGAGGGGCAGTCCCTCTGCGCCGGTCTGCACGGCCTCGGCCAGCGTCTGCGGGTAGAGGTGCGACGGGGGAGTGTTGACGAGGTCCTTCACCGTGCCGACCGCGCGGCCGAGCACGAGCGCCCGGTCCAGGACGGCGGGGTCGGCCGACTCGCCGCCGCCCAGCAGGACGACGTGCTCGACGGGCGCCTTCGCCGCGGCGGCGGTGCTGCCGCGGAAGGCGGTGAAGGAGTAGGAGCCGAGCGCGGCGCCCTCGGCGACCGCGGCGAGCGTGCCGTCGGAGCCGGCGGGGAGGGAGAGGGCCACGGAGGCGGACCCCGCGAGCAGGCGGACGGCGGCGCCCGCGGCGTTCCGCAGCGCGGTGTCGTCGGGCTCCGCCGAGCCGAGGCCGACGAGGACGATCACTCCGGCACGGACCGAGGACGGCACGCGCACGAGCGTCTCGGCGGCGCCGGTCGCGCCGAGCGCGCTCAGCGCGGGGGCCAGCTCCTCGAAGCCCTCCGCGCCGACGAGCCGGGGACCGTCGGGTCCCGGGGCGACGCCGAGGACGAGGGCGTCGGTGTCGATGTCGGAGGCGGGAACGGTCGAGTACTCGAGAGAGGAGAGGGGCATGGCGGCAATGCTAGGCGCTGTTCGCTGAGGGCTCAGCGGACCCGGACGGGGCGCCGGGACCCCCGTTTAGACTGGACGCATGCTGGATCCGGAAGACCTGTTCGAGATCGAGGGCGACCTCTCCGAGATCCCGCGCGGGCTGCACCTCGTCGCGGGCCTGACCGGCTCGGCCGACGCCGGGGGAGCGGTGGGGCAGCTGGGGGAGTACCTCTTCGAGACCCTCGAGCACCGCGAAGTCGCGGTCTTCGACCAGGATCAGCTGCTCGACTACCGGGCCCGCCGCCCCATCATCACGTTCGACCAGGACCACCTGACGGACTACCGTCCTGCGATGCTCCGGCTCTCGCTCGCGCACGACGAGCTGCACCAGCCGTTCCTCCTGCTCACCGGCTTCGAGCCCGACTTCCAGTGGGAGCGGTTCACCCGCGCGGTGGTCTCCCTCCTCGAGCGGCTCGACGTCGCCTCGACCACGTGGGTCCAGGCGATCCCGATGCCCGTGCCGCACACCCGGCCCGTCGGCGTCACCGTGAGCGGGAACCGCGAGGACCTGATCGAGGCGATGTCGGTCTGGAAGCCGCACACGCAGGTGCCCTCGAACGTCCTCCACCTGCTCGAGCTGCGCCTCTACGAGCGCGGTCTGACCGTGGTCGGCTTCGCGCTGCTCATCCCGCACTACCTGTCGGACACCGAGTACCCGCAGGCGGCGGTCGCGGCGCTCGAGAGCATCTCGGCGTCGACCGGCCTCATCTTCCCGACGGACCGCCTGCGCGAGAGCGGGCGGGAGTTCCTCGGCAAGGTCGACGAGCAGGTCGGCGGCAACGATGAGCTGCAGAAGCTGGTCTCGGCCCTCGAGGCGCGGCACGACACCTACATGGAGGGGACGAGCCTCCGCTCGCCGCTCACCGACGAGGACGGCTTCGTGCCCAGCGCCGACGCGATCGCCGCCGAGCTCGAGAAGTTCCTCGCGATCCGCCGCCCGGGCGAGGAGCCCACCGCCTCCTGAGCGGCCGTAGGATCGGACGAGTGCGTGATCGTCGAGCCTGGTTCGTCTTCGGTGCCGGAGCGTTCGCCTACCTCGTCGCGGTCCTGGACCGCACGACGCTGGGCGTCGCAGGAGTGGACGCCGCGGAGCGGTTCGGAGTGGCCGCCGCCGTCCTCTCGTCGCTCGCCGTCGTCCAGCTGATCGTCTACGCCGGGATGCAGATCCCGGTCGGGATCCTGATCGACCGGTTCGGCCCGCGGACCCTGATCCTCTCGGGCACGGCACTGATGATGGCGGGCCAGGTCGTGGTCGCGATCGCGCCGGGCATCGGCGTCGCGATCGTCGGGCGGATCCTGCTGGGAGCGGGGGACGCCGCGATCTTCACCTCCGTGATCCGCCTCACGGTCACCTGGTTCAGCGGACCGATCGTGCCGCAGCTCTCGCAGTGGATCGGCAACATCGGCCAGGTGGGCCAGATCCTCTCCGCACTCCCGTTCGCGGCGATCCTCCACACGTTCGGCTGGGAGCCCGCGTTCCTCAGCGCCGCCGGCCTCGGGGCCGTGTCCTTCCTCGGCGTGCTCCTCCTGGTCGCCGACGTCCCGCCGCGCACCGAGCCGATCACGGTGGTGCCCCCGACGCTCCGGGCGACGATCGCGCAGCTCGGAGTGAGCCTGCGCCGGCCGGGGACGCAGCTCGGCTTCTGGTCGCACTTCGTCACGCAGTCCTCCGGCACGGTCTTCACGCTCCTCTGGGGCTACCCCTTCCTCGTCTACGCGATCGGCCTGCCGCCGACCGTCGCAGCGCCGACCCTCACGATCGTCGTGATCGCGGGGATCGTCGTCGGGCCCGTGCTCGGCGTCCTGACCGCCCGCCACCCCATGCGCCGCAGCAACCTCGTGCTCGGGATCGTCTCGGCGATGGCGGTCGCCTGGACGGTCGTGCTGCTCTGGCCCGGCGTCCCGCCGTACTGGCTCGTGGTGCTGCTCCTGATCGTCGTCGGAGCGGGCGGCCCCGGCTCCATGATCGGGTTCGACTTCGCCCGCACGTTCAACCCCTCGCGGAGCCTCGGCGCGGCGAACGGAGTCGTCAACGTGGGCGGGTTCCTGGCCAGCTTCACGATGATGTTCGCGATCGGCCTGATCCTCGACGCACTGGCCGGTCCCGGTGCCTCCTCCGAGCAGACCTACTCGCTCGAGCACTTCCGCCTGGCGTGGTGCGTGCAGTACGTGGTGGTCGGCGCCGGAGTCGTCGGACTCCTCGTCGCGCGCCGCCGGACCCGCCGCCGCCTGGCCGAGGACGAGGGAATAACCGTGGCCCCTCTCTGGGTTGCACTGAGTGACCGGATGCGCCGCGGCCGCGCGGGGCGCTGACGGTCGTCCCCGTCGATCCGCCCTTCTGCAGACGCGATGTCCCAGCGGAACGGCCCGGATCCCGCCGGATCGAGCCCCACTCGCACCGCACCGCACGGCTGCACTACTCAGACGTGCAATAATTGTCAATAGGACCCGTTCGGGTCGAGGAGCACCAGGCCCACGTCGGGCGTGCGACGTCCTCGACTTGACATGGGTCCTCGTAATGCCCACCGACGGACGACGCCCTCCCGCGCCGCCCGCTCCCGGGACGCAACGGATGGAGAGGTGCCGCCATGGCCACCAGAGCTACCAAGACCGCAACGCTCGACGCCGTCGACGACGACGTGACGACGACCACCAAGAAGCCCGCGACGCGCAAGCCCGCGGCGAAGACCACGGCGGCCAAGACCACCGCGGCCAAGACGACCCGCTCGCGCGCCACGACCAAGGCCGCCGCTCCCGCCGACACCGAGGAGGAGCCGACCGATGCCGTCGAGCCCGACGAGGCGGCGGAGGAGGAGGAGACCGAGGTCGTCGCCGAGGACACCGAGACCGACGCGAAGGACGACGCGGAGACGCCGGAGGCCCCGGCCGCCGCTGCCGTCGCCGCTCCGGCCGAGCCGCTCCCGAGCGGTGCGCTCGTCCTGTCGTTCGGCGGAGAGGACGACGAGGTCCCGGTCTACTCGACCGCGATCACCGGCGCCACCGCCGACCCGGTCAAGGACTACCTGAAGCAGATCGGCAAGGTCGCGCTCCTGAACGCGGCCGAGGAGGTCGAGCTCGCGATGCGCATCGAGGCCGGCCTGTTCGCCGAGGACAAGCTCGCCAACTCGACCGACCTCAGCCCGGAGCTCGTCCGCGAGCTGCGCTGGGTCGCGAAGGACGGCCAGCGCGCGAAGAGCCACCTGCTCGGAGCGAACCTCCGGCTCGTCGTCAGCCTCGCGAAGCGCTACACCGGTCGCGGGATGCAGTTCCTCGACCTCATCCAGGAGGGCAATCTGGGCCTCATCCGTGCGGTCGAGAAGTTCGACTACACCAAGGGCTTCAAGTTCTCGACCTACGCCACGTGGTGGATCCGCCAGGCGATCACCCGCGCGATGGCCGACCAGGCCCGCACCATCCGCATCCCGGTGCACATGGTCGAGGTCATCAACAAGCTGGCCCGCGTGCAGCGCCAGATGCTCCAGGACCTGGGCCGCGAGCCCACGCCCGAGGAGCTCTCGCGCGAGCTCGACATGACCCCTGAGAAGGTCATCGAGGTGCAGAAGTACGGGCGCGAGCCGATCTCGCTGCACACGCCCCTGGGCGAGGACGGCGACAGCGAGTTCGGCGACCTCATCGAGGACACCGAGGCGGTCGTCCCGGCCGACGCCGTGGGCTTCACCATGCTGCAGAAGCAGCTGGAGTCGCTGCTCGACTCGCTCTCGGAGCGCGAGGCCGGCGTGATCCGCATGCGCTTCGGCCTCGGCGACGGCATGCCGAAGACGCTCGACCAGATCGGCGACACCTTCGGCGTGACGCGCGAGCGCATCCGCCAGATCGAGTCCAAGACGATGGCCAAGCTCCGCCACCCGTCCCGCTCGCAGTCGCTCCGCGACTACCTCGAGTAGGCCGGTGATCCGCTACGCGCCGGCGGTCCTCCTCGGAAGGGCCGCCCGGTTCGCCGCGCGGGTCCGGAAGCCCGGCGGGGGATCCGCCGTGCCCGGACTCGTGGTGAACCGCGTCGCGCCCGGATTCCTGCCCGCGGTGCTCGACGGGTTCCGGGACGGCCTCGTGGTCGTCACGGGATCGGCGGGCAAGTCGACCACGACCAAGATGCTGGTCGCGGTGCTCCGCGCGCACGGGCTCCGGGTCTTCACCAACCCGTCGACGGCCAACATCGCCCAGGGGCTGACCTCCGCGCTCCTGGAGAGGGCGGACCTCCGCGGGCGGATCGACGCGGACATCGCCGTCCTCGAGATGGACGAGGGTCACGGCGCGCGCCTCGCGCCCCGGATGCGCCCCCGCGTCGTCCTGCTGACGAACGTGGTGGTCGACCAGATCGACCGCTTCTTCGATCCGGCCATGGTCGCCCGGATGCTCGGCACCATCGCCTCCCGCGCGACCGGTCCCGTCGTGCTGAACGCCGACGACCGCCACGTCGCCGATGTCGCGACCTCCCTCCCCGACGAGCGGATCCGCTGGTACGGCGTCTCCTCCTCCGTCCGCGACTCCGCGTCCGGCGGTCTCGGCTACGCCGCAGAGGCGGACGCCGGGACCGACCTTTCGACCACCGTCGTCGAGAGCACGACGGGAGCGGCCGCGCGCATCATCAGCGACGGCGACCCGCTCGAGGTCCGGCTCCCCGCGCGGGGCGTCCACTACGCGGTGGACGCCGCGGCGGCCGTCTCCACGGCCCGCGCCGTGCTCGCCGAGCGCTTCGACCCGGCCCTCGCCGCCTCCGCGCTCTCGAGCATCGACCCCGTCTTCGGGCGGGGCGAGATCGTCACCGTGCGCGGCCACGAGGTCGAGTTCGTCCTGGTCCAGAACCCGGCGAGCTACCGCCTGAACATCGCGGAGATCCCCGAGGGGACCGAGCAGATCATGCTCGCGATCGGCTCCGACGTCCGAGACCCCTCCTACTTCTGGCCCGTGGACACCTCCGTGCTCGGGCACGTCCGTGTCGTCTCGGGGTCGAAGGCGCACGAGGCGGCGCTGCACCTGCGCTACGACGGCGTGCGCGTCGACTCCGTCGACGAGGACCTGGGCCGCGCGCTCGACGCGTTCCTCGCTCTGCCGACCCCCGCCTCCGGCCGGAAGACCATCGTCTTCTCGGCCGATTCGATGCGCCGCACCCGTGCGCACCTGCAGCTCGTCACCAACCGCGAGGAGACCGCGTGACCACCCTCCGCATCGCCGTGCTCGCTCCCGACGTCCTGGACAGCAACGGCGACGCGGCGAACGCCCGGGTCCTCGCGGCTCGGGCGCGCTGGTCGGGCGTCGAGGCGGAGGTGGTGCCGCTGGCGACCGCCTCCGACGCCGAGGTCCGTCCGGACGTCCTGGTCGCCGGGACGGGAGCGGACGAGGACCTCCCGGGCGTCCTGGCCCTCCTCCACGAGATCGCGCCGACGCTGCGGGCCTGGGTCGACCAGGGCACCCAGGTGGTCGCGGTCGGGGCCGGCTGGGAGATGCTGGCCGGTTCGATCAGCACGGCCGATGGCGGCGCCCGGGGGATCGGACTGTTCCCCGGAGACTCGGTCACGGGCGAGCGCGCGACCGACGACCTCCTCGTCGAGACGCCGAGCGGTGTCCTCGTCGGCTTCGAGAACCACGAGCGCCGGATGACCGGGATCCCGCTCGAGCACGCGCTCGGCCGAGTGCTGCACGGCACCGGCGACGGCGCCGGCCACGAGGGCTACGCGGTGGGAGGCCTTCTGGGCACGCACCTGCACGGCCCCGTCCTCGCGAAGAACCCCTCGCTCGCGGACGCGATCCTGCGGCGCGCCCTCGGCGACGCCTACTCCCCGTCGGACGAGCGTCTCCGCCTGGTCGATGAAACGGCACGAGCCGCTCGCGAAGTGATCGCGAAGCGGCTCGGTGTCGGTCGGTAGGGCGCTGACGCGCCGTCCGGGCTGATCGGGGATGCGCTAGGGGCGCTGCTCCTCGAAGAGTCGGGCGGACTCGTCGTGCCAGCTCTGCGCGATGCTGGAGAGCTTCTCCTGGTACTTCTTCCCGTGGTGCGCGCAGAACAGCAGTTCTCCGTTGTTCACGACCACTCGGATGTAAGCCTGCGCACCGCAGCTGTCGCAGCGGTCGGCGGCGGAGAGCTGGTGGGCACCGGCGAGCTCGTCCACGCCGTTCTGGGTTGCTGTGGTCGACATGACTTGGCCTCCTGCACTCGGTCTTCGATCTCTGCTTAGTGGAACCCATCCAAGCACGCGATTGTTTCCGCACGGAGTCGATCGGTCGGCATTTCGCTCTGCGCGTAGGGGCCCCGCGCCGAGCGGCCATCGTGCTGTCGTCGGGTGCCGCGCCACCGGGGCCGGAGCGGTTCTCGAAAGTAGACTGGGCGGATGGCCTCCACCGACTACAACGCCCGCCACCTCTCCGTCCTCGAGGGTCTCGAGGCGGTCCGGAAGCGGCCCGGCATGTACATCGGATCGACCGACTCGCGCGGCCTCATGCACTGCCTCTGGGAGGTCATCGACAACTCCGTCGACGAGGCGCTGGCCGGGCACGGGACCGAGATCAGCGTGCTCCTGCACGCCGACGGCAGCGTCGAGGTGCGCGACCGCGCGCGCGGGATCCCGGTCGACATCGAGCCGAAGACGGGGCTCTCCGGAGTCGAGGTCGTGTTCACGAAGCTGCACGCGGGCGGCAAGTTCGGCTCCGGGTCCTACGCGGCGTCCGGCGGTCTGCACGGCGTCGGCGCCTCCGTGGTCAACGCGCTCTCGGAGCGCCTGGACGTCGAGGTCGACCGCAACGGCCGCACCTACCGGATGTCGTTCCACCGGGGGGAGCCCGGGCGCTTCGCCGACGCGGTCGAGCCCACCCCCGACGCTCCGTTCACGCCGTTCGAGAACGGGTCGGAGCTGACGGTCGTCGGGAAGGTCGCCAAGGGCGTCACCGGTACGCGCGTGCGCTACTGGGCCGACCGCCAGATCTTCACGAAGGGCGCCTCGTTCCAGACGGACGACCTGGTGACGCGCGCCCGGCAGACCGCGTTCCTCGTCCCCGGCCTGACGATCGACATCGTCGACGACCGAGCGGACGAGCGCCGCGCGGAGATGTTCCGGTACGACGGCGGCATCTCGGAGTTCGTCGAGTTCCTCGCCCCCGACGCCCCCGTGACCGAGGTGCTGCGCCTCACCGGCTCCGGCACCTTCACCGAGACCGTGCCGGTGCTGACCCCCGGCGGCGCCATGGTGCCCACCGAGGTGGAGCGCACCTGCGAGGTCGACATCGCCCTGCGCTGGGGCACCGGCTACGAGACGGTGATGCGCAGCTTCGTGAACATCATCTCGACGCCCAAGGGCGGGACGCACCAGACCGGCTTCGAGCAGGGCCTGCTGAAGCTGCTCCGCTCCCAGGTGGAGGCGAACGCCCGCCGCCTCAAGGTCGGCTCGGACAAGCTCGAGAAGGACGACGTCCTCGCCGGGCTCAGCGCCGTGCTGACCGTGCGGCTCCCTGAGCCGCAGTTCGAAGGCCAGACGAAGGAGGTACTGGGCACGCCCGCCGTCCGCGCGATCGTCGCCTCCACCATCGCCTCGACGCTGGGCGCGGTGTTCTCCTCGACGCGCCGCGAGGACAAGGCGCAGACCTCCCAGCTCCTCGAGAAGGTCGTCGCCGAGATGAAGTCGCGGATCTCGGCCCGCGCGCACAAGGAGACGCAGCGCCGCAAGAACGCGCTGGAGTCCTCCTCCCTTCCGGCGAAGCTGGTCGACTGCCGCAGCAGCGACGTCGAGAACAGCGAGCTCTTCATCGTCGAGGGCGACTCCGCCCTCGGCACCGCCAAGCTCGCCCGCAACAGCGAGTACCAGGCCCTGCTGCCGATCCGGGGGAAGATCCTCAACACGCAGAAGGCGAGCATCGCCGACATGCTCTCGAACGCCGAGTGCGCCTCGATGATCCAGGTGATCGGAGCCGGCTCCGGCCGCTCCTTCGACCTCTCGGCCGCCCGCTACGGGAAGATCATCCTGATGAGCGACGCCGACGTCGACGGCGCCCACATCCGCACCCTGCTGCTCACGCTCTTCTTCCGCTACATGCGGCCGCTCGTCGAGGCGGGGCGCGTCTTCGCCGCCGTGCCTCCGCTGCATCGGCTCGTGGTGATGAACGCGGGGAAGAAGCCGAACGAGACGATCTACACCTACTCCGAGAAGGAGCTGCAGAGCGTGCTCGCGGCCCTCGGCAAGGCGGGCCGCCGTTACCAGGACCCGATCCAGCGCTACAAGGGGCTCGGCGAGATGGACGCGGACCAGCTGGCCACGACGACCATGGACCGCTCCCGCCGCACCCTCCGCCGGGTGCGGGTCGCCGACGCGGAGAACGCCGGCCGGGTGTTCGAGCTGCTGATGGGCAACGACGTGGCACCCCGCAAGGAGTTCATCGTCCGCGGGTCCGAGTCGCTGTCGCGGGACCGCATCGACGTCTGAGCCGCGGGGCTCAGAACACCTCCGGCGCCGCTCCGATCGTCGCGATCGGCGCCGCGAGCGCCACGCCGGAGCCGTCGCGCTTCATCCCGGAGTCGGGCAGCGCGGCGACCGAGCCGTCGGCCTCGAGCGCGTGCGCGGGACCGGGGCCGACCCACGCCACTCCGAGGGCGGTCTCACCCTTGAGGAAGCGCTGCGCACGGACTCCGCCGGTGGCCCTGCCCTTGGCGGGGAACTCCGAGAACGGCGAGACCTTCGCACTGCCGGTGTCGGTCCCCGAGAGGGCCCAGCTGTCGACGGCGACCGTCGCGACGACGGCCTCGTCCCGGTCCTCGGCGGCGACGACGGCGAAGTGCACGACGTCGTCGGTCTCGGCCAGCTTGACCCCCGCCATCCCCGCGGCGGTCCGGCCCTGAGGGCGGACGGCGGACGCGGGGAAGCGCAGCAGCTGGGCCTCGCCGGTGACGAAGACCAGCTCGTCCTCCTCCGCCGACGCGGCCGCGCCCACGACGGCGTCCTTCGGCTTCAGGGCGATGAGCTCGATGTCCGGGCGGTTGGGCAGCTCGCCCGGCGCGACGCGCTTGACGACGCCCTGCTGGGTGCCGAGCGCGATCGGCCGCTCGTCGTCGAGGGCGACGAGCGCGAGCACCCGCTCGTCCTTCGCCAGGTGCGGGAGGTAGTCGCTCATGCGCACGCCCGCGCCCAGCTGCACCGAGGAGGAGGGGACGGCGGGCACGTCGACCGGCGAGAAGCGGAGGAGCCGACCGGCGCTGGTGACCGCGCCGATCTCCGTCCGGCTGGTCGTGTCGAGCACGCTGAGGACGGCGTCGTGCTTCGAGCGGCGCGTGGCGCGCTCGGGGTGGGGAGCGGCCTCGGGGTCGCGGTCGACCCGCACCATGCGGCCGGTGGTGCTCAGCAGCACCCGGCAGGGCACGTCCGCGATCTCGAGCACCGCGGCGGACTTCCGCCCGGTGGTGGCGACGGAGGGGCGCGCCTCGGTGAGCAGGGTGCGCCGCGGGGTCCCGAGGCGCTGGGCGACCTCGTCGAGCTCGTCCGAGACCAGCTCGTCGATCCGTGAGCGGCTGGCGAGGAGGGCCTCGAGCTCGGCGATCTCGGCGAGGAGGGTGTCGCGCTCGGTCTCGAGCTCGATGCGCGAGAACTTCGTGAGGCGGCGGAGCTGGAGCTCGAGGATGTAGTCGGCCTGCAGGGTGCTGAGATCGAAGACCTCGATCAGCCGGGCCCGCGCCGCCGCGGTGTCGTCGCTCCCGCGGATCAGCTGGATGACCTCGTCGATGTCGAGGATCGCGATGAGGAGGCCCTCGACCAGGTGCAGCCGCTCCTGGCGCTTGCGCAGTCGGTAGCGGGTCCGCCGGGTGACGACCTGCACCCGGTGGCCGATGTAGACCTGCAGCAGCTCCTTCAAGCCGAGGGTGCGCGGGCCGCCGTCGACCAGCGCGACGTTGTTGATCGAGAACGCGTCCTCGAGGGGCGTGTAGCGGTAGAGCTGCTCGAGGACGGCCTCGGGGCTGAAGCCGGTCTTGATCCCGATGACGAGCCGGAGGCCGTTGTCCCGGTCCGTCAGGTCGGTGACGTCCGAGATGCCGCTGAGCTTCTTGTTCTGGACGCCGTCCTTGATCTTGTCGATGACCTTCTCGGCGCCGACGAGGTAGGGCAGCTCGGTGACGACCAGGCCGGACTTGCGCGCGGTGATGCTCTCGACCGAGACGCGGGCGCGGGTCTTGAAGCCGCCCCGGCCGGTCGCGTAGGCGTCGCGCACGCCGGCGAGGCCGACGATCGTGCCACCGCTCGGGAAGTCCGGTCCGGGGACGAACGACATCAGGTCGTCCAGGGACGCGTCGGGATGGGCGATCAGGTGCCGGGCCGCCCCGATCACCTCCACGAGGTTGTGGGGCGCCATGTTCGTCGCCATGCCGACGGCGATGCCGCTGGCCCCGTTGACCAGCAGGTTCGGGAACGCGGAGGGGAGGACCTCGGGCTGGTCGTGCGAGTTGTCGTAGTTCGGGACGAAGTCGACGACGTCCTCGCCGAGGTGCTCGGTCATGGCCGTGGCGGCCGGGGCGAGGCGGGCCTCGGTGTAGCGGGCCGCGGCCGGGCCGTCGTCGAGGGAGCCGAAGTTGCCGTGCCCGTCGACGAGGGCGACCCTCATCGTGAACGGCTGGGCGAGGCGGACGAGGGAGTCGTAGATCGAGGCGTCGCCGTGCGGGTGCAGCTTGCCCATCACCTCGCCGACCACGCGGGCCGACTTCACGTGGCCGTGATCGGGCCGCAGCCCCATCTCGCTCATCATGTAGAGGATCCGGCGCTGCACCGGCTTGAGGCCGTCGCGGGCGTCGGGCAGGGCCCGCGAGTAGATGACCGAGTACGCGTACTCGAGGAAGGACCCCTCCATCTCGGCCGAGACGTCGACGTCCTCGATGCGCTCGGTGAGCGAGGATCCGGAGGAGGGGGCTGCAGCGTTCATGACTCGATTCGGTGGCGGGCGCGGGGCGGCGGCGGGGGAATGCACCGCCCTGCGGCGCTCGACGGGACGGGCGGAGCGGAGACGGCGCCTCGCGGACGGGACCGGCCCTCCCGTTCACGCGGACGCTCCGCCGCACCGGCCCGGCGGGGACGGCGGCGCTGTGCGAAACTGGGCGCGATGACCCACATGCTACCGCCAGCCCCCGACGGGCGGCGGAGCCTCGCCGACGTCCTGCCGGGCGCCCTCGACGCGCTCCTGGGCCGCCCCGGCCTCTTCGGCTCGCCCCGCGTCGAGCGGATCGTGGTCGTCCTCGTCGACGGCCTGGGTGCCGCGAACCTCCGCCAGCGCGGGGGCCACTCGCGCACGCTCGCTCCGGCCCTCAACCGCGGCACCACGCTCGTCTCGGGCTTCCCGACGACCACCGCGGCGGCCCTGGCGAGCCTGACGACGGGCCTGCGCCCGGGCGGGCACGGGATGGTCGGCTACCGCGTGCTCGACCGCGCCTCCGACCGCCTGGTCAACCAGCTCTCCGGCTGGGACGAGGGCATGGTGCCCGAGACGTGGCAGCCCCACCCCACGGTCTTCGAGCAGGCCTTGGCCGCCGGTGTCCGGGCCGGAGTGATCGGCCCCGCGCGGTACGCCCGCTCCGGTCTCACGCGGGCGATCCTGCGCGGCGCCGAGTACCACTCCGCCGGCGGCGTCGCCGAGCGCTTCACGGCGGCGCGCGCCCTGCTCGACGAGGGCGGCCGGCAGCTCGTGTACCTCTACGTCCCCGAGCTCGACCAGGCGGCGCACGCGCGCGGCTGGGAGTCGCCGGAGTGGACGGCAGCGCTCGAGCTCCTGGACGGGGAGGTCGGCGGAGCGGTCCGCGGGCTCTCCGCCCGGGAGAGCGTGCTGGTCACCGCCGACCACGGCATCGTGGACGTTCCGGCGTCCTCGCACGTGCTCGTCGAGCGGGGACCGCTGCTCGAGGGCGTCCGGCACCTCGGCGGAGAGCCCCGCTGCCTGCAGCTGCACCTCGAGCCGGGTGTGGACCCCGACGAGGTGGCGCGGCGCTGGATCGAGGCGGAGGGCGCACGCGCCTGGATCGCGACGCGCGACGAGGTCGCCGTGAGCGGCTGGTTCGGCGAGGTCTCTCCGGCGGCGGCCGAGCGGATGGGCGACGTGTTCGTCGCGGCACGGAGGACCATCGCCTACTACGCGGCGGACGACTCCTCCGGCCGCTCGATGATCGGGCAGCACGGGTCGCTCACGCCGGAGGAGACGCAGGTGCCGCTCCTCCGCTTCGGCGCGCTGGCCTGAGCCGGGCCGGAGGGACGGGGGGCACCGTCCGCCCCGGCGGAGCCGCGCCGGCGGAGGGTCAGTCGTCGCTGCGCGCTCCGAAGACGATCTCGTCCCAGCTCGGCATCGACGCCCGCCCCCGGCGGAGGCTCCCGCGCACGCCCGACGGCTGCTCGGGGACCGGGGGAGCGGTGCGCGGCGGCTCCGGTGCCTTCTCGACGGGAGGAGCGGCCTCGGCCTCGGGCTCCGGCTCCTCGCGGACGCGGAGGCTCGAGGCGTGATCGCGCTCGCCCCGGCGGCGACGCAGGGCGTCGAGCAGGTCGGCGGTGTCGTTGAGGTTGCGCTCGCGCTGCTCCGTCGTGCTGGTGACGGGGCGGGGGAGCGTCGAGATCGGGCGCGGGGTCTCGGAGAGGGCCGGCTGCGGTTCCGTGTCGGAGGGGCGGACGGCGGCCGGTCGGGCGTGCGGCATCGCGGCGGGGCGGCCTGCCGTGGGGTGGTCGGCCCGGGCGGAGCGGGTCGGCGCCTCCGCGGATTCGGGGTCGAAGCGCGTGGCGAGCTCGTCGACGGCGGCGGGGATGACGGCGCGCAGGCGCGGGATGAGGGTCGGCCGGATCTCGCCCTGCTGCGAGAGCGTGATCGCCTCGGAGGTCAGCGGCGACAGCAGCGCCTTCCGCGGGTCGAAGCGCCAGCGGGCGTCGTGGTCGATCTCGTCCGAGCGGAAGAGGAGCTTGACGACCCAGCCCTCCTCCTCCTTCCAGCTCGACCACTGCTCACCCTCGGCGCCGAGCGACGCGAGGCGGTCGCGGATGACGTCGCCGAAGGGCGTGCCCTCCTCGAGGGGATCGGGGTCGGTGGTCGTGTAGACGCGCACGGCGAGAGCGGACGCGACGATGTGCTCGCGCTCGGCCGTGACGGGTCCCTCGAAGCGCTGGACGTAGCCCAGGTCGGCGCCCGTGAGCTCGGCGACCTCCTCGGCGGAGAGCCCGGAGCGGATGTGGGCCTGGATCTCGCGGGGGGAGACGCGCTTCTCGCGCGGCGGGAGGGTGTGGACCCGCGGCCGCAGCTGGCTCTGCAGCGTCTCGTCGATGCGGACCGAGAAGCGCTCGCCGCCCTCGGACACGAGGACGAGCGATCCGCCCTCGACGCCGATCACCTTCAGTTCCATCATCGTGGGGACCCTCCTTCTGGACGCGGACCGGGCAAGGATGCCACGCGCCCGGGCGATCGGCCGGGAATACCCCGGGCGGGTCGAAAGTTGGTGCGGAAGGAGGCGGGGCGAGCGGGTGTCAAGAGCCGTTCGAGGTGGTTTGCGAATCGATGCGTCGTGATGCACACTGACCCCGCCGATTTGTTGAACAGCAGAAATAAGAAGTGGATGGGAATGGCTACGGACTACGACGCCCCCCGCAAGACCGATGACGACTCCGAGTCGATCGAGGCCCTGAAGGAGCGAGTCCCCGACAAGATGTCCGGAGTCGTCGACGTCGATGACGCCGACAACCCGGGCGGATTCGAACTGCCCGGTGCCGATCTGTCCGACCTCGATCTGGACGTCGTGGTCCTTCCGCCCCAGGCGGACGAGTTCACGTGCGTGAGCTGCTTCCTCGTGAAGCACCGCTCGCAGATCGACCACGAGGAGAAGCTCGGACCGATCTGCCTGGAGTGCGCCGCTTAAGCGCCTCCCGGCTCCGAAGGACGACCGCTCCGTCGCCGTGATCCCCGGATCGCGGCGACGATGTCGTCCGGGCGGCGGGTGGAGACCAGCCAGTACGGCGTCGGGTCGGCCGGATCCTCGATCGGGACCCGCACCACCTCCTTCACCCAGCCGCGGATGACCAGGTACGCCCGCGCGTCCAGGCGCGTCCCGCGCTCGGCGAACGCCTGGTCCCCCGAGTAGGAAGACGGCTCGCCCACGAGGTCCAGCGGGATGTGCGCGCGGCCGGCGCGCAGCTCACCCTCCGCCACCTCGATCACGGGGGAGAGGGCCAGCAGCGACAGCACGCAGCCCGCGTACAGCACGACCGCGACGATCACCCCCACCGCGAGGTCGATGGGCGCGAACACCAGGATGCTGGCGGGGATCACGAGGGCGGTGGCGACGAAGAGCCAGGGCGCGGGCCACAGCCTCTCTCGGTAGGACGGCATGACCCTATTGGATCAGACGTTTGGTCTACCCTCGTCACGTGCCTGCAACCGTCGACGTCCCGATCACCGCGGACCGGCTCCCCTCCTACGCCCGTCCGGGCGACGCGGGAGCCGATCTCCACTCGACGGAGGACGTGGTGCTCGCCCCCGGTGAGCGCGCCTCCGTCGGCACAGGGGTGGCCGTCGCCCTCCCGGAGGGCCACGCCGGCTTCGTCGTCCCCCGCAGCGGGCTGGCCTTCAGGCACGGCATCACCGTCGTCAACGCCCCCGGAACGATCGACGCGGGCTACCGCGGCGAGATCCGGGTGGCGCTGCTGAACACCGACAGCCGCGAGACGTACCGCGTCTCGGCGGGGGACCGGATCGCGCAGCTCGTGATCGTCCCCGTCGTCCAGGCGAGGTTCACGACCGTCGACGAGCTTCCCGAGTCGGTCCGCGGCACGGGCGGCTTCGGATCCACCGGGTACGCCGCCGGCGCCCAGGAGACCAGAATCCACGAGGAGAGCGCATGAGCGACATCCAGCCCACGGCCGGCGAGGCCGCCGAGCCCGTCCAGCAGGACTTCGAGAAGTCGGCGCCGGAGGATCGCGCGGAGGCCGGGCCCCTGGACGAGCGCGAGGCCAACCCGGTCCGCCCCTACATCGACCTCGGCGGGGTGAAGGTGCTTCCCCGCGAGGGCATGCACATCCGCCTCGAGGTCGAGGAGGGGACCAAGCGCGTCATCGCCGTCGGCCTCGACTACGCAGGGTCGACGCTGCAGGTGCAGCCCTTCTCCGCGCCGCGCTCCTCGGGCCTCTGGCACGAGATCCGCGGCCAGATCGCCGAGCAGATCGGCCGTCAGGGCGGATCGACGACGGAGCGCGACGGCGTCTTCGGTCCGGAGCTCGTCGCCGAGCTCCCGATCGCCGGCGGCCAGACCCGCGTCGCCCGGTTCGTCGGCGTCGACGGTCCGCGCTGGTTCCTCCGCGGCGTGATCGCCGGAGCCGGAGCCGTCGACGAGCAGGCGGCCGCCTCGGTCGAGGAGCTCTTCCGCAGCATCGTCGTGGTCCGCGGCAGCGGCCCGATGCCTCCGCGCGACCTGATCCCGCTGAAGGTGCCGACCGGCAGCCAGACCCAGCAGAGCGCGAGCTGACCGGCATGGAGCCGGTGCGGCCCGAGGACCCGGCCCGATCGGAGGAGCCGGTCCGGCCCGAGGTGGGTGACGCGATCGCGCAGGCCGCCCGCCGCTCGGGACTCGGCGCGGTCGCCGACGGCGAGCCGTTCGACGGGAAGGCGCTGCTGCGCACCATGGGCGGCGTCCGGGGGATCCTCGAGGCCGTCGTGCCCGGCATCGCCTTCGTCCTGCTCTACACGGTCACCTCGGAGCTGGTGCTCTCGCTGGTCGCATCCGTCGGGCTCGCCGTGGCGTTCACGGTGGCGCGGGTGCTCGGCCGGACGCCGGTGATTCAGGCCGTCGGCGGGCTGCTCGCCGTGGTGGTCTCGGCCGCACTGGCGCTGTTCACCGGGCGGGGCGTCGACAACTTCGCCCTGGGGCTGCTCACCAACCTCGTCTACGGGCTCGTCTTCCTCCTCTCCGTCCTCGTGCGCTGGCCCCTGATCGGCGTCGCCGCCGGCTTCCTGATGGGGGACGGCACCGCCTGGCGATCCGATCGGCGCAAGCGCCGCCTCTTCGGCGCCCTGACCCTCGCGTGGGCGGGGCTCTTCCTCCTGCGCCTGGCCGTGCAGTACCCGCTGTTCCTCGCCGAGGACACCACGGCGCTGGGCATCTGGAAGCTGGCGCTGGGCCTGCCCCTGTACGCGCCGCTGCTGGTGCTCACCGTGCTCGCCGTCCGGGCCGAGTACCGCGGAGCCGACGAGCGCGCCGATGCGGGCGATGCTCCGGATCGTGCATAGAATTGTCTCGACGTCGAGATAAATAGCGCTCGCCTCCCCGCACCGTCGCGGCGAGGTCGACCGGGCGCCTCGGCGTCGAGGAGTTAGGTCCTCCTTGGTGGCAGGCCGCTGTGCGCGGTCGTCAAGATGAGGACGGAGAGCGGCTCCGCCCGTCGGCGGACGCTGCAGTCAGCGAAGGAGAGGGCGACGTGTCCGCGGTAGACAGCTTTGGATCGAAAGACACCCTGAAGGTAGGCTCGACCGACTACGAGGTGTTCCGCATCGACCGGGTCCCCGGTCACGAGAAGCTCCCGTTCAGCCTCAAGGTGCTGCTCGAGAACCTCCTCCGCACGGAGGACGGCGCGAACATCACCGCCGACCACATCCGCGCCCTCGGCGAGTGGGTCCCGGAGTCGGAGCCCGACACCGAGATCCAGTTCACGCCGGCCCGCGTGGTCATGCAGGACTTCACCGGCGTGCCCTGCATCGTCGACCTCGCCACGATGCGCGAGGCCGTCGCTGCCCTGGGCGGCGACGCGAACCGGATCAACCCGCTCGCGCCCGCCGAGATGGTGATCGACCACTCCGTCATCGCCGACCTCTTCGGCACCGAGGACGCGCTCGAGCGCAACGTCGAGCTCGAGTACGAGCGCAACGGCGAGCGGTACCAGTTCCTCCGCTGGGGCCAGACCGCCTTCGACGACTTCAAGGTCGTCCCGCCCGGAACCGGCATCGTGCACCAGGTCAACATCGAGTACCTGGCCCGCGTCACCATGACCCGCGAGGTGGGCGGTGCGCTGCGCGCCTACCCCGACACCTGCGTCGGCACCGACTCGCACACGACGATGGTCAACGGCCTCGGCGTGCTCGGCTGGGGCGTCGGCGGCATCGAGGCCGAGGCCGCGATGCTCGGCCAGCCCGTCTCGATGCTCATCCCGAAGGTCGTCGGCTTCAAGCTCACCGGCTCGATCCCGACCGGCGTGACCGCGACGGACGTCGTGCTCACCATCACGCAGATGCTGCGCAAGCACGGCGTGGTCGGCAAGTTCGTCGAGTTCTACGGGGCAGGCGTCGCCGCGGTGCCGCTCGCGAACCGCGCCACCATCGGCAACATGAGCCCCGAGTTCGGCTCCACCGCCGCGATGTTCCCCATCGACGACGTGACCCTCGACTATCTGCGCCTCACCGGCCGCAGCGACGAGCAGATCGCCCTCGTCGAGCAGTACTCCAAGCTGCAGAAGCTCTGGCACGACCCCGCGGTCGAGCCGGTCTTCAGCGAGTACCTCGAGCTCGACCTCGGCACCGTCGTCCCCTCGATCGCCGGCCCGAAGCGCCCGCAGGACCGGATCGAGCTCTCGTCCGCCAAGACGCAGTTCGAGTCGGATCTCACCAACTACGCGGACGTCTCGCACGACATCGTCGACCTGACCATCGCGGAGTCGTTCCCCGCCTCCGACCCCGGAGAGCTGCAGCCGCAGGACGAGCACAGCAGCCACGAGCACACCCACCGCTCGCACGCGCCGTCGACCGCCTCCAAGCCGACCACGGTCGAGCTCGGCGAGGGCGGGACCTTCACGATCGATCACGGCGCCGTCGCGATCGCGGCGATCACCTCGTGCACCAACACGTCGAACCCGTCCGTCATGCTCGCGGCCGGCCTGCTGGCCCGCAACGCGGCGCAGAAGGGCCTGAAGGCCAAGCCGTGGGTCAAGACCACGCTGGCGCCCGGATCGAAGGTCGTCACCGACTACTACGAGAAGGCCGGCCTGACCGAGTCGCTCGAGGCGCTCGGCTTCTACACGGTCGGCTACGGCTGCACGACCTGCATCGGCAACTCCGGCCCGCTGCTCGAGGAGATCTCGGCCGCGGTGCAGGACAACGACCTCGCCGTGACCGCCGTGCTCTCGGGCAACCGCAACTTCGAGGGCCGCATCAACCCGGACGTGAAGATGAACTACCTGGCGAGCCCCCCGCTCGTCATCGCCTACGCGCTCGCCGGCTCGATGAACTTCGACTTCGAGGTCGACGCGCTCGGCACCGACTCCGACGGCAACGACGTGTTCCTCAAGGACATCTGGCCCGACGCGGCCGAGGTGCAGGCGACGATCGACTCGTCGATCGACAAGTCGATGTTCGACACGCAGTACGCGGGCGTGTTCGACGGTGACGAGCGCTGGCGCGCGCTGCAGACCCCCGAGGGCTCGATCTTCGAGTGGGACGAGTCGTCGACCTACGTGCGGAAGCCCCCGTACTTCGACGGCATGACGATGGAGACGACCCCGGTCACCGACATCGCCGGTGCCCGCGTGCTCGCCAAGCTCGGCGACTCCGTCACGACCGACCACATCAGCCCCGCCGGCTCGATCAAGGCCGACAGCCCCGCCGGCCGCTACCTCGACGAGCACGGCATCGACCGCAAGGACTACAACTCCTACGGCTCGCGCCGCGGCAACCACGAGGTGATGATCCGCGGCACGTTCGCGAACATCCGCCTGCGCAACCAGCTGCTCGACGGCGTGGAGGGCGGCTACACCCGCGACTTCACTCAGCCGGACGCCCCGCAGTCGTTCATCTACGACGCGTCGCAGAACTACCAGGCCGAGGGAACCCCGCTCGTCATCCTGGGCGGCAAGGAGTACGGCTCCGGCTCGTCGCGCGACTGGGCGGCCAAGGGCACGAGCCTGCTGGGCGTCAAGGCGGTCATCGTCGAGAGCTTCGAGCGGATCCACCGCTCGAACCTCATCGGCATGGGCGTCGTCCCGCTGCAGTTCCCCGCGGGCGAGAGCTGGGAGTCGCTGGGCCTGGACGGCACCGAGTCGATCAGCATCTCGGGCATCGAGGAGCTGAACGAGGGCGTCACCCCCAAGACGGTCCACGTCGTCGCCGAGCCGACCGAGCACTCGGCCGAGGGCAAGCAGACCGTCGAGTTCGACGCGGTCGTCCGCATCGACACCCCCGGTGAGGCGGACTACTACCGCAACGGCGGCATCCTGCAGTACGTGCTGCGCTCGCTCGTCTAGATCAGCCGCAGAGCGTGTGCGCCTTCCCTGCGGGGGAGGCGCACACGCGTTCCCGGGGGCCCCGTGCGTAGACTCGGGAGACGTCCCCACCTCGCTCACGACCCCGGAAGGCGGCGCGCATGGCTGTTCTCGAGACCATCGGCGGTCCTCGCGATCTCGATCGCCTGACCGCGGCCGAGCTCGAGACGCTGGCGCAGGAGATCCGCGACTTCCTCGTGCGCGAGGTCTCGAAGACCGGCGGCCACCTGGGGCCGAATCTCGGCGTCGTCGAGACGACCATCGCGATCCACCGGGTCTTCGACTCGCCGCACGACGCGATCGTGTTCGACACCGGCCACCAGTCCTACGTCCACAAGCTGCTCACCGGTCGCCAGGACTTCTCGAAGCTCCGGCAGCGCGGCGGCCTCGCCGGCTACCCGCAGCGGAGGGAGTCGCCGCACGACATCGTCGAGAGCTCGCACGCCTCCAGCTCGCTGTCCTGGGCGGACGGCATCTCCCGCGCCTTCACGATGACCGGTCAGACCGACCGCCACGTCGTCGCGGTCGTGGGCGACGGCGCCCTCACCGGCGGCATGACCTGGGAGGCGCTGAACAACATCAGCGACGACAACTCCCGCGGGCTGGTCATCGTGGTCAACGACAACGGGCGCTCCTACGCCCCGACCATCGGCGGCATGGCCCGCTTCCTCAACGGCGTCCGCACGCGGCCGACCTACCGCACGATGCACCGCGGCTCCCGGGCCGTCTCGGAGCGGCTGGGCGGCCCCGCCGCCGCCGTCTACCGCGGCGTGCGCGGCGGGCTCCACGGCTTCCTCAGCCGCTTCATCAACAACGAGGCGCTCTACTCCAACCTCGACATCAAGTACCTGGGGCCGATCGACGGACACGACCTGACGGCGATGGAGGAGGCTCTCCAGCAGGCGAAGGACTACGGCCAGCCGGTCATCGTCCACGCGATCACCCAGAAGGGCAAGGGCTTCGGTCCGGCCGTGCACGACCTCGCCGACCAGTTCCACGCCGTCGGGCAGATCGACCCCGAGACGGGCGAGCCGCTGAGCGCGGCCGGGGCCCGCTCGTGGACCTCGGTGTTCGCCGAGGAGATCGTCACGCTGGCCGACGAGGACCCGACGATCGTCGGCATCACGGCCGCCATGCTCCGGCCCGTCGGTCTCGACCGCCTCGCGGAGAAGTACCCGGAGCGCGTCTTCGACGTCGGCATCGCGGAGCAGCACGCCGTGACCTCGGCCGCCGGTCTCGCCTTCGGCGGGCTGCATCCGGTCGTCGCGCTGTACGCCACCTTCGTGAACCGCGCCTTCGACCAGGTGCTGATGGACGTCGCACTGCACCGAGCGGGCGTCACCTTCGTGCTGGACCGCGCCGGAGTCACCGGACCCGACGGTCCGAGCCACCACGGCATGTGGGATCTGGCGATCCTGCAGGTCGTCCCGAACATCCGCCTCGCCGCTCCGCGCGACTCCGTGCGCCTGCGCGAGGAGCTGCGCGAGGCCGTGGGCGTCACCGACGCGCCGACCGTGGTGCGCTTCTCGAAGGGGAGCGTCGGCGACGAGATCGACGCCGTCGAGCGTCTCGGCGACGGGGTCGACGTGCTCGCCCGCGCCGAGCGCAAGGACGTGCTGCTGGTCACGGTCGGGCCGATGGCCGCGATGGGTCTCGAGGTCGCTCAGCGGCTCGCGGCCCAGGGCATCGGAGCCACTGTCGTCGACCCCCGCTGGGTCGTGCCCGTGCCCACCAGCATCATCGAGCTCGCCCGCGAGCACCGCATCGTCGTCTCGATCGAGGACGGGGTGCGCGTCGGCGGGATCGGCACGCGCATCCGCCAGGACCTGCGCGAGGCCGGCGTGGACACCGCGGTGACCGAGCTCGGGCTGCCCGACCAGTTCCTCGACCACGCCAAGCGCGAGGAGATCCTCGAGGACGTCGGACTCACTCCCCAGCACATCGCTCGCGACGTCGTCGCGCAGGTGCTGGGCAGCAAGATCCCGGTCGCCCGTCCGCTCCCGGACGAGGTCGAGGCCCGGGACGACGCCCGCAGCGACTGATCGGCCGTCGGGACCCGTCCCTCAGGCGACGCGCGGAAGGGGCGCCGGATCCGATCCGGCGCCCCTTCCGCGTCACGGCACTCCGCGTCAGTCGACGCCGCGGATCGCGGGGTGGTGGAACGTGTCCCCGAACGCCCGCTCGCTCGCGCCGACCCGGTCGAGGTAGGGCGTGAGCCCGCCCATCTGGAACGGGTAGCCCGCGCCCAGGATCAGGCAGAGGTCGATGTCCTCCGCGGCGTGCACGACGTCGTCGTCCAGCATCCGCTTGACCTCGTCCGCGAGACCCGTCTCGACGCGCAGCCGCAGCTGCTCGGCCGTCATCGGCTCCGTGCCGCCGGAGACGATCGCGACAGCGCGCTTGTCGACGCCCTTCACCCGCCCCTTCGCGTCGCGCTCGAAGACGTGGCCGAGCTCGGCGAGGCGGTGCAGGTTGGGGCTGTCGAAGAAGCGGTCGGGGAACGCGGCGTGATGGGTGTCGAGCACGTGCGCGCCGACCTTGAGGCCCACCAGCTCGAGCAGCTCGAACGGGGTCATCGGCAGGCCGAACGGAGCCAGCGACTGCTCGACGACCTCGAAGGGACTGCCCGTGTCGACCGCGTGCATCGCCTCGCCCAGGACCTTCGCCAGCACGCGGTTCACCACGAAGCCCGGGGTGTCGCGTGTGATGACGGCGTTCTTCTTGAGCTTCGCGGCGGTGACCATCGCCGTCGAGAGGGTCTCGTCGTCGGTGTGCGGTGTCCGGACCACCTCGATCAGCGGCATGACCGCGACCGGGTTGAAGAAGTGGAAGCCGACGAGGCGCTCCGGGTGCTCCAGCCGCTCGCCGATGCGCTCGACGGAGAGGGACGAGGTGTTGGTCGCGAGCACCGCCGTGGGCGAGACGTAGCGCTCGATGTCGGCGAACACCTCCTGCTTCACCGACAGCTCCTCGAAGACCGCCTCGATCACCCAGTCGGCGTCGGCGAAGTCGGAGCGGTCGGTCGTGCCGGTGATCAGCGCGCGGAGGCGGTTCGCGTCGTCGGGGGAGACGCGTCCCTTCGCCAGCAGCGCGTCGATCTCGGCGCGGATGCCCGCGACGCCCTTGTCGACCCGCTCCTGGTCGAGGTCGGTGATGACCACCGGCACCTGGAGGCGGCGGAGGAAGAGCAGCGCGAACTGCGAGGCCATGAGGCCCGCGCCGACGACCCCGACCTTGGTGACGGGCTTGGCCAGCGCCCTGTCGGGCGCTCCCGCGGGACGCTTGGCGCGCTTCTGCACCAGATCGAACGCGTAGATGCTCGCACGGAACTGGTCGCCCGATATCAGGTCGGCCAGCGCCTCGTCCTCGGCGGCGAAGCCCTCCTCGCGCGTGGTGTTCTTCGCGGCCTTGAGCAGCTCCAGCGCGCGGTACGGAGACGCCGCGACCGTGCCGATCCGCGACTCCAGCTGCTTGCGCGCGATCGAGATCGCGACGTCCCACTTGACCAGCCGCTCCAGCTTGCCGGGCGCGTTCGGCCGCTCCACCTTCACGGAGCCGCCGATCACGCCGTCGGCCCAGCGGAGCGAGTCCTCGAGGAAGGCGGCGGGCGGGAAGATCGCGTCCGCGATGCCGAGGTCGAACACCTCCTGGCCCTTGAGCGTGCGGTTGTTCTTCAGCGGGTTCTCGACGACGACCTTGAGGGCGTTCTCGATGCCGATCAGGTTCGGCAGGAGCCACGCGCCGCCCCAGCCGGGGATGATGCCGAGGAAGACCTCGGGGAGCCCGAGCGCGGGGATGGAGGAGTCGACGGTGCGGTAGTCGGCGTTCAGGCCGATCTCGGTGCCGCCGCCCAGGGCGAGGCCGTTGATGAAGGCGAAGGACGGCACGCCCAGCTCGGCCAGCATCCCCAGCGTGCGGTGACCCAGGCGCGCCAGCTGGCGGCCGAGCTCACGGCTCGGGATGGCCCCGACCTTGCTGAGGTCGGCTCCCGCGGCGAGGATGAACGGCTTGCCGGTGATGCCGACCGCCTGGATCTCGCCGCGCGAGGCGCGCTCCTTCTGCGCCAGGAGGACGTCCGCCAGCTCGAAGAGCGACGCCGGCCCGAAGGTGTTGGGGCGGGTGTGGTCGCGGTCGTTGTCGAGCGTGATCAGGGCGAGCGTGCGGCCGCTGGGCAGCGGCACGTCGCGGACGTAGGAGTGGGTGACGACCTCGCCCTCGGCGAGGTCCACGAGGTTCTCGAATCCGTCGAGCATGGGTCAGCGTCCCTTCCGTCGTCCGCGCTTGCCGTCGTAGTGCGGGTTCTCCCAGATCACCGTGCCGCCCTGGCCGAGGCCGACGCAGAGGGCCGTCACGCCGTAGCGGACCTCGGGGTGCGACTCGAACTGCCGGGCCAGCTGGATCATCAGCCGGACCCCGGAGGAGGCGAGCGGGTGGCCGATCGCGATCGCTCCGCCGTACTCGTTGACGCGCGGGTCGTCGTCGTCGAGGCCGAAATGGTCGAGGAAGGAGAGCACCTGCACGGCGAACGCCTCGTTGAGCTCGAAGAGCCCGATGTCCTCGATGCCCAGGCCCGCCTTGCGGAGCGCCTTCTCGGTCGAGGGGACCGGGCCGATGCCCATGATCTCGGGCTCGACGCCGGCGTACGCGAAGCTCACCATCCGCATCTTCGCGGACAGGCCCAGCTCCTGCGCGGCGTCGGCGCTGGCCAGGAGTGACACCGTCGCTCCGTCGTTGAGCCCGGAGGAGTTGCCCGCGGTCACCCGGCCATGGGGGCGGAACGGAGTCCGCAGGCCCGCGAGGCCCTCGAGGGTCGTCTCGGGGCGCGGTGCCTCATCGGCGGTCGCGAGGCCCCAGCCCGCGGCGCTGCGCGTGGCGACGGGGACGAGGTCCGGCTGGATGCTGCCGGCGGCGTACGCGGCGGCGAGCTTCTGCTGGCTCCGCAGGGCGTAGTGGTCGGCGCGCTCCTTCGTCAGGTGCGGGAAGCGGTCGTGGATCCGCTCCGCCGTGCGGCCCATGTTGAGCGCGTCCTCGCCGACGAGGCGCTCGGAGAGGAAGCGCGGGTTGGGGTCGGCGCCGAAGCCCATCGGGTGCCGGCCCATGTGCTCCACGCCGCCGGCGAGGACCACGTCGTAGGCGCCGAACGCGATGCCGCCCGCGGTCGCGGTGACCGAGGTCATCGCTCCGGCGCACATGCGGTCGATGGCGAAGCCGGGCACCGACTTCGGCAGCCCTGCGAGCAGCGCTGCCGTGCGGCCGAGGGTCAGGCCCTGGTCGCCCTGCTGGGTGGTGGCGGCGATCGCCACCTCGTCCACCCGCTCCTTCGGCAGCGCGCCGTTGCGCTCCAGCAGACCGATCATCGCCTTGACGACGAGGTCGTCGGCTCGGGTCTGCCAGTACATGCCCTTCTCGCCGGCACGCCCGAACGGAGTACGGACTCCGTCGACGAACACGACTTCGGATCTCTCGGCCACAATGCCTCCCAGGAACTCACGGTCGCCGTCGATCGTAGGAACCGGCACCGCGCAGCCGGAATCCTTTGCCGCTTCCTACGAAGGGGTTTCGGTGCCCTCGGCCGGCGCTTGGGCCGCTTCGACAAACGCGGTGGCGATCGAGCCCGATGTGGCCTCGACCTGCCAGGCGCGGGCGCCGGCGCGGGTGAGCTCCGCGGCGACCGACTCCGCGGTCAGCGGCTCGGGCGGGTTCCAGGCCACCCGGCGCAGCAGCTCCGGCGTGAGCAGGTTCTCGACCGGGAGCGAGAGCAGCTCCGCGATCTCGGTGACCACGGCGCGTCCCGCCTTCAGGCGCGCGTCGGCGGCCGGGTTGCGATCGCCCCACGCGCGCGGAGGGGGGAGCGTGTCGGCGGCCGGGCGGGTCGGGCTCGGCAGGTCCTCGGTCGTCGTCCCGCGCTCGATCGCGGCCCACCAGCGCTCGACCTCGCCGCGGCTGGCGCGGCCGGTGAAGTCGCGGCGGCCCGAGAGCTGGCCGATGCTGGTCGGGATGTTGCGGGCGACCGCGATGATCGAGGAGTCGGGGATCAGGCGGCCGGGAGCGATGTCGCGCTCGCGGGCGAACGCGTCCCGGGCCAGCCAGAGCTCGCGCGCCACGGCGAGGGGGCGCGGGCCGCGGAGCGAGTGCATGCCGGAGAGGCGGCGCCACGGATCCGGCGGGACCGCCTTCGGGGCGCGCGCGAGCGTCGCCTCGAACTCCTCGCGGGCGATGCGCGTCTTCCGCGCGGCGATGAGCATCTCCTCCATGCGGTCGCGGAGGTCCACGAGGAGCTCCACGTCCTTCGCGGCGTAGACGAGCCAGCTCTGGGGGAGGGGGCGGGTCGACCAGTCGGCGGCCGAGTGCTCCTTGGCCAGGTGGATGCCGAGGAGGTCCTCGACGACGGCGCCGAGGCCCACCTTGGGCAGTCCGAGGAGCCGGGCGGCGAGCTCGGTGTCGAAGATCCGCACCGGATCCAGGCCCACCTCGCGCAGGCAAGCGAGATCCTGGCTGGCGGCGTGGAGGACCCACTCCTCCTGGCCGATGACCGCCTGCAGGGCGTCCATCCGGCCGATGGCGGGGGGATCGAAGAGGAACGCGCCGGCACCGCGCCGGTAGACCTGGATCAGGTACGCGCGCTGCGAGTAGGTGAAGCCGGAGGCGCGCTCGGCGTCGACGGCGACGGGGCCCTCGCCGGCGGCGAGGGCGTCGACCGCGGCGAGGAACTCGTCGGGCGTGGAGAGGACACGGTAATCAGTCACGGTTGTTCCGTCGGAAGGCGAGCGGGGTCACACCGTCGCTCGATACGGGCGGGAGACCCGCGAGCATGCACAACAGCTCCCCCCACCCTTCCACGTGAGCGGCGAGCTGCGCATCATCCGGGCTCCAGGAGGCGCGGATCTCGATCTGCGCACCGTCCCCCTGAGCGGCCAGCTCGCCGAAGCCGGTGGAGAGCACCTTGGTCGCCGTGCCGGACGCGGCGGAATAGGAGGCGCCCCGCGCCCCGAGGGCGTCGATGAGCCAGGACCAGGCGACCTCGGCGAGGAACGGATCGGTGCCGATCTCGACCTCGAGCGGGGCCTGGGCGAAGCAGACGACACGGAAGGGGCCGCCCCACTGCTCGGGCTCCTCGGGGTCGTAGAGCAGGATGAAGCGCCCCGTGCCCAGCTCGGAGTCGCGTCCGTGCGCGTGCGGCGCGACGTCGCCCGACAGGGCGAGGGCCCAGGGCGCGAGACCCGACGGCGAGGCGATCTCGGACACGGTGAGCTCGGCGCGCGTGGCAGCGGCGCGAATCGACTCCGTCGCGACCCTGAACTCCTCGGGGAGCTGGGACGACGCTGGGAATTCGGGCACGGTCGCAGACTAGGGTTCCGACGCGCCCGGGACGCGGAGGCACGCCGGGTGGGCGGCTCTCAGCGCGTGCGGCTCCAGCGGGCGTAGACGGCCCCGGAATCGTCCGCGGCCAGGAGCGTCAGGGCGTAGGCGTCGTCGACGACGGCCGTGCCCGTCGCGACCGGGAGGCCCGGCAGGACGACGCGCGGCGAGGTGGTGAGGCACAGCTCGTCGACCCGGCCCGAGGCGAGGAACTGGCCCGAGAGCGAGGCGCCGCCCTCGCAGACGACGCGGTGCAGGCCGAGCCCGGCGAGAGCCTCCAGGAGCTCGTCGACGCCGATCCGCTCCGAGGAGGACGTGACCGGGACGACCTCGACGCCGGCGGGGAGCCCCTCCACCGCGCCGCGCGACTCCGGCACCAGCAGCAGGACCCGGGAGCCCTCCTGCAGCTCCAGGCGGTGCCCAGCGAGATCGCCCGAGGCGGAGACGACGGCGAGCGGGACCCGCCGGGGGACGCGGTAGCCCTCGGCGCGGACGCTCGCGGCTCCGACGAGGACGACGTCGGCCTGCTCGCGGACGACTCCGAGGATCGTGCGGTCGACGCGGTTGGTCAGCGTCTCGCTGGTGCCGTCGGAGCCGGTGCTGGAGCCGGTGACGCTCGCGATCATGTTCAGGCGCACGCGCACCGCCTCGTCGGGACGCCAGGCGTCCGCGACCGCCGCTCGCGCGCCCTCCTCGCCGATCACGATCGGCGGACCGGCGGGGACGAGCGGCCGGAGGATCATGCGGCCAGGTGCGCGCGGACCTGCCGCTTGGTACGGCCGAGCAGCGCGGTCATGCCGCGCAGGCGCAACGGCGAGACCGCCTCCGAGAGGCCGATGGTCTGCGGGAAGTCGTCGGGAACGGCGAGCACCTGCTCGGGGGTGAGCCCGGCCAGGCCCTGCGCCAGGATCGACGCGAAGCCGCGCGTCGTGGGCGCCTCGCGGGGAGCCGTGGCGTGCAGGTGCACGATCCCGCCCTCGACGTCGACGACGATGAAGACGGGCGCCTGGCACTCCTCCACGCGCTCGAAGAGGTCCGGGTGGTCGCGGTAGCGCTCGGGCAGGTCGGGGAGCTCGTTCGAGAACTCGAGTAGGAGCTGCAGGCGCTCCGGCTTCTCGAGGGCGAGGAACTCCTCGCGGATGTCGCGCAGAGCGTCGGGGAGCGTGGTGTCGGTCATCCGGTCCAGTGTCTCATCGGGGGAGGGGCGGCGGGCGGTCGCAGCGGAGGCCGGGAGCCCGGATCCGGCCCGTCGACGGGCGGATCGGCGCTCCCGGCCTCCGTCGTGACGCGTCAGCGGGCCGCGGGGGCCTCGCCGGGCTCGGCGCCCTGCACGATCGGGACGCGGACGGCGCTGCCCCACTCGGTCCAGGAGCCGTCGTAGTTGCGGACGCCCTCGAAGCCGAGGAGGTGGGTCAGCACGAACCAGGTGTGGGCGGAGCGCTCGCCGATCCGGCAGTAGGCGATGACGGAGTCGCCGTCCTTCAGCCCCGCGCCCTCGCGGTAGATGCCGTTCAGCTCGTCGAGGGGGCGGAAGGTGCCGTCCTCGGCGGCGGCCCTGCCCCAGGGCACGTTCTGCGCGCTGGGGATGTGACCGGCGCGCAGGGCGCCCTCCTCCGGGTAGGCCGGCGCCGTGGTGCGCTGCCCGGTGAACTCCTCCGGGGAGCGGACGTCGATCAGCGGGTTGCCGAAGTGCGCGAGGACGTCGTCCTTGAAGGCGCGGATCTCGGCGTCGCTGCGCTCGACGACGGGGTACTCGGCGGGCTCCGGGGAGGAGGCGTCCGTGGTCGTCGGGCGGCCCTCCGCGAGCCACTTGTCGCGACCGCCGTCGAGCAGACGGACGTCCTCGTGGCCGAAGAGGGTGAAGACCCAGAGCGCGTAGGCGGCCCACCAGTTGTTCTTGTCGCCGTAGACGACGACGGTGGTGTCGCGGGCGATGCCCTTGCCGCCGACGAGCGCGGCGAACGCGGCGCCGTCGATGTAGTCGCGCTGCACCGGGTCGTTGAGGTCGGTGTGCCAGTCGATCTTGACGGAGCCGGGGATGTGGCCGGTCTCGTAGAGCAGGACGTCCTCGTCGGACTCGACGACGACGAGACCGGGAGTGCCGAGGCGCTGCTCGAGCCAGTCGGCGCTGACGAGCCGTTCGGGGTGCGCGTAGGAGGCGAACTTCGGCGACGGATCGGTTTCGACGGACAAGGAGGACCTCCAGGATGGTGCGCGGAGCGCGGGCGTGATTCCACGGCGGGCTACGCTGGAGCCCGCCCTTCAGCGACAGTACGCGTCCGCGGACGACGCCGCACGGAGGGCGCCGTAAGAGTTCGACACAGAACCGCGGCGGCTCCGTGCCCGGTGCGGCCGCCGCCACTGAGCGCACGGACCCCCGCCGTGCGCAGGATGCGAGACGCGAGTGAGCCCCGACGACGTCCGATCGACGAGCAGCCTGACCGCCCGCTCGCCCCAGATCAGCGGGCACGAGATCGCGTCGACGCTGGTGCCCCCGCGCCAGTTCGAGGGCGCCACCTTCGAGAGCTACCGTCCCGACCCGGAGTACCCCTCGCAGGCCGACGCGGTGGAGGCTCTCCGCGCGTTCGCCGCCGGCGGCGGATCCAAGGGCGGCGGAGGCGGCTTCCTGGGCTTCGGCCGGAAGAAGGCCCCCGCGGTCAAGCCGGGCGTGTACCTCGACGGCGGCTTCGGCGTCGGCAAGACCCACCTGCTCGCGGCGATCTGGCACGCGGTGCCGGGCCGCACCTACTTCGGGACGTTCATCGAGTACACCGCGCTCGTCGGCGCGCTCGGCTACGCGGCGACCGTCTCTCTCCTCAAGGGCTCGGCGCTCCTGTGCATCGACGAGTTCGAACTGGACGACCCGGGCGACACGATGCTGATGACGCGGCTCCTCGGCGAGCTCGTCGCCTCCGGGACCCGCATCGCCGCGACCTCGAACACCCCGCCCAACGCGCTGGGCGAGGGGCGCTTCGCCGCGGCGGACTTCCTCCGCGAGATCCAGTCGATGGCCGCCCACTTCGAGACGATGCGGATCGACGGCACCGACTACCGGCGCCGCGACATCGAGGGCCACGCCGTGGTGCGCACCGACGAGGAGATCGACGCTCTCGTCGCGGCCGCCCCCGCCGGCTTCGTCGTCACCGACGACCCGTTCGCGGACGCCGTGCACCACCTGGGCACCGTGCACCCCTCCCGCTACATCAAGGTGATCGACGGCGTCGACACCATCGTGCT
Source organism: Rathayibacter sp. AY1F9 (assembly GCF_002932155.1). Classification (NCBI taxonomy): domain Bacteria; kingdom Bacillati; phylum Actinomycetota; class Actinomycetes; order Micrococcales; family Microbacteriaceae; genus Rathayibacter; species Rathayibacter sp. AY1F9. The sequence goes on along the minus strand of NZ_PSVA01000003.1, from coordinate 175,546 downwards.
CCGGGGTGTCACCGCTCTGACCGATCAGACCGACGCCTTGCGCCTCGTGGCCTTCATCGACCGGGTCTACGACGCGCAGATCCCGGTCCTCGCCTCCGGGACGCCCCTCGACGAGGTCTTCGGCGGCGACATGCTGAGCGGCGGCTACCGCAAGAAGTACCTGCGCTCGATGTCGCGCCTCATCGCGCTCACCTCGATGGCGCCCCGCTCCTAGGGGCGGATCCGCTCTCATCCCGGCGTTCCCGGGCTCGTCGTCGTGCCGTCCGCCAGCGCGCCGTAACGCGCTTTTTACACAGGGGCCTCGGCCGTAACCTCCGCGAAACGCGGTGCCTCACGGGACGAAACCTCGCGCCACCAGACTGTCGGCTACCCGAGGTGACCCGACACCCGCGTGTCTCCAGGCCGTGCTCCGACGCAGCGTCCTCGCTCCGGGCTTTTCTCTGCACACTCACGAGAGGTTCAACAATGGATCAAGGCAATACCGCGTTCCTGCTCATCGCAGCCGCGCTGGTCCTGCTCATGACCCCCGGGCTCGCCTTCTTCTACGGCGGCCTGGTGCGTGCGAAGAGCGTCATCAGCATGATGATGCTCAGCTTCGGAGCCATGGGCCTCATCGGGGTCCTCTGGGTCCTGTACGGCTACGCGATCGCGTTCGGCAACGGCCCGTCCGGCCCCGCAGGGACCGACACCTTCGTCGGCATCGACGGCGTCCTCGGCATCGACACCGCCCAGATCGGCCTGCAGGGCATCTACAACGACGCGCTCGGCGAGCAGACGTCGGCCTTCCCGACGCTGGCCTTCGCCGCGTTCCAGGCGACGTTCGCGATCATCACCGTCGCGCTCATCTCCGGCGCCATCGCGGACCGCGCGAAGTTCGGCGCCTGGATGGTCTTCGCCGGCGTTTGGGCCACCGTCGTCTACTTCCCGGTCGCCTCGTGGGTCTTCAACTTCACCCTCGGCGACGACGCCACCGTCGTCGACGGCGGCTGGATCGCCTACGGCGTCGGCGCGATCGACTTCGCGGGCGGCACCGCCGTCCACATCAACGCCGGAGCGGCGGCCCTCGCCCTCGCCCTGGTGCTCGGCAAGCGCGTCAACTTCACCAAGGGCGCGCACCAGCCGCACAACCCGCCGTTCGTGCTCCTGGGCGCCGGACTGCTGTGGTTCGGCTGGTTCGGCTTCAACGCCGGCTCCGAGCTCGCCGCCGACGGCATCGCGGCCGTCGCCTTCCTCAACACCATCGCCGCTCCGGCCGCCGCGATCCTCGGCTGGCTCGTCGTCGAGAAGATCAAGGACGGCAAGCCCACCTCGATCGGCGCCGCCTCGGGCGCGGTCGCGGGCCTCGTCGCGATCACCCCGGCGTGCGCCAGCCTCTCGCCGTTCTGGGCGATCGTCCTGGGCGTCATCACCGGAGCCGTCTGCGCCCTGGCGATCGACCTCAAGTACCGCCTCGGCTACGACGACTCGCTCGACGTGGTCGGCGTGCACCTGGTCGGCGGCCTCATCGGAACGCTCTACATCGGCTTCTTCGGCACCGGCGTGGGCCTGTTCCTCACCGGCGACGCGAGCCAGCTCGGCAAGCAGGCCCTCGCGGCCTTCACCGTCCTCGCCTACTCCTTCGTCATGACGCTCCTCATCGGCTGGATCATCCAGAAGACGATGGGCTTCCGCGTGAAGAACGAGGACGAGATCGCCGGCATCGACACGGCCATCCACGGCGAGGCGGGCTACGTCCTGGCGGACTGACCCCCTCCTCCGCAGCACCCGACGGGGTGCCGGCTCTCCGGAGCCGGCACCCCGTCGGCGCGTCCGGGCCGGGCGACCGCCGGGCGCGCCCCCGCGGGCGGGCGGCTGAGAATCCGGGCTAGGGTTCCGGGGTGCCCTCCTCGCGCTCGGTCGTGTCCCTGCTCCTCCGACTCCTCGGCCGCGCGGTCGCCCCGCGGCCGGACGCCGGGCCCCGCCCGCAGCGCCCGTACCTGAGCACGACGGCGCCGACCCCGGGCGCGAGCGGAGTGGGCCGCACCGTCGAGGTCGACCCGTCGCGGCTCCGCGGGGTCCGCCTGGGCTACGCGCCCACGCCCGACGGCGACCCGGACCCGGGCGAGGTCGTCTGGACCTGGGTGCCGTACGAGGAGGACGACGGCCGCGGCAAGGACCGCCCGGTGCTCGTGCTCGCGGTCGAGAAGTCGGGGACGGTGCTCGCCGTGCGGCTGAGCTCGAAGGAGCACTCCGACTACCTGGCCGTCGGCACCGGCGGCTGGGACCCGGACGGGCGCCCCAGCTGGGTCGACCCGGAGCGCGTGTTCCGCGTGCACCCCGCCGGGATGCGTCGCGAAGGAGCAGCTCTGGAGCGTGCTCGGTACGACGCCGTCGCCCGGGTGCTCTCGGCGCGGTACGGCTGGCACTGAGCGCTCGACGTCGTCGAGCGGCCACGAGAGGTCGCCGCCGAGCGCCTCAGGGGAGATCCCTGCCCGTCGAACGAGGGCCGTGCTCCTCGGAGGAGGCGTCAGACCGGGTCGATCGGCACGAAGCCCGCGTACTTCGCGGCGCGGCCGTCCCCGGAGGACGTGCCGGTGAGCCTGCGCTGCACCCACGGCGCGACGTGCTGCCGGTAGTAGTGCACGGTTCCGCCGCGCCGGAGTGCGGCCTCGGGAGCGTCGGGCAGCGCGGCGGGCGGCGTGAGCCCGAGCGCCCGCAGGACCCGGTCGGCCACCCGCCGGTGCCCCCGCGGGCCGAGGTGCAGGCGGTCCTCCGACCACAGCTCCGGATCGGCGAAAGCGGGGTCGTGCCAGTTGTCGGCGACGACCACGTCGGTCCGATGGCTCGTCCGACGCAGGACGGCGTCGGTCAGCGCGTCCCCGCGGCGGCGGATGAGCGAGCCGAGCGGGAGCCGCGGCGACGGGTCGGCGCCGGCCAGGGCGATCAGCACGACGCCCTGCTCGTCGCAGCGCTCGAGCACACGGAGGTAGGCGTCGGCGATCCGCTCGATGTCGGCGCGCGGGCGCAGCATGTCGTTGCCGCCTCCGTTGAAGGAGAGGTGGGTCGGACCCAGGGCGAGCGCGGGCTCGAGCTGCTCGGCGAGGATCGGCGCGATGAGCCGGCCCCGGATCGCGAGGTTGGCGTACTCGATCCGCTCACCCGTGGCCGCCGCCCATCCCGCGGCCGCCAGATCGGCCCAGCCGCGCGGGGTGCCGTCCGGCCGCTCGTCGCCGACGCCCTCGGTGAAGGAATCGCCGATCGCGACGTAGCGGACGGCCGTCATCGGCGGGTTCCGGAGGTGCGCATCGTGGCACTGTACCGCTCCGCGGCCGGGCTCAGGCGCGGCGCCTCAGCGGGGTGACAGGTGCCGAGCGGACGCTGCTGGGGCGGTCCGGCGTCGCGGCGCCCGGCGCTGCGGCGAGCCGCTCCTCCTCGGGCCGGGTGCCGGGCCGGTGCTCGCGCTCGGGACGCGGGGCGGCCCGGAACCAGGCGGCCAGCGCGGAGGACCGGCGGTGCCTCCGGTGGTCGCGGTCCAGCTCGGCGGTGCCCCGGTAGCCGGAGCCCCGGGCGATGCGGTCGAGGCCGCCGAGAGCGACGGGGGTGCTCGCCATCAGGACGGCGGCCAGCTCGAGTCGGCGGAGGGCGAGGTGCTCGTCGAGGCCGAGCCCGTAGCAGCGGCGGAACCGCAGCCGCAGCAGCAGGGCGGGCATCCGCAGCTCGGCGGCGAGGTGGTGGACGGTGAAGCGCCGATCGAGGTAGCGCTCGTTGACGAGGGCGGCCGCCGCGATGGCGACGACGTCGAGCGGCCGGCGGGAGGCGGCGAGGCGGGGGGCGGGGGTTCGGGTGTCCAGGGGAGGCATGCACAGGAGACGCGCGAGGTCCCTGTTCGTGACGCGGAGGCGCGGAATGCGTTCGGGTGGCGCAGTGATCGGTGTCGGACCGGCTCGACCGGCAGGGGCTGTGCCATCGTCGGGAGGGGCGGAGTCCCCGACGATCCGGAACCGACACCCAGGAGGGGACCGCATGGCGCACGCCGCGCTGATCATCCACAGCGCACGGAAGGTCGACGCGGCCGGGACGGTGGAGGACCACTGGCTCCGCGCGCGGGACGGCGCGATCACGGCGACCGGCACCGGCACCGGCTGGCAGGCGCAGGCGGAGGGGGCGCAGCTGTACGACGCGCGGGGCCTCACCGCTGTCCCGGGCTTCCTCGACCTCCACGTGCACGGAGGGGGCGGTCACGGCTTCGACGGAGGAGCGGAGGCGATCCGCGCGGGCCTCGCGCTGCACCGCTCCCGTGGCACCACGCGCTCGCTGGTCAGCCTGGTCTCGGCGCCGCTGGAGCAGCTGGAGTCCTCTCTGGACGCGGTCTCGGCCCTCGCGGCCACCGACCCGCTCGTGCTCGGCGCGCACCTCGAGGGCCCGTTCCTCGCGCCCTCGCGCGGGGGAGCGCACGACCCCGCGGCTCTCGTGCACCCCTCCTCCGGCGCGGTCAGCCGGCTGCTGGACGCCGCCCGCGGACGCCTCGCGCAGATCACGCTCGCGCCCGAACTGCCGGGAGCCCTCGCCGCGGTGGAGCGGCTCGCCGGCGCCGGCACGGTGGTCGCGGTGGGCCACACCGAGGCGGACGCCGACCAGGCGCGGGCCGCGTTCGACCGCGGAGCCCGGCTGGTCACGCACGCGTTCAACGCCATGCCCGGGATCGGCCACCGCTCCCCGGGCCCGATCCCGGTGGCCCTGGGGGACGAGCGGGTCGCGCTCGAGCTGATCCTCGACGGCCGGCACGTGGACGTCGAGGTGGTGCGGCTCGCGTTCGCGGCGGCTCCCGGGCGGATCGCGCTCGTCACCGACGCGATGGCGGCGGCCGGGGCGGGTGACGGAGTGCACCGCCTCGGCCCGCTCGACGTCGAGGTGCTCGGCGGAGTCGCCCGGCTCACGGGCACCGCTGTGCTCGCCGGATCCACGCTCACGCAGGAGGAGGCCCTGCGGCGGGCCGTCGGGCCCGGCCGGCTCGGGCTGCAGGCGTCCGTCGCCGCCCTCACCGCCGTTCCCGCCCGCGTGCTCGGCCGTGGCGACCTCGGCCTGCTGGCCCCCGGGTACCGCGCCGACGTCGTCCTGCTCGACGCGTCGCTCCGCGTGCAGCGGGTCTGGGCCGAGGGGCGCCCGTTCCCCGACTCCGCGGACGGCGCGTCGCGACCCCGGGTCAGGGCGTCGGCGTCACGGTCCAGGTCCCCTCGGTCTGGACGGCCATGACGCCGGGCAGGTCGGCCTCGAACACCTCGGAGAAGGCGACGGAGTCGCCGAACAGCTGCGGCTGATCGGAGGTCGTGAACACACGGCCGGAGAACGAGTCGTCCGGACCCGCGGGCGTGTAGTCGACCGTCACGCGCGGGACGTCGTCGGAGAAGAACAGGACGGCCGGGCCGGTGCCGGACTGCGCACCGCTCACCGTCGCGAGGTCGTTCCAGCTCTGCAGGCCGAGCGTCCACGGCCCGTCGGCTCGGACGATCACCTGCTGCTCGACGGGGTCGTCGTGGAAGATCCCGGTCAGGAACGACCCCGTCATCGGGGCGGCGGCCTCGCCGAAGGGCGTCATCCGGCCCGCGGCGGTGACGATCGCCGTGCCGGTGCAGGCCGAGCAGTCCAGGCTCAGGACGACCGCGAACTCGCCCTGCCGCTGGAACGACACGTCGGCCGGGCCGGTGCCCGAGACGGTGGCGGGGACTCCCTCGCCGACCGGCCCGGCGTCGACGACGGTTCCGACCGGCTCGGCGGTCGCCGGAGCGGAGGGGGTCGGGCTCGGAGTGATCAGGTCGGTGATGGCGGGTCTCGGCGTCCGCGAGGCGGGCGCGGACGCCGTGGCGCCCGCCTCGGCCCCGCCGCCGGCGGTGCACCCGCCCAGCAGCAGGAGCCCCGCCGCTGCCGTCGTCGCCACTGCCGCTGTCGTCCCCCGAGCCCTCATGCGTCCAGACTGCCAGGGCTGGTCCGGATCGTCGTCCCCGGAGGGAGTCAGAGGAGCAGGGCGCCGAGGCCCGCGGCGGCGAGGACGACGATCCACGGGGGCACGGTCCAGCGCGTCAGCGCCACGAAGGCGCCGATCGCGAGCGCCAGAGCGCCGGTCGAGCCGATGCCCTCGGTCAGCACCGGGTTGTAGAGGGCGCCGCCGAGCAGTCCCACCACGCCGGCGTTCACGCCGGCCAGCGCCCTCTGCGCGACCGGCAGGTGCCGCAGCCGCTGCCAGAACGGGAGCACGCCGACCACGAGCAGAGCGCCCGGCAGGAAGATCGCGACCAGCGCGATCGCCGCCCCCGCGACACCGTCCGGCGTCCCCGCGCCCACCGCGCCGAGGAACGCGGAGAAGGTGAAGAGCGGGCCGGGCACCGCCTGCGCCGCCCCGTATCCGGCCAGGAACTCGCTCTGCCCGACCGTGCCGGCGCCGACCGTCTGCGCCTCCAGCAGAGGCAGCACGACGTGGCCGCCCCCGAACACCAGAGCGCCCGACCGGTAGAAGACGGAGGCGAGACCCGCCGCTCCCTCGCCGGTGAGCGCGGCGAGCAGGGGGAGGCCGACCAGGAGGAGCCCCCAGAGGGCGAGGGCCGAGACCGCGAGCGCCGTCGGGATCCGGACCGCGAACCCCGGGCCGTCGTCCGGAGCCCCCTCCTCGCGGCGGAGCCAGAGAACGCCGGCCAGGCCCGCAGCCGCGATCACCGCCACCTGCAGCGCGGGCTCCGGGGCGAGGAGGACGGCGACAGCCGCTGCGCCGGCGATCGTCGCGCGGCGGCGGTCCGGTGCGAGCGAGCGCGCCATCCCGAGCACGGCCTGCGCGACGACCGCGGCCGCCGCCGCCTGGAGGCCCAGGAGCCAGCCGGCGGAGGCGACGTCGCCCGCACCGGCGACGAGCCCGGCGACGAGGACCAGGGCGATCGCCGAGGGGAGCGTGAATCCGCACCACGCGGCGACCAGTCCGGCGAGTCCCGCGCGCTGCAGGCCGACCGCCATCCCGACCTGGCTGGACGCGGGTCCGGGGAGGAACTGGCACAGCGCGACGAGGTCGGCGTACGCGCGATCGGTCAGCCAGCCGCGGCGCACCACGAACTCCTCGCGGAAGTAGCCGAGGTGCGCGATCGGCCCGCCGAACGAGGTCAGCCCGAGGCGGAGGAACACGAGGAGCACGGGGAGGGCGCCGCCCCGCTGCAGCCGACCCGTCTCCGACACGGGGGCATCCTGCCAGACGGCGGTGTCCAGCACGCGTCGTGTCACCGGAAAAGGGACGATAAGCGGCCGGATAATTCCTCGCCCATTCTCCTCCGGTCGATGAAACGGTGGGTAGAAATACAGAACCCCTTCTCCTCCCCTCTGTTAGCCTGATCCGGCTTCCCTTTCCTTCTCGAGGAGAAGGTGATCCGCATCAGTAACGCGAGCGCTGCCGCTCGTTCACTGAACGCCTTCTCCTCCTCTTTCGATCGGTGTACCCGGAACGGTGACGATCGGAAAGGCTCTCTCTTCCGTGACTCCTCAGGACACTGCCGTCGGCGACTCCGCCGACTCCTCCCGCACCGGCTCCCGATCGGGCGTCAAGGCCCTCTCCGCTCTCTCCCGCCGCACGATCCTCGCCGGATCCGTCGCCGGCGCGGGCGCGATCGCCTTCGCGACGCCGGCCCTCGCGGCCGGCGACCTCACCGCGGTGCCCCGACTGCCCGGCGAGGTCTCGCGCCTGTCCACCGCCACGTCGAAGACGGGCGGGAAGCGCTACGAGATCATCGACGTCGTCGTCGCGGGGGACCGGGCGCGCCTGTTCGTGCCGCACGCGACGCCTCCGTCGCAGACCAGGGGCGCATCGATGCTCTGGTACTACCACGCCCGCAACGGCACCCACACGGCGCTCTCGAGCGCCTTCGCGTACTCGGCCGACCTCGCCGTGGACCGCGGCATCGTCAGCATCTGCCCGACCTACGGCGGCAGCATCTGGTCGAGCCCGCGGGCGATCGAGATCCAGGCCGCTGTCGCCGCCTGGGCCTCGTCGGTATGGCGGATCGACGCGAGCCTCCTCCGCTCCGACTCCGGGGGCGGGCCGCTTCTGACCTGGGCCTACGGGAAGCGGATGGTGCCGAACATCCGGGGCGCGTACCTCTGCAACAGCTCCTACGACATGGAGGAGCGGGCGGCGAGCGAACCGGACCGGATCGGCCCCGAGTACGCCGACGCCGCGGCCATCGCCGCCACCAACCCGGCGCGGCTGCCCGCGTCGGTGTGGCGCGGTGCGCGGCTGAGGATCACCGGATCGCCCGACGACAAGGTCGTGCCGTTCGCCCTGCACGGCGCCGCCCTCCACGCCGCGGCCCTGCCCCTGGCGAAGGAGGCGACGGTCCGCACCCACCCGGGGGAGGGCACCGACGGGCACAAGGTCCCGAGCTTCACCAACAAGGAGATGCTCGACACCTTCCAGCGCTGGATCACCGAGGGCCCCGTGCCGCAGACGGAGCCCGAGCCCGAGACGCCACCCGTGTCCACGCTGCCCGGCGCGGGCACCTACGAGAACGGCGCCGCGCAGATCGTCACCACCGGCACCTGGACGACGCTGAAGGCCACCGCGGACAGCGGCGGGAGCATCGCCTACTCGACCAGCTCCGGCGCCTCCGCGACGCTCGCCTTCACCGGCACGAGCATCGCCTGGATCAGCCGACTCACGTCGTCCTCCGGGATCAACGACGTCGAGCTCGACGGTGTGAAGGTCGCCTCCGTCGACCGCTACAGCGCGTCCACCCGCTCGAAGCAGACGGTGTGGAGCAGCGGACAGCTCGCCGCCGGGCCGCACACGCTGACGATCCGCCGGGGGAGCGGCCGCAATCCGGCCTCGACCGGGACCAACCTGCTGCTCGACTCCTTCGTGGTCGGCGACGCGACGCCTCCGCCGGCGACGACGCTGCCCGGAGCGGGCACCTACGAGAACGGCGCCGCCCCGATCGTCACGACCGGCACCTGGTCGACGTTGAAGGCGAGCACGGACAGCGGCGGCAGCATCGCCTACTCGACCACCGCGGGCGCCTCCGCCACCCTCGCCTTCACGGGTACCAGCGTGAGCTGGATCAGCCGCCTCACCGGCTCGTCCGGCATCAACGAGGTCGAGCTCGACGGAGTCAAGGTCGCGTCCGTCGACCGCTACAGCGCCGCGACGCGGTCGAAGCAGACGGTCTGGAGCAGCGGACAGCTCGCGGCCGGGCCGCACACGGTGACCATCCGCCGCGGGAGCGGCCGCAACCCGGCCTCGAGCGGCACCAACCTGATCCTCGACGCGTTCGTGGTCGGCGACGCCGCTCCGGTCCCCACGGTCACCGTGCCCACGCCGATCGCGGAGTGGTCCTTCGCCGAGAGCGCCGCCCCCTTCGCCTCGGCCGTCGCGGGCGCTCCGGCGCTCCGGCAGGGCGCGGGCTCCTCCGCCCGCGCCGTCGCCACGCCGTTCGGCACCGGAGTCGCCCTCAACGGGACGACGGACCACCTGGTCGTCCCCAAGGACGAGGTCGGCCCGCTCAACCTGGGCGCCTCGACCGGCCAGGTGACGATCGCGGTGTGGGTGCTCAACTCCGACGCGGACGGCGCCTGCATCGCGGGCGTCTGGGAGGAGTCGACGGTCGGGCCGCTGCGCTCCTATGCGCTGTTCAACAACCTCCCCGAGTACGGCGGCTGGGAGCGCGTGTGCATGCACGTCTCGAAGCTCGGCGGGCCGACGCCCGGCTACCCGTACTCGCGCGACTACTCGGTGGAGCCCCGCCGGATCACGCGCGGCGTGTGGCAGCTGCACGTCGGGACGTACGACGGCGCAGTCGCGGTCTCGTACCTCGACGGCGCCGCCACCGCGTACCCGGTGTACACCGACAAGCTCGGCGCGACCTACGCCAAGAACCCCTACGTCTACCCCGACGGCCTCAACGCGGCTCCGGGCGACTTCGTGGTCGGAGCGGTCGGCCGGGACGGCACGATGATCAACCGCTTCGCCGGCTCCCTCGCCCGACTGCGGGTGTGGGACCGGGCGCTGACCGCGGAGCAGGTGAAGCAGCTCTACTCGGCCGAGAAGGGCGCTCTCGGCTGACGACCCGAGGGCGGTGACACGAGTCCGAGAAGTGGATGATCCGCTTCTCGGACAAGGCTGTTCGAGCGATAGCGCGCGTCCCTCTTTCGAGGGTGGTGTTATCGGCTGAATACAGATCGGCGGGCGGCCGCTTCACGGCTGCTCCGCCGTTCTCCGCCGCCTGTATCCGCTGCGCGGGATTCCGTACTCAGGCGGACGTGCGCTCCCGGAGGGCCGTACGGCGGGGGATCATCGCCCGGCGGCCGCGCAGCCCTGTCCCGGATCTCGGAGTGCGGCCCCGCGCCAGATGCGCACCGGCGCGACCACCTCCCAGCCGAGGGTGAGGTAGAGGGCGCGGCCGTCCGTGCTGGCGACGAGGAGACCGCTCCGTGCACCCTCGGACCGGGCCCAGGCGGTGAGGGCGTCGACGACCCGCCGTCCCAGCCCGCGTCGGCGGAACCGCGCATCGGTCTCGATCCGGTCCAGGACCGCGACCGTCCCGTGCACGGCGGCGGTGCCCTGAGCGGCGACGACTCCGTCGACCAGCAGCCGGACGCTCGCCACTCCGTCGGCGGCCTCGAGCACGGCTCCCTCGAGCAGGGCACCCTCGGCGGTGCGGCCCGTGTCGAGGAGCGCCGCCATCAGGCTCTCGTCGCCCGACACGAGCTCCAGCCCGGCGGCGGGCGCGAGGCGGGCGTCGTCGCCCAGGCCGATGACCGTCATCCACTCCCGGGGCCCGGCCGTCTGCTCGGCGCCCGCCTGCAGCGCGGAGGGCGACGGATCGACCAGGATCCGCTCCCGCGTGCGCGACTCCGCTCCGACATCGACCAGCCATGCCCCGTCCTCGCGGACGCGCTGCACGCCGCGTGCCCGGCACCAGCCCTCGATCCAGTCGTCCACCCGCTCCGTCGTCGTGATCACGCCCCGAGAGTAGCCGCGACCGGACGGGCGCGATCGTGGAAGCGGGCTCTCCCGGCGGTGGCCGTCGTTCCCCGCCAGGACCGCCCTCGCCGCGGATCGCACCCCGCGCACCGCGATCCGCCGGGTCCTCCCGTTGTCAACCTCAGTGCCACGGCGCCGTCCCCGGCCCTACCGTCGGCGCGAGACATCCGCTGCACCGCCGGGACCCTGACGGCCGTGCCGAGAGTGAGGGGCCGATCCGATGCCCAGGCAGGACGGCGACCCGCGGAGCACCACCCGAGTGCTGCGCGAGCTGGTCTCCGCGTTCGAGGATCCGGGGGCCGTGCACCCGGCGCTCGCCCGGCAGGTGCGGAGCGCCGCCCGCGAGCTGCTCGGCGCGTCGGAGCGGGAACCGCTGCGCCTGCGCGTGCGGATGCCGACCCTGATGGTCCCGCGCTCGGTCGTGGACGAGGTGCCCGATCCGCCCCCGGTGCCGCCCGCCGCGCTCTGACCCGACGGCGCTCGTACACTCGGACGATGCGACACGGCATCGTCATCCTCCCGCAGGACCCGTGGGCCGAGGCCCGCCGGAAGTGGCAGTCGGCCGAGGGCCTGGGCTTCGACCACGCGTGGACCTACGACCACCTCTCCTGGCGCTCCCTCGCCGACCAGCCGTGGCACGCGACCGTCCCCACCCTCACCGCTGCTGCGATGGTGACCGAGACGCTCCGCCTGGGCACGTTCGTGGCCTCCCCGAACTTCCGCCACCCGGTGCCGTTCGCGAAGGAGATCGCGACGCTGGACGAGATCTCGGGCGGTCGGACCATCCTCGGGCTCGGCTCGGGCGGCACGGGCTTCGACGCGCGCGTGCTCGGGCAGCCCGACTACTCGCCCCGGCAGCGGCACGAGCGCTTCACCGAGTTCGTCACAGCCCTCGACGCGCTGCTGCGCTTCGAGGAGCCCGGCTCGGGCGGAGTGGACCTCGAGGGGGAGTGGTTCACCGCCCGCTCGGCGCGCATGGTGGGCGAGCCCGTGCAGAGCCCCCGCGTCCCGTTCGTCCTCGCCGCGAACGGGCCGAAGGGCCTCGCGCTCGTCGCCGATCGCGGGCAGGGCTGGGTCACCACCGGCCCGGAGGGAGTGTCGAGCGAGGAGTGGTGGCGGGCGGTCGCGTCCCTCTCCCGGCGGCTCGACGCGGCGCTCGAGGCGGCCGGGCGCGACCCGCGCACCGTCGAGCGCCACCTCTCGCTCGACTCCGGGAGCGACTACTCCCTCGAGAGCGTCGCCCGGTTCGAGGACATGGCCGGCCGGGCGGAGGAGCTCGGCTTCACGGACGTGATCGCGCACTGGCCGCGGCGCGACGGCGTCTACGCGGGCGACGACGAGGTCCTCTACGAGGTCGCCTCGCGCTTCTGACCGGGCCTCGGGGGCTCCGGAGCGGTCCTCAGACCGCGCGGGCGCTCCCGCGGTCGACGAGACGCGCGGGCAGGAGGCGGATCGACGGCTCCTCGCCGCGGGACGGCTGCTCGATCCGCTCGACGAGCGTGTCGACCAAGTGCGCGCCGAGCTCGGCGGCTCCTGTCTCGACGTAGCTGTAGGGGAGCGAGAAGTCGCGGGCGAACTCGGCCGAGTACAGGCTCACGACGGACAGCTGCCCGGGCACGGCGACAACGCGTCGGCCCAGGATCGCGGGAAGCATCGCGATGGTCCGGTCGCTGTGGACGACCAGCGCGGTGACACCGGGGTTGTCGTCGAGGAACGCCGTGACCATCGGCTCGACGGCGTCGGCGGCGGTGGCGGCAGGGCGCAGCACCAGCTCGATCCCGAGCCGACCGGCGGTCTCGAGAGCCGACTCGCGGAACCGGAGCCCGTAGGTCCCTCCGCGGTCGAAGACGCGCTCAGGCGGGGTGATGAGACCGATGCTCCGATGCCCGAGGGCGCCCAGGTGCTCGATCAGCAGGCGGGCCGCGTCGCCGAAGTCGAGGTCGAAGACGTCCACCCCGGAGGCGTCCGCGGGCACGCCGAGGGCGGCACCGGGCCGCCGCGAGGCGCGCAGGACGGGCAGCCGGTCGTCGTCGTCCGCGACGCTCAGGAGGATCAGTCCGTCGACCTGGCCGGAGCGCGTGAGCCGGCGGACGGCAGCCGCCCCGTCGGCCTCGGTGGCCAGCAGCACGTCGTAGCCGAGCTCGCGGGCGCGGGCCGTGATGGGGAGCACGTATTCGACCATCGCGGGCGCGAACTCGTCCGGGTCGAAGTGGACGAGCAGGCCGAGCGCCATGGTGCGGCGCGTCGCGAGCGCCCGTGCTCCGGCGTTGACCGTGAAGTCGAGCTCGGCGATCGCGTCCTCGATGCGCTTGCGCGTCTCGGGGGAGATGCTGCGCTTGCCGGAGAGGACGTACGACACCGTGCTGCGCGAGACCCCTGCCGCTTTCGCGACGTCTCCGATCGTGGCCATCTCCACCCCCGCTCGAACCGTGTCGAGAGTGGCAGTGCGGCGCGGCGCACGCAACTCGGGCGCCGCGTCCGCGGCCCGAGGACCGGACGCTGCGGCTCCGGCGCTCTGCTCGTCCACGGCGCGCTCGTCCCCGTCGCGGTCCGTCCGGTCCCGACGACACGCCGACGCGGCCGGGCGCACGAGGTGCCCGGCCGCGTCAGGGCGTTCTCGACGGATCAGCCGCAGCGCGCCGCACCGTAGGCCGGTGCCGTGGATCCGCTCGCCGCAGCGCCGTCGACCGTCCCCGCGATCCGCACGTCGAGAGCGCCGGCTCCGACGCTCGCAGCGCGGGTGCTGAAGGCGGCCGAGACCGTCTTGCCGGGAGCGACCCCGGTGAAGGTCTTCGTGCCCCAGGCCGAGCCGATCGTGATGTCAGCGGCGACCGCGCTGGTGTTGGTCGCCGTCCCCGTGATCGTGACCTTCCCCGCGGTGCAGCGCGAGGCCGCTGTGCCGCTCACCGTCAGGCCCGTGGTCCGCCCGACGAAGGGCGTGACCGAGATCCTGTCGATGTTGGGCGCGTACTGCGAGGTGAGCAGGACGCCGGGGAAGGTGTCGGAGAGGTAGGTCGTCCCGTCGAAGCCCGGGAGCTCCTTCGAGGTGATCGCGATGGTGTTCGAGCCCTTCCTGAGCGTGACCGGCACGCTCAGGTCCCACAGCTGGTTCTGGTGGAACGTGTGCGGGAAGAGCACGCGCTGCGTCACTCCGTTGACCGTGATGTCCGCGTGGCGGGCGAGCGGGTCGGGGTTGTAGTGCGTCGCGGGGGACTGCTCCTCGTTGGAGTAGCGCAGCGTGAGCGCGTAGGTCCCGTCCTGCTCGGCCTTCACGTCGCCGAAGGTCAGGGTCGAGTCGCCGTCGCGTCCGCCGCCGATGTTCCCGACGGCCTTGCCGCCCGACGCGAAGGACAGGTCGCGGAGCGTGGCGGGGCCGGTGATCGTGGCCGTCTCCGCCTCGTAGCTCGTCGTCGCGGGCGGGTTCGCGCTCGCTCCGATGACGATCCGATCGACGAGGAGCGTGCCGCTCGTGCCGACGACCTCGATCTTGTTCACGCCGCCCGAGAGGAAGACCTGACGGGTCGAGCTCGCGCCCACCGGCCCGACCTTCACGTCGTTGACGTAGAGGTCGCCGGTGCCGCCGCCCAGGGTGTCCACGGTCACGGAGGACGGCGCGTCCTTCGCGGAGTAGCCCCAGACGGTGGTGGAGGCGCCGCTGGTGACCTTCGCCGTGCCCGAGCCGGAGACGCCGGCGCGGGAGTAGTCGGCCGTCGCTCCGTTCTCGAGCGTGCCGGTCTCGGCCTCATGGATCGAGGTCGCGGCGGCCGCGCTCGGGAGGGAGAGCTCGATCTTGTCGACGATCGCGTCGCCCACGGTCGACTTCGTGCCGGCGAGGTTCTTCGCGGCGAGCGAGATCGTATGGGTGCCGGCGGTCAGTTTCACCTTGGTGTCCGCGTGGTCCCAGACCACGAACTTGTAGGCCAGCGGAAGGAGGATCTCCTGCTCCGCAGCGCCGTCGACGCTCAGGAACGCGTTGATCGGACCCTGCTGGGCGTTGGCGGCGTAGGTGTTGAGGGAGTTGGCGAAGACGCTGAGGTCGTACTCGCCGTCCTTCGGGACGGTGACCGCGAAGTCGAGCTTCAGGTCGCCGCCGGTGCGGATCCCGCCGACGTTGCGTCCGCCCGAGGTGTAGAAGCCGCCGACGTTGGTCGGCGAGCCCTCGGGTCCGTTGAGGTTCCGCGATCCGGTGTAGCGGGCGTCCTCGGCCTCGTACTTCTGGCGGAAGTCGACGGGTGAGGCGGACGGCGACGACGCGTTGGCGCCCGGGGTCAGGACGACCTCGTAGGCGGAGTCGACGTCGAGCGCGGGGAGGGATCCGCCGAAGTCCAGCGAGAGGGCGCCGTCCACGACGGACGCGTCGAACTCCTTGACCGTCTGCGGGGCTCCCGAGTCGCCGACCTGGCCGGTCCAGCGGATCTCGCTGACCTCCACGTGGACCTTCGAGCCGAAGGTGGCGGCCGGGATGCGCTCGAACGCGACCTTCTGCGAGCCGCCGACGCCTCCGAAGAGGGCTCTCGCCTGCTTGGCCGCGGTGTCGAGGGTCGCGACGCCCTGGAGGGTGTAGCTCTGGCCGGGCTTGGGCGGCGTGACCGCGACGGTGTCGCCGGTCATCGAGGCGTAGGCGTTGAGGAGCCACCACTGGCCGTTGGCGCGGTTGGCCTGCACCGCGGAGTCGGAGAGGTTGCCGTCGATGTTCCAGTAGGCGATGTCGCCGTCGACCTTCTTGTCCTCGAGCGCGCTGATCCACTGGACCATCTGGCCGGGCACGGAGGTGTGGTAGTTGAAGGCGTACTCGTTGAGGTTCACCGGCAGGTGCTTCCCGGCGTAGGACGTGCCCGCGTACAGCTCGTCCTCCCAGGCCCGGAAGCGGTCGACGTTGGTGCGGATCTCACCCGGGGCGCTCAGCTCGTGCCAGGTCATCACGTCGGGGACGGTGTCCTGCTCGAGCGTGTGGGTCATGAACCCGCGGACCTGGTCGTAGAGGACGCTGGTGTTCGGTCCGGCGATGCGGGCGTCGGGCATCCTGTCGCGGATCAGCGCGTAGGTGCTGTCCCAAGCCGCGAAGAACGCGGTCGGGTCCTCCAGCCAGCTCTTCCCGTTGTAGCTCCACTTCCCGTTGCCGAACATGTTGCCCTCGGGCTCGTTGAACGGCACGAACACGATGTTGTCCTGGTACTCCTCGGGGAGCGCGAGCACCTGATCGACCTGCGTGGCGATCTTCGCCTGGTAGTCGGCCAGCTTCTCCTGGGGAGTGCTGCCCGGCCACTCGTAGGGGAAGCCGCGGTAGATGTCCGTCATGTAGATGTAGGTGTCGCCGTCCGAGGTGTCGGCGACGGCCTTAGCGACGCTCAGCGCGTCCGCGCCCGGATGCTGCGGCCCGTCCTGCGCCTTGGTCGAGACCGTGCGCAGGTCGATCCCCTCGAGGAGGTTGTCGGAGGGGAGGCCCTCGCCGTAGACCCCGTAGAGGGTGCCGGACGCGCCGCCCATGAACTCCCCGGTGCTCGCGCCGAGGTCGATGGTCATCTCGTCGAGTGCGCGCACCGTGACGGTCGCCGTGACCGCGGTGCCGAGGCCGGTGACGGTGCCCTTCACGGTGAAGGTGCCGCGCTTCGCGTACGCGGAGGCGGGGACGCTCTCCCAGGTGACCGGGGCGTCGCGGTTCACGCCGTCGGAGTAGGTGGCGGGGACCCCCGGCAGGGCCGGCGCGACGCCGATGCCGGTGGTGACCGCGACGCTCGTCGAGAGAACGCCGGTGACGGCCGGCGCGGCGTCGCCCGCCAGACCCCGGACCTGAGCGGCGGTCAGAGCCCGGTTGTAGACGCGGAAGTCGTCGATCGCTCCGTCGAAGTAGGGGTGCACGTTCCAGAGCGCCCGGCCGATGTTGCCGCTCTTGGAGCCGGAGGCGGAGTAGAGCTGCTTCGCGAGGTCGACGGAGGCGGGAGCCGTCGCGACCTGCAGACCGTTGAGGTACAGGGTCACGGTCGTGCCGTCCATCGTCGCGGTGACGTTGACCCACTGGTCCTTCTGCAGCGGCGAGGAGCTGGAGACTCCGGTCTCGCCGCCGTCCTTCAGCTGCTTGATGATCGCGCGGGCGCTGCCGCCGTCGAACGACGGAGCGAAGGCCGACGCGGCGTCGGGGCTGATGCCCAGGCACCACAGCCACTGGAAGCCTCCGGTGCCGGACCACTTCGTCCAGGCGGAGACGGTGGTCTGCGTCACGCCCTGGAAGAGCCCGTTCGGCACGGTCAGGTACGGCGCGGAGGTCGAGTCCGCCGCGCCCCCGGGAAGGTCGATCGCGGTCGTACCGGCCTTCCGACCCGCGACGTACGTCGCTCTCGCGCTGTTGATGACGGTGCCGTCGAGCTTCTTCGACGAGAGGTCGGCGACCGTGGATCCGGACACCTGCCCCTGCTCGAAGTCGTACTGGAGGATGAGCGCGTCGGCGGGGACGGAGGTGTCGGCCGCGGAGGCGGACTCGGCGCTCGGGAGAGCGACGGCGAGGGCGGCGAGTGTCGCGGCACTCAGCGCGAGGGCGAGGGAGCGGGTGCCGCGCCTCGGGGAGGACATCGTTGTCACGCTGGTCACTTTCTGTGGGGACAGCCGGCCGGACGACGGCGGGCGTCGGTCCGGGGTCGGAGCAACAGTGCTTCGAACCGGTTCGACAAAACTAGGTTCCGCGCCTGCGACACGCAAGAGGACCTGAGAAGTTCCTCGTCCGGCTCGCAGGTGCCGGCGGTCGCTCGGGCTCTCGCCGGGACCCGTCAGCCCGCCGGAGCGGCCGTCGCCGCGGAGATCGGCGACCGGCCCGCAGGAGGACGTCCTGGACGCGGTCGAGGGGAGCCGCCCGGACTGGCTGAGCCCCGACGGCGTCCTCCCGCGGTGACCCGCAGGACCGCGGCGGCCTGTGCCGCGTGCGGGAGGATGAGGGCATGACGCTCCCTCCGCCGACGCTCCTCTCCCCGCCGCTCCAGGACCGGCTGGCCCGGTGGTTCGACGGGGAGGCGCCGCCGGCCCCCTCGGTGAGCTGGGCCCTGTTCGACCGCACCGGGCTGCTCGTCCACCACGGCCGCGGCGAGCACCGCCTCGACGGCGCCGCTCCCGGGCCCGGGACCGTGCACCGCATCGCCTCCATGTCGAAGAGCTTCGAGGCGGCGGCGGTGCTGATCCTGCGCGACCGCGGGCTGCTCCGCCTCGACGACCGCGTCGCCGACCACGTGCCGGAGTTCACCGACCCGCTCGACTCCGCGGGCCTGCCGCTGCCCGTGACGGTCAGGATGCTCCTCAGCAACTGCTCGGGGCTCCCGGAGGACAACGGCTGGGCCGACGACGTCATGGCTCTGACGCGGGAGGAGTTCCTCGAGGTCGTCAGCCGCGGGCTGACCTTCACGGAGCGGCCGGGTGAGGTCTACCAGTACTCCAACATCGGCTTCTGGCTGCTCGGCGTGCTCGTCGAGAACGTGACCGGGGAGGACTTCCCGTCCTTCGCGACGCGGACGATCCTCGAGCCGCTCGGCCTCCACGACACCCGCTACGACAGCGGCGACTACCCCGACGGCACCGACCTCGCGGCCGGCTTCAGCACCTTCGACGACGGAGCGACCTGGGTGCCCCGCCCCGTCACCGGCACCGGAGCGGGCGCCTGCGCCGCGAGCATGTTCAGCACGGTCGGCGACATCGCCCGCTGGAGCGGCTGGCTCTCCTCCGCGTTCGAGGGCGAGGACGGCGCGGACGACGACCCGGTGCTGAGCCGCGCCTCCCGCCGCGAGATGCAGCGCGGCTGGACGCCGGTCCCCGCGCTGAGCCCTCGCGCCGTCGAGAGCACGCTCGACGGCTCCGCGTACGGGTTCGGCCTCGTCGTCGAGCACGACGTCCGCTTCGGCGGGATCGCCCACCACTCCGGCGGCCTGCCGGGCTGGTCGTCGAACATGCGCTGGCATCTGGAGTCGGGCCTGGGGGCCGTGGTCTTCGCGACCGCGAACGGGGCGAAGCTCGCCGCCGCCGCGACGGGACTCCTCCGCGCCGCCCTCGAGGACACCGCTCCGCCGGCGCGGACCATCACCCTCCTCCCGTCGACGCTCGCCGCGGCCGCCGCCGTCGAGGCCGCGATCGTCGCGGGAGACCTCACCCGGGCGGGGGAGCCGGGCAGCGGCGCCCTGTTCAGCCCCAACCTGCTGAGCGATGTGCCGGCCGACGTGCGCGCCCGCCGCCTCGCCACGGCGATCGCGGAGATCGGCGGGCTCGCCGAGGACCCGACCGCGAGGCCGCTGGTGGAGCGGCTGCTCTGGAGCGCCTCCGCGGCGCAGGCGGCCTTCCTCCTGCCGGGCCGCGACGGAGAGCTCGAGTGCCTGCTCGAGACCACGCCGACCGTCCCGGCCCTGGTCCAGCGCCTCGAGATCGTCGTGCGCGAGGCTCCGACGGCTGCCCTCCCGGTCGTGCGCTTCTACCGTCCTCGGGCCGGCTAGCGGTCGAAGACGAGGCGCGGACGCGGCGGACCTCGACGCTCCCGCACCGAGAACGGCGGGCGGCCCGCGAGGGACCGCCCGCCGTCACGCTCCCGCGGTCAGCGGATCGTCGTGCTCGCCGTGTCCGCGTTGCTGCGGATGGACGGGTCGGGCGTCTTCGTCGAGAACGCCGCCGCCAGCGCGGTCGCCGTGCCCGAGACGGCCGCCCTCACCGTGATCTTCTCCGACACGGTCCGCCCGTCCGCCAGGCCGGCCCGCTGGAACACCACGACGTTCCCGACCCTGGTGTACGAGCCGGTCGCCGAGACGAACTGCACGCTCGCGGGCAGGACGACCTGCGAGACGACCGACGCCGAGGCGGCCGGACCGGCGTTCGTCGTGATGAGGGTGTAGGTGAGCGTCCTCCCCTTCACCGCCGAGGCCGGCCCCGAGAGGTCGACGCGAAGATCGGCCTTCGTCGCGACCTGCTTCGGCGAGACCGTCAGCGTGCTCGTCGCCCGAGCCGTGCCCGCCGAGTTCGCGGCCTGGATGCTGAAGGTGGTGGTCCCGGCCGTGGTCGGCGTCCCGGAGAGGCGCCCGGTCGCGTCGAGGGTGAGTCCGGCGGGCAGTGCGCCGGAGACCAGGGAGACCGACGGAGCGGGCGTGCCGCTCACCGCGTAGCGGAAGTCGTAGGCCGAGCCGACGACGCCGGCCGCGACCGTCCCGGAGAGGGTCGGCGCGACCGTCGGCGACGAGACGGTGACGGTGCTGGTGGTCTCCGCGGAGGCGGTGCCGGCGCGGGCCGCCAGCGTGAACGTGAAGGTGCCCGGCGCGGACGGAGTCCCGGTCAGGCGCCCGGCCGGAGTCAGGGTGAGGCCGGACGGGAGCGCACCTGAGGAGACGGCCACCGACGGCGCGGGGAAGCCGGAGACGGTGTAGCCGAAGTCGTAGGGGGTGCCGACGACGCCCGGCCCGGGGGTGCCGGAGATCGCCGGTGCAGCGGCGGCGGGGGAGACGACGACGGTGCTGGTGGTCTCCGCGCTCCCCGCAGCGTTCGAGGCCCGCAGGGTGAAGGTGGAGCGTCCGTCGGCGGTCGGCGTCCCGGTCAGGCCGCCACGATCATCGAGGCTCAGGCCGGCGGGGAGCGTTCCGGAGACGAGCGAGACCGTCGGCGCCGGTGTGCCCGTCACGCTGTAGTCGAAGTCGTACGGGGTGCCCACCGTCGCGGCGGGCGGGTCGCCGGCCAGGGTCGGCGCGACCGTCGTCTCCGCCACGGCGAACGTGTGCGGGGCCCCGACGGTAGCGCCGAAGGGGTTCCGCGCGGAGACGGCGAAGGTGGACGTGCCCGCGGTCGTCGGCGTGCCGGAGAGGAGCCCGGACGCGCTGAGGGTCAGGCCGTCGGGGAGTGAGCCGGAGGCGATCGCGAACGAGGCGGGGCGGTCGGCCGCGAAGGTGTACGAGGCGGCCGCTCCGAGCGGCCCGGACGCGGGAGGAGCATCCGCCGTCAGGACCGGACGCGGGCCCCGGGCGAGCACGTGATCGGGTCCGGCTGCGAGAGCCGTCGTGCCGGCGAGGCCGGCGGGTGACTGCAGCTGCCCGGCCGAGCTCCGGCCCCAGCCGACGATCGTGCCGTCGCCCTTCAGCGCGAGGCTGTAGTCGGACGCGGCGGCGATCGCCACGACCCCGGACAGGCCTTCCGGCACCGTGGTCTGGCCGTAGTCGACGACGACCGAGTCGGAGCTCGCGCCCCAGGCGACGACGGTGCCGTCCTCCTTCAGCGCGAGGCTGTGGGTCTCTCCCGCCGCGACGGCCACCACGCCCTCGAGCCCCGCGGGGACGTCGGTCTGCTCGTAGAGGTCCCAGCCCCAGGCGACCACCCTCCCGCCGGACACGGCGAGGCTGTGGCGCCGGCCCGCGGCGATGGCCGTGACGCCTCCGAGGCCGGCCGGGACCAGGCCCTCGCCCAGCCCGTTGCTGCCCCACGACGTGACGGTGCCGTCGTTGCCGAGCGCGAGGCTGTTGTCGCGGGAGGACGAGATCGCGACGATCCCGGTCAGCGCGGCACTCCTCGACACCTGCCCGTCGCCGTCGTAGCCCCAGGAGACGACGGTCCCGTCGCTCTTCAGCGCATGGCTGCTGTAGTCGCCGGCGGAGACCGCGACGACCCCCGTGAGACCGTCGGGGACGCTGGTCTGCCCGTACGACCCGCGGCCCCAGGCGACGACCCCGCCGTCGCCTTTCGCGGCGAGGCTGTGGGTCCGGCCCGCGGCGAGGGAGAGGACGCCCTCGACCCCGGCCGGGACCGTGGTCTTCCCGTCGGTGCCGCTTCCCCAGGCCGCCACCCCGAGGACAGGGGCGGACGGAGCGGCGACCGCCGCGAGAGGAACGGCGGTGCCGACGAGGAGCGCGACGGCCGCGGTCAACCCGAGCAGACCCCGCCGGAGCCGCCGCGCCGCTCCTGGATCCCGCGGCTGCGACGTGCCGTCCTGGACGGCGGGCGGACGAGGGACGGTGCTGGAGCGCATGTGCTGCCTTCGATCGGGACGGCCCTCATCGGCCGTCCTCGAACCGTGGCACGGCCGTCCCGCCGCTGACAATGTCCTCTAGCGGCCCTGTCCGGAAGAGGGCGCCGCGGAGCTCCGCGGAGGGGACGTAGGCCCGGTCTCACTGCGGCCGAGCGCTCCCGCCGCGGGCCCGTGACGGTCAGCGCATCCCGAGGGACGCCGTCGCGTCCGGACCGCTCAGCGGGGTCGGAACGGGGACCCCGGCTCTCCCGCGTACGGGGCGTCCGCCTGGTCGAAGTCCCAGCGGCCCGCGGTGGACGGGCGGACGACGGGGGTCTTCGTCGGGGTCGGCGTCGCCGACGGCGCCGGCGCGGCGGCCAGCCCGGCGTGCCAGCGGAAGATCGCGTCGATGCCGTCCTGGTTCACCCACGACGGTGCGTTGTGGCCGAGCGCGTGCGTCCGGACGGTCGCCTCCCTGGCCGTGGCCGTCGCCTTCTTCACGAGGGCGAGCCCGTGCAGTGCCGGCGGCACGCTCGGGTCCGGGTGGGCCGTGTCGGACACCACCGCGCGGATGTTCGCGCCGGCCCAGGCGGAGGCGGGCAGCCGCTTCGGGTTGTGGGAGTCGATCTGAGCGGTGCTGCCGCCGAAGGCACCGCCGATCGAGAAGCGGCCCCGCGTCGTGCGGTCGTGGGTGTCGCGGAGGTCGTAGACGCCGTTGACCAGGTAGACGCCGTTGATGCCGGGGAAGACCCGCGCGCCGTAGTCCTCGCAGGCGAGCGCGCCGCCGGCCGACATCGCCCAGAGGTAGCTGGCGGCGATCGGGAACTGGCCGGAGAGGTAGGCGTAGCCGTTCCGCTGGTGCTTCTGCGCGGTGTCGTTGGTCCAGATCGTTCCGCCGAGCGTCTGGCAGATCGCGATGGCGCCCCGCTCGACGGCGAGCTCGGCCGGGTACGCGAAGACGCTGGACAGCGAGGTGTGGTCGGCCTGCGCGGAGTGGATGAACCAGATCACCGGTACCGCCGCGGCCTGCCGCGGCTTCACCGTCTGCGGCACGAAGATCCGCGCGAGGTCGCCCGCGATCGAGACCGTGAGGACGTCGTAGAGCACGCCGCGGTTCTTCGTCCTCACGTTGATCGTGCGGGTCCTCTCCCCGGGCAGGCCGGGCACGGGGGAGGCGGAGGCGGAGGCGGCCGGGAGCGTCGCCGCGCCCAGAGCGAGAGCACCCGTGAGGGCGCCGCCGATGACGGCGCGCCGCCGGAGGCCGGGAGTTCGAGAGGGGGGTACTGCTGAATCGTCGGGGGACACGGGGGCTCCTCGTGCAGGGACCGCGAACCGACGAGGTCGGCGGAGCGGTCCGGGTCGGCGGGGGGTGTGCCTGCAACGCTAGCCGGAGGACCGGCCGGACGACCCGTCGATGCGCGCCAGTCGCGGGACGGCGGAGGGACGACGCCGCACGGACGGAACGGTCGGCGGCTCGGCGACCGCATCGGCGGCGGATCGAGGCGCTCCGGAAGCGAAGGAGAGGCCCGTTCCTGATCGCCCGCCCCACCGGTTCCGACCCTTTCGCTCCGTTCGGGAGCACTTCCCCGCACCGGTCTGGCCCCCCGGTGTGAAGGCTCCCAGGTTCCTCGCGCTCGTCGGCGGACCGGTGCCAGCGTGAAGGGACCGAGAAGCAGAAGGAGAAACGACCATGACTCTTCGACGAACTCTTGCCACCCTCGCCCTCACGGGCGCCATCGCCTCCGTCGGCGTCGTCGCTGTCGCGACGCCCGCCTCCGCGGCCGAGGTCGCGAACGGACAGTACGTGAGCGCCGGGAACTACGCGTGCGGAGCCCAGGAGGTGGCCACCGGCGCCACCCTCGGACCCGAGGGCGTCCTGCGCCAGCGCGCTCTCGTCTTCCGCAACTGCGGGTCGAGCACGGTCGAGCGCAAGGCCGACATCATCGCCGACTTCGACGGCAGCTGCTACTCCGTGGCGCCGGGCAAGGCCCGAGTCCTCGACGCGCTGTTCGTGGCGGCGGGACGCAACACCTACCGCGCGTCCAAGGCCTGCTGAGGTCGCGTGCTCCGCCGGAGGGGCGGGTCGGGGACATCCCCGGCCCGCCCCTCCAGCTGTCCGGAACGACCACGCCGTCCGAGCCGTCCTCCCGTCGACCCGCCCGAGCATCACTCCAGCACAGGCCCCAGCTCCGCCAGGACCTCCGCGACCCGGGCCCGCGCCCGTGCACCGAGCCCGCGGACCGGACGCGGGAGGCAGCGCGCCTCGGCGAGACCGAGCTGCTCCGCCATCGCTGCGACCACGCGGTAGCTGCCGCCGTGCTCCGCGAAGAGGTCCCAGACGGGCTGCAGGCGTGCCGATCCCGCGATCGCGGCCGCCTCATCGCCCGACTGCGCCGCCCGGGCGATCGACAGCGCCGTCCGCGGGAAGATGCCGCCGATCACCGAGTACCAGGCGTCGCAGCCGCCGAGCAGCCCGCGCGCACCCGCGGCGTCCCCCGAGACCCCGACGGTGACCCCCTCCGGCACCCGCGCCCGGATCTCGCTGACGCGCGCCGCCGCGGCGCCCGGTCCCTCCGGCACGCCGGGGATCTTGAGGGAGGCGACCTGCGGCAGCCGGGCGACGGCCCCGTAGAGGTCGTCGGAGAAGGAGAAGCGCGTCGTCCCGGGGTTGTCGTACACGACGAGCGGCACCGAGAGCTGAGCCGTCACGTCTTCGTAGAGCCCCAGCACGTCCTCGTCCGTCAGCGGCTGGTAGCCGAGCGGCGCCAGGAGCACCGCGCTCGCTCCGGCGCTCTGCGCGTCCTCGGCGAGCGCCAGCACCTGCGAGGTGCGCAGCGCCCCGATCCCGACCACGACCGGCACCGGGCCGGCGCCGCGGACGGCGATCTCGGCGGCGCGCCGGCGCTCGCCGCGGTCCAGGTACGGAGCCGAGCCGGTCGAGCCCAGGGCGCCGATCGAGTCGACTCCCGCCCGCGCGAGCCGCTCGACGAGAGCGGCGAACGACCGCTCGTCGATGCTGTCGTCGCGGAGCGGTGTGAGGGGGAAGGCGCTGAGTCCGGTGAGCACGTCGGTCCGTTCGCTGAGGGCGGGAGGGGCCCGGACAGTCTCCCCGGCGGCAGGGGCCCGGTCGAGGCCAGAACCGCCGGGGGCCGGGGGACCAGCCGTCACTCCGCGTCGAGCACCACTCGGGAGTGGAGTCCGAGCCGGTCGAGGAACGCCTCGTCGTGGCTGACGACGACCAGGCCGCCCCGCCAGGCGGCGAGAACGTCGACGAGGTGGTCGGTCGTGGCGAGATCGAGGTCGTTCGTCGGCTCGTCGAGCACGAGCAGCTGCGGAGCCGGCTGCGCCAGCACGAGCCCGGCGAGCGCGACGCGGAACCGCTCGCCGCCCGAGAGCGACGCGATCCTCCGATCGACCACGTCGCCGCGCACCAGGAGCCGCGCGAGGGCGTTCCGCAGCTCGACCGCCGGACGATCCGGCGCGGCCCGGGAGACGTGCTCCCGCACGGTGGCCTCCTCGTCGAGGAGTCCCTCGCGGCGCTGGGGGAGCCAGCCGACCCGCTCCGTCAGCGCTCGGGCCGTGGTGCCGGCGAGCGGATGCTCCCGCGCACCCGTCGCCCCGACGAGGTGCTCGAGCAGGGTGGTCTTCCCCGTCCCGTTCGCGCCGACCACGGCGATCCGCTCCGGCCCCTGGAGCACCGTCGTCCGGCCGCGCACCGTCACCTCCGCCAGACGGCGCCCGGCCGCGACCCCGGGGTCCGGCAGGTCGAGGCGGACCCGGTCGTCGTCGCGCACTGCCCGCGACGCGGCGTCGACCTGCTCGCGCGCCCGCGCCTCCGCGGCCCCGTGCCCGGAGCGCAGCCGTCCCGCGGTCGCCTCGGCGCGTCCTCTCCGCGCGTTCGCGAGGATCGCGGGCATCGACTCCGCCGATCGCGCGCCCGCCCGCGCCCGACGGGCGATGGTCGTCTCGGCCTCGATGCGCTGCCGCCGCTCGGCGCGGAGAAGCCGGTCGGCGTCGCGCAGATCGCGCTCCGCGGCCACCTGCTCGAGGGCGAGCCGCTCCTCGAACGCCGAGAACGTCCCGCCGGAGGTGCGGACGGCCCCGTCGCGCAGCTCCGCGATCTCGTCGACGTGCTCGAGCAGCTCCCGGTCGTGGCTGACGAGCACGAGCGTCCCGCGCCACCGGTCGACCAGGTCGAGCAGAAGCCCTCGGGAGCGCCGGTCGAGGTCGTTCGTCGGCTCGTCGAGCACGGCGATCGGCCGACCGCGCAGCCGGACGCCGGTCACGGCCGTGAGGACGGCCTGCCCTCCGGAGAGGGTCGCGACCGGCCGCAGCAGGTCCGCCTCCTCCAGGTCGAGACCGGCGTCGCCGAGTGCGGCGAGCGCTCGGGCCTCGAGGTCCCAGTCGTCCGCGAGCACCTCGAATTGCCGCGGATCCGCGTCGCCGCGGAGGATCGCGTGCAGAGCGTCCAGGCGATGCCGGATCCCGAGGAGATCGGCGACGGTGTCGTCGGGCCCTCGCCGGAGGCGCTGGGGCAGCAGGTCGACGGGTCCCGTCGTCGAGACGCTCCCGGCGGTGGGGGAGAGGCCGCCGGTGACGAGGCGGACGAGGGTCGACTTGCCGGCGCCGTTCGCGCCGACGAGACCGGTGCGCCCGCGTCCGAACGCAGCGGTGACGCGGTCGAGGACGACGGAGCCGTCGGGCCAGGCGAACGTGCAGTCGTGGAGGACGACGGCGGGCGGGGTGGTGCGGGAAGTGGAGGGCACGGTGCTCCAGGGGTCGGTGTCGGCGCACGACGACCACCGGACTCCGAAGGAGCAACGGCTCGCCCCTGAGGGGCGGGCACGGGGGACGTCAGTGCGAGAGCAGCTGCTGCGTCGTGGACGCAGTACCGGTGCTGGAGCGCAAGAGTCCGTCTTCCGTGCGGGGAGCCCCCGTGACCGCGAGCCGCTGGATCGGCCGGTGTGGCGGCCGCACCGACGTCGCGGCTCGCGACGAGGTACGGGTCGACCGTACGTGCCCGTCGGACCCGCGCGCAACCGTGACCGACTGCTCGTCCGCGGCCTGCGTCCGTCGGCGCCGTCGCGCGGCTCGCGGCGGACGGCTCTCCACCCACGGCGGGACGGCCGGACCGCCCTGGTATGCACGCTGCTGCCCACCGGTCGAGGGGGTCGCCGGCGGGCCCTCCCGTCGCCGCGCCCTCACTACGCTGAGCCCATGGTGACCATTCGCGACGTCGCGGCCGATGCGGGGGTGGCCCGCAGCACGGTGTCCTACGTGCTCTCCGGCAACAAGAAGCTCCCGGAGGCGACCCGCCTGCGCGTGCTCGCGAGCGTGGAGCGGCTCGGCTACCGGCCCGACCCGATGGCGCGGGCCCTGGCGCTGCGGCGCACGAACATCCTCGGCTTCTTCGCCTCCGTCGATCCGGAGTCGCGGCAGACCGATGTCGACGTCTTCATGCGCTTCGTGCGGGCGGCGATGTACGCGGCCCGCGCCCGCGGCTTCGACCTGCTGATGATGGGCACGGGCGAGGGGGAGCTGGCGCGCGACGTCCTCGCCGATGCGCTCGTCGTGATGGACATCCGCCGGGACGACCCCCGGCTGCCGGTCCTCGCGAGCATCGGCCTGCCGACCGCGCTGGTCGGCTACCCGGGCGAGGGCAGCCCGTTCAGCGCGATCGACCTCGACTTCGACGGCGCGGCGCGGGTCGCCGTCGACCACCTCGCCGACCTCGGGCACGTCGAGATCGCGGTCCTCGGGATGGGCCCCGACGCCTACGAGAGCGGCTACGCCTTCGCCCTGCGGTTCCGCGAGGGCTTCCTCGACCAGTGCCGCCTGCGCGGCGTGCGGGGAGCCGTCATCCCCAGCACCGACGACGTCGACGACTGGTTCGAGCAGGCGCAGGAGCAGCTCCCCGGCCTGAGCGCCGTGGTCACGCACGGGCCGGGCGTGCTCGAGCCGTTCCTCCAGCGCCTCAGCGGCCTGGGCCTGCGGGTCCCGGAGGACTGCTCGATCATGACCATCGCCCCGGAGGCGGTGATGCGGCACGCCGACCAGCCGGTCACCGTGGTGGACCTGCCCGGCGACGAGATGGTCTCGCGGGCGGTCGACCTGGTGCTCGACGAGCTCGCCGGCACCGCGACTCCGGGAGTGACGGAGCTGCTGCCCGCGGTAGTCGTGGACCTCGGCACCACCGCGCCCTTCTCGCCGGGCACCAGCCGGGGCGTCGTCCCCTCGTGGCGGCGGGCGCGCGGCTGACGTCGCCGGGTCGTCCGGAGTGTTCCCCGGGCGATCGGTGAACCGGTTCTCCGAAATCTATTGAACCGGTTCTCCGACTCGGTTAGGCTCGCCACGACTTCCGGACGGACCGCCCCAGCGGGCGCTCCCGGAGGGTCTTCCCGGCGCGAGCGCTCCGCTCGTTCCGACCGTATTCAGAGAGGAATACCGTGAAGAACAGCATCCGACGGGCCGCAGGCGCCGCCTCCCTCGTCCTCATCGCCGGAGTCGCCCTCAGCGCGTGCAGCGCACAGGGAGCGGGCGACGACTCGTCGAAGTCGCTCACCCTCTGGGACAGCTTCACCCAGTACGACGCGTCCTCCCCCTACGGCCAGCTCCTGGCCGGCTGCGAGGCCTCGACCGGGATCACCCTCGAGCGCACCTCCGACCCCGACCTCACCACCAAGCTCCTGCAGTCGGCCGCGTCGAAGACGACGCCGAACCTGGTCGTCCTCGACAACCCCAACGTCGCGAAGTTCGCCGACACCGGCCTGCTCGTCGACAACGCCGCCTCCGGGCTCGACACCAGCGACGTCCTCCCGAACGTGCTCGCCGCCGGCCAGCTGGACGGGAAGACCTACGGCTCGTCGATCGGCTCGAACACCCTCGCGCTCTTCTACAACAAGGCGCTCTTCGAGGCCGCCGGCGTCACTCCGCCGACGACCTGGGACGAGCTGACCACCGCCGCGAAGGCCCTCACCGCGGGCGACGTCACCGGGCTCGGCTTCTCCGCGATCGGCACCGAGGAGGGCACCTTCCAGTTCCTGCCCTTCTTCTGGGGCTCCGGTGCGACCCTCGAGGACATCTCCTCCGACGACGCCGTCTCGGCGCTCGCGCTCTGGACCGACCTGGTGAAGAGCGGCTCGGCCTCGCAGGCGAACGTCAACGCCAACCAGCAGGACGTCCGCGACCAGTTCCTCGCGGGCAAGCTCGGGATGATGGTCAACGGCACCTGGCAGCTCTCCGCCCTCGACGAGGCGGGCATCGACTACGGCGTCGTGCCGATCCCGGCGAAGGACGGGGGAGCGGCACCGAGCCCGCTCGGCGGCGAGTTCGTCGAGGTGGTCGCCTCCGACGCCGCGAAGCAGACCCTCGCCACGGAGTTCGCGCAGTGCGTCATCCAGCCCGACAGCCTGAAGGCCTGGGCGGCCGGCCAGTCGTACATCATGCCGTACGCCGACGCGGCCGCCGAGCAGGCGACCGAGGACCCCGCGCTCCAGCCGTGGGTCGAGGCCATCTCGGTCGCGCAGGGACGCACCAGCGACCTCGGCGTCGCCTACCCGGACACCTCGAAGGCGCTCTGGACCGCGATCCAGGAGTCGCTGACCGGCTCGAAGACGCCGCAGGCGGCCCTCGACGACGCCGCGGCGAGCCTGAAGTAGCGGCCGCATGACCGACCCCGCCGTGCTCACGGCGCCGGTCGCGGGCGGGGCGGCCACCAGGCCGCCCGCCCGCCGCCGACCCCGCTCCCACCTCCGCCTCGCCGCCGCCGCCTTCATGGCGCCCGTGGTGATCTTCCTCGCCGTCTTCTTCGTCTACCCGATCATCCGCGGCGTCGTCCTCAGCCTCCAGGACTTCGGACCGTCGTCCTTCGTGACCGGGATCGCCCCCTTCGTCGGCTTCGACAACTACGTCACGGTCGTCACCGATCCGATCTTCGCGAGCATCGCCTGGCACACCGTGGTCTTCACCGTGGTCTCGCTGGTGGGCCAGTTCACGATCGGCATGGCCCTGGCGCTGTTCTTCAGCCGCCGGTTCCCGCTCTCGGCGACGTTCCGCTCCCTCATCCTGCTGCCGTGGCTCCTGCCGCTGATCGTCTCGGCGACGGCCTGGCGCTGGATCTTCGACCAGCAGTTCGGCATCCTGAACGCCGCGATCGGCACGCCGGTCGGCTGGCTGACCGATCCGTCCGTCTCGCTGTGGGCGGTCATCATCGCCAACATCTGGCTGGGCATCCCGTTCAACATGGTGCTGCTGCACGGAGGCCTGCAGGGCATCCCCGAGAGCCTCTACGAGGCCGCGGCACTGGACGGCGCCTCGCGCTGGCGGTCCTTCTGGAGCATCACCTGGCCGCTGCTGCGACCGGTGACCTCCGTCACGCTCCTCCTCGGCCTCGTCTACACGATCAAGGTGTTCGACGTCATCTGGATCCTCACCAAGGGAGGCCCGGCCAACAGCTCGCACACCCTCGCGACCTGGGCCTACGAGCAGTCCTTCACCGACCTGCAGTTCGGAGTCGGTGCGGCGGCCGGCCAGATCCTCGTGATCGTCGCCCTCGTCTTCGGCGTGATCTACATCCGCGCCCAGCGCAAGGAGGACCTCGGATGAACCGGCACACCACAGGGCTGCGCCGCGGGATCGACGTGGTCATCGCGATCGTGCTCTGCGGCTTCCTCCTCTTCCCGCTCTACTGGATGGTCAACGTCTCGCTGACCAAGCCGCAGAACCTGATCCAGACCCCGCCGAGCCTGTTCCCCGGCGACCCGACCCTCGACGGGTACGTGCAGGCGTTCTCGACGCAGCTGCCGAACCTCATCACGAGCCTCGTGATCTCGATCGGCTGCGTGATCCTGACGCTGGCGATCGCCCTGCCCGCCGCTTTCGCGATGGCGAAGTTCCGGGTGCGGGGGACCGGCGTCGTGATGTTCGTGTTCCTCCTCGCCCAGATGATCCCCGGGATCGTCCTGGTCACCGCGCTGTTCGCGATCTACAACGCGCTGGGGCTGCTCAACACCTATCCAGGCCTGATCCTCGCCGACGCGACCGCCTCCGTGCCGTTCGCGGTGATCATCCTCCGGGCCTTCATGCTCGGCATCCCCGACGAGCTGATCGAGGCCGCGCGGATCGACGGTGCGAGCAACTGGCGCTCCTTCGTCTCGATCGTCATCCCGCTGAGCCGGAACTCGATCGTGACCGCGGGCCTGTTCTCGTTCCTGTTCGCCTGGGCCGACTTCCTCAACGCGAACTCGCTCACCTCGGGCAACAGCATCGTGCCGTTCACCCTCGGCCTCTACCGCTACATCGGATCGACCACCACCAACTGGAACGGGATCATGGCGACCGCCGTGATCGCCTCCATCCCGGCCGCCGTGCTGCTGATCGTGGCCCAGCGCTACGTCGCCGCCGGGGTCACCGCCGGCGCGGTCAAGGACTGAGCGCCGTGCCCGACTCGAGGAAGCAGGAGCACATGGACACCGACGCGTTCGCGCTCGAGGGGGACCGCCTCGTCTGGCGCGGCGACGGCGAGACCGTCGTCGTCGAGCCGTGGGGGAGGGACAGCGTCCGGGTCCGCGCCCGCCGGTCCGGGGAGGTCCTCGACACCGACTGGGCGCTGATCGCCCCCGAGCGCCACGCGCCGGAGGTCTCGATCGAGGGACCGCGGGCGACGCTGCGCGCCGGCGGCATCACCGTCGTCCTCGAGCAGCAGGAGGGCTACGGTTACCAGACCGGCTACCACGAGCTCTCCTGCTCCCTCTCCTTCTACGACCGTCGGGGGGAGCTGCTCTTCCGGGAGCTCGGGAGCGGGGGAGCGCTCAAGCTGCGCGCCCGCGAGCAGCGTCCGCACCTGGGCGGCGACTTCCGGCTGACCGCGCTGTTCGAGACGTCCCCCGACGAGAAGCTGTACGGGATGGGGCAGTACCAGCAGGACATCCTCGATCTGAAGGGCTGCACGCTCGAGCTCGCGCACCGCAACTCCCAGTCGAGCGTCCCGTTCGTGCTGTCGAGCCGCGGCTACGGGTTCCTCTGGCACAACCCCGCGATCGGCCGCGCGACCTTCGCGGCCAACCGCACGGAGTGGTCCGCCGAGTCCTCCCAGCAGCTCGACTACTGGGTGACCGCGGGGGAGACCCCGGCCGACATCACCCGGGCCTACGCCGACGCGACCGGGCACGTCCCGATGATGCCCGAGCACGGCCTCGGCTTCTGGCAGTGCAAGCTGCGCTACTGGAACCAGGAGCAGCTGCTCGAGGTCGCCCGCGAGCACCGGCGCCGCGGCCTGCCGATGGACGTGATCGTGGCCGACTTCTTCCACTGGCCGCACATGGGCGACTTCCGCTTCGAGGAGGAGTTCTGGCCGGATCCGTCCGCCATGGTCGCCGAGCTGCGCGAGCTCGGGATCGAGCTGATGGTCTCGGTCTGGCCGCAGGTGTCGGTCGAGTCCGAGAACTACATCGCGATGAAGAAGGGGAACCTCCTCGTCAAGGCCGAGCGGGGCCTGGACCTGCACATGCAGTTCGAGGGTCCGAGCGCGTTCTACGACGCGACGAGCCCCGCCGCCCGGAGGTTCGTCTGGGAGGCGTGCCGGCGCAACTACGGCGAGCACGGGATCCGGCTCTTCTGGCTCGACGAGGCCGAGCCCGAGTACGGCGTCTACGACTTCGACAACTACCGCTACGCCGCCGGCCCCGCCGTCCAGGTCGGCAACCTCTACCCGCAGGCGTTCTCCCGCGGCTTCTTCGAGGGGCAGAGCGAGGGCGGGGAGACCGCGATCGTCAACCTCGTCCGCACCGCGTGGGCGGGCAGCCAGCGCTACGGTGCGCTCGTGTGGTCGGGCGACATCCACTCGACCTTCGCGGACCTGCGCCACCAGATCACGGCCGGCATCCACATGGGCGTCGCGGGGATCCCGTGGTTCACGACCGACATCGGAGGATTCGCCGGGGGAGACCCGTCGGATCCGGAGTTCCGTGAGCTCCTCGTGCGCTGGTTCCAGTTCGGCGCGTTCAGCCCGGTGATGCGCCTCCACGGCGACCGCGCGCCGTCGGCCCCGGTCACGGCCGCCGACGGGACCCGCCGCGCCGCGACCGGAGCCGCGAACGAGGTGTGGAGCTTCGGCGAGGAGGCCACGCCGATCCTCACCCGCCTGCTGCATCTGCGCGAGACCCTGCGCCCCTACACGCGCGAGGCGATGCGGGAGGCGCACGAGCTGGGCCAGCCCGTGCTGCGCGCGGTGTTCCACGAGTTCCCGGGGGACCCGGAGGCCTGGGATCTGGCCGACCAGTACCTCTTCGGCTCGGACCTGCTGGTGGCTCCGGTCACGCACGCCGGAGCCGTCTCCCGACGGGTCTACCTGCCCGCCGGGGCGCGCTGGACGGAGCTCTCGACGGGCGCCGAGCACGAGGGCGGGCAGTGGATCGTCGCCGACGCGCCGCTGGCCGTCATCCCGGTCTTCGCGCGCGACGGCCGGCAGGCGCACCTCGTCGGGCAGCTCTGAGCGGAGGCTCCCCGCTGACCGGAGGGTTCCGCCGCGAGGAGCGCCCCCGCGTCAGCCCGTCCCCGCGAGCCAGAAGTCGACCGCGTCGGGGGACGGGCGCCCGGCGACCCGGACGACGTCGCCGAACTCGAGCACGCTGTCCGGATCCTCCTGGACGGCCGGCCACCGCTCGCGGCCGGCGGCGTCCGGATCGCCGTGGGAGACGAACGCGAGCCAGCGCGCGGTCATCTCCTGCTCGAGCCGGCGGTCGACGTCCGTGTAGTCGGCGTCGCCGTCCGCCCCGAGGTTCCCGTACGCGTACATCACCTCGGCGCCGTGGTACGCGCCGAACCGCTCGAGTCCGCTCTCCGGGGGAGTGCGCGTGAAGATGTAGGCGTGGACGCCCGCCCGCCCGGTCCGGGCGGCCGTCAGCGCCCAGAGCCGCATCGGGGCGGTCATCGTCCGGTCGCTGTCGGCGCGCAGCCGGGAGTCGACGACCTGGTCCTCGACGGCACCCGGGTACAGCGCGAGGAATCGGTCCGCGTCGTCTCCGTGCTCCCGGCGCACCTCCTGCTCGTAGGCGTCCGGATCCGGGTCGACGCCTCCCAGCAGATCGAGCGAGGTCTCGTCGGAGTTGCTGCCGAGCAGGAGGGGGACGTCGTTCTGCCGACCGGCCTCGTAGACGGCGAGCGGCGTGTCGGGGAGGACGACGCCGTCGATCGAGGGCCACCAGTGCTGCGAGAGGCCAGCGGCGGCCGTGACGATGCGCTCGGCCGGCAGGGCCCTCATCTCGGCGAGGCTCGCCCCGCCGAGGGCCTCGCTCAGGCGCGCAGCCGCCTCCCGTGCGGTGGCGGCGTCGTCGTAGAGGTCGCCGGCCTCGCGATCTCCCGCCGACCCCAGGCATCCTCCGCTCTCCCCGATGATCCCGTGGAGGAGGCCGGCCGCGAGGGGCGAGGCCCCGAGGATGCAGGCGCTGCCGGAGCCGGCGGACTGGCCGGCGACCGTCACCCGCCCCGGGTCCCCGCCGAAAGCGGCGATGTTGTCCTGCACCCACTGCAGAGCGGCGACCTGGTCGAGCAGTCCCTGATTCCCCGGGGTGCCGCCGCCGAGCACATCAACGGCGAGGAAACCGAGGACGCCCAGACGATAGGCGACGGTGACGGCCACCGCGCCCCGGGAGGCGAGCGCCGCGCCGTCGTAGGCGGGGAGGGCGCCGGACCCCGAGACGAACGCGCCGCCGTGGAGGTAGACGAGGACCGGGCTGGAGTCGCCCGCCCCGCCGGCCGGCGTCCAGATGTTCAGGCGGAGGCTGTCCTCGTCCGTCGCGTACCCGCCGAGGAGCGTCTCCTCCAGCGGCAGGTCGAGCACGCGGGTCGCCGCTCGGGAGAGGAACGTCGGCTCCGGCTGAACGGCGGAGGGGCCGAAGTCGTCGGCCACGAGGGTCGCCGACCGCTGCGGGGCCGGGCGGGGCGCCTCCCAACGCAACGGGCCGACCGGGGGAGCGGCGTAGGGGATCCCCGCGAAGGCGTCGACCCCGGCCGCGGCGTCGTGCACACCGACGACGTCGCCCTGCCGGGTCGTGACCGGGGCGGTGTGCGGACCGGCGAGCGTCCGCGTCGCCGGGAGAGGACCCGCGGCGAGGGCGACGGCTCCGACGAGCCCTGCGGACGCGACCCAGGCCGCCGTACGCAGCATCCAGTGCCGGTGCCGCCAGCTCCTCGAGACGGCCGCGATCAGGACCGCGGCCGCCGCGACGACGAGCCACCCCCACCACTCCACCCGGTTCAGCCAGGCGAGGACCGCCCCGATGAGCACGACGGTTGCGGTCGGCAGCCACGGGGACCGTCGCCGTCGAGGTTCGGGCGTTCCAGTTCTCGATACGGTATGCATTGAAAACGAAACGTACTGAAAAGGCCCATTCAGTGCAACGATCCGAATAGGCTGGGGGCGTGGTCACAGGCGAGCAGGCTCCGGTCCGGCGGAGGAGCGAGACGCGACGACGTCTCCTCGCCGCGGCCGCCGAGCTCTTCGAGAGCACGGGCACCATCGGCCAGCGCGTCGAGGACATCTGCGCGCAGGCGGGCTTCACCCGCGGCGCGTTCTACTCGAACTTCGCCGGTGTCGACCAGCTCTTCCTCGCACTCCACGAGGAGCAGGCCGCGAGAGTGTGGGGGAGCCTGCAGGAGGCCCTCGACGTCCAGCTGCAGGAGGAGCACCGCGCGGCGACCCTCGACGGCGCCGTACGCTCCCTCCTCGACGCGCTCCCGTCGAGCCGCGAGTGGTTCTCCCTGCGGTCGGTGCTCCTGGCACGCGCTGCCGCGGACCCGGAGTTCGCCGAGCGGATGATGATCGACGACGACCGCGTCTCGCGCGAGCTGGGCGAGCGCTTCGCCGCCCTCGCCGCCGTGCACGGCCGCGTCCCCGCCGTCGAGTCCGCCGTCCTGGCGAAGGCGGTCGTCGCGGCGCACGTCGGGTCGGTGAGCCAGTGGCCCGTGGACACCAGCGCCGAACTCACGCAGCGCATGGTCGTCGCCGCGGTGATCCGAGGCCTCACCGTCGAAGCGCCCGGTCTGCCATCGGAGCGCGGCGGCGATCGATGACGTCCTGTCGCAGGAGCGTTGAGGGGAGCCGATCGCCATCCCTGCAGAACGGGACTTCGGTCGAACTGACATAATGTGCATTATCGGATAACGGTGGACGGACCGGACGGACCGGGACTGAGGCCGCCCGACGGTCCGGAACGTCATCAGCGGATCGGCGAATGCTCCACCCACGCCTCGACGTCCTCGTACCAGCACGTCTCGGTCGGAGTGTCGAAGCGCGTGACCAGCCGCAGCCGCGGATCGACGGTCATCGTGCCGCGGACGCGGCCGTCGGCCTGGTGTCGAAGACGGATCACGGTGAGCGCGCCGTCGATCGACGCGCCGGTCATCCGGTACCCGTCGCTCGGCCGTCCCCAGACCGGCAGGTTCAGCGGGAAGGCCAGGCGGGCCGCCAGCGGCTCCGGCAGCAGCTGCCATCGGTCCAGCGGACGCTCCTCGCCCCCGGAGACGTACCGGCCGGTCGGGGCGTCGTACGCGTCGACCGTCCCGGTGCGCTCGTCGACGCAGGAGAACGACGCCTCGACGGGCCGCACCTCCAGTCGGTAGGTCTCGGTCCTCTCGGGCGTCCGCCGGAAGGCGCGGCACCGGAAGGGCGAGCGCCTCCTCCAGTTCGCCATCACCGCGACGGCGTCGAGGAGGATGCTCGTCTCGCCGTCCCTGTCGAAGTCGCCACGCCGCCCGGAGGCTGCCGATGTGCGGAACCCGTCGGCGCGGACGGACTCCCCCGATGCCGGTCCGCTGCCGTCCATCGGAGTCATCCGTCGAGGATCGCAGACCCGCGCGCCGGGGTCATTCCGCGAAGGCGATCAGGCGAAGTCGGAGATGTCGCCGACGAGGCGGGTGTTGTCCGCGGGGATCGGCTCGACGGCCGCCAGAGCGACCTGGGCCGCGAACTCCTGCACGTTGTAGAGCTTGCCGGCCGACTCGCGACGCGAGCTGATCGCGCCCGGGTTCGCGCGCTCCAGCAGGGTCGCGGTGATGGTGCCCTCGATCATGTCGCCCGAGACGACGACGAACTCGATCCCGCGCTCGGCGAGCTCACCGATCCGCTCGCGCAGGGCGTCCTCGCCGGCGCGCTTGGAGAGCGCGACGGGCTCGTACTCGGGCATCGTGGGCGTGGTCCGGATGAAGTGCGCCTGGTGGCTCGTGACGAACACGACACGGGAGCCCTCGGAGAGCAGCGGCAGCGCCGCGTCGAGCACGGCGACCTGCGAGTCGCGGTTGAGGACCATCGCGTAGTCCTCCCCCATGTTGCTCTCCATGCCGCCGGAGGCGTTCAGGACGAGCACGTCCAGTCCTCCGTACTCCTTCTCGATGCGGGAGAAGAGCTCGGCGCGCGAGTCGGCGTCGGTGAGATCGGCGCCGACGGCGATGGCGGTGCCGCCGGCCTCGACGATCTGCGCGACGAGCTTGTCGGCGCGCGGCGCCTTCGAGCGGTAGTTGACGACGACGCGGGCTCCGGCCTCGGCCAGGTAGCGGACCGTGTCGGCGCCGATGCCGCGGGACGACCCGGTGACGAGAGCGCGCTTGCCGTCGAAGGAGCCGGGGGCGAGGGGATTGGACACGGGTATTCCTCCAGAACGCCGGCTCGGAGACCGGATCGGGCACGATGACGGGCCACGGCCCGACGGAGGAGTCTACCAAGGGCCTCGAGATCGTCGGCGCACCCCCTCTCCCAGCCCTCGTCCGGGGGGCGTTGATAGCCTGGGAATGCTCGTCGAGGGGAAGGAGCACACAGCATGGACGCTGTCACCCAGTACGCGTGGATCCTCTGGCTCGCGCTGATCCTCATCTTCGTGATCGTCGAAATGATCACTCTCGAGTTCACGTTCCTGATGCTCGCCGTCGGCAGCATAGGCGGACTGCTGACCGGGCTGGTCGGGGCTCCCTTCTGGGTCCAGGTCCCCGTCGCGGCCGTCCTCGCCGCCCTCCTGCTGTTCTCCGTCCGTCCGCCGCTGCTGCGGCTGCTGAAGCGGGGCGGCGATCCCACCCCCAGCGGAGCGGACGCTCTCCTCGGGCTCTCCGGCAGCGTCGTCCTCGCCGGCCCCGGAGCCGGCCAGGTCAAGCTCGCCAACGGCGAGACCTGGACCGTCCGCCTGTCCCCGCTCGTCGAGGACCGCACACTCGGAGTCGGCGAGAGAGTCGTCGTCACCGCCATCGAGGGCGCGACCGCGGTCGTCGTCCCCGCCGAAAGGAGCACACCGTGACACCGTCCTCCGTCGTGACGATCGTCGTCGTCGCCGCCGTCGTCCTCTTCGCCCTGGTCGTCCTCTTCCGAGCGGTCCGCATCATCCCCCAGGCCACCGCCGGGGTCGTGGAGCGCCTCGGCAAGTACCACAAGACCCTGCTGCCGGGCCTCAATCTCGTCGTGCCGTTCATCGACCGGGTCCGCCCGCTGATCGATCTGCGCGAGCAGGTCGTCTCGTTCCCGCCCCAGCCCGTGATCACGGAGGACAACCTCGTCGTCTCGATCGACACGGTCGTCTACTTCCAGGTGACGGACGCCCGGGCGGCGACCTACGAGATCGCCAACTACCTCGGCGCGGTCGAGCAGCTGACCACCACCACGCTCCGCAACGTCGTCGGCGGCCTGAACCTCGAGGAGGCGCTGACCTCCCGCGACAACATCAACGGGCAGCTGCGCATCGTCCTCGACGAGGCCACCGGCAAGTGGGGCATCCGCGTCGGACGCGTGGAGCTCAAGGCCATCGACCCGCCCCTCTCCATCCAGGACTCGATGGAGAAGCAGATGCGCGCCGAGCGCGACCGTCGAGCCGTGATCCTCACCGCCGAGGGCACCAAGCAGTCCCAGATCCTGAACGCCGAGGGTCAGCGCCAGGCCGCGATCCTCGCGGCGGAGGGCCAGGCGAAGGCGGCGGTCCTGCGCGCCGAGGGTGAGGCCAAGGCGATCACCACCGTCTTCCACGCCATCCACGAGGGCCGCCCCGACAGCGAGCTGCTCGCCTACCAGTACCTCCAGACGCTCCCCAAGATCGCCGAGGGCAGCGCGAACAAGCTCTGGGTCATCCCGAGCGAGCTCACCGAGGCGCTGAAGGGCATCGGAGGAGCGCTCGGCCAGCGCGGCCAGTCCGCCCCGGCGGTCCGCCCGCAGGACGCGGTACCCACGTCGGCGCCTGCGGCTTCCGCGCCTGCCGCATCCGGGTCCGTCGGCTCCACGCCTGTCGTGCCCGGATCCGACACGTCCGCCCCCGCGGCGCCCGCGACGACCGACGGAACCCCGGACTCCGCGCCCACTCCCCCGCCGCCGGCCGTCTGAGCCGCGGACCCGGTCCGCGATGCGCGCCTCCGAGCCACCCCTCGTCCTGAGCGGGCCGATGCCCCGGGTGATCGCGCATCGTGGATTCGGCCCGCCGGCCGAGGGCAACACGCTCGCCGCCTTCGAGCGCGCCCTCGCCGCGGGTGCGGACCTCCTCGAGACGGACGCGCGCGCGTCCCTCGACGGGGTCGCCGTGCTCGTCCACGACGCCGAGGTGATCGACCGCTCCGGCCGCCGCCACGTCGTCGCCGCCACCCGGTGGGAGGAGCTCGCGGACCTCCGGCTGGCGGGCGGCGCCCGGCTCGCCTCTCTCGAGCAGGCCCTCGCCGCACTCCCCCGCGCGCGCTTCAATGTCGATGTGAAGTCGCGGGACGCGATCGGTCCGGTTGTCGCGGCGGTGTCCGGCGCCGCCGCCTCGGAGCGCGTCCTGATCACCTCGTTCTCCGAGATCCGTCGAGCAGCGGCCCTCCGCCGTCTTCCCGGCGCCGCGACCTCGGCGTCGGCGGTCCGCTTCGTCGTCGCCCTGGTCGCCGCCCACCTCGGCGCCGCCCTCCCCGTGCGTCTCGCTCTCCGCGGCATCGACGCGCTCCAGGTGCCCGAGAGCGCGCTCGGCCTCCGCGTCGCGGAGCCGCGGATCCTCGCCCGGCTGCGGGTGACAGGTTGCGAGATCCACCTCTGGACTATCGACGATCCGGAGCGGATGGAGCAGCTCCTCGCGCTCAGGATCGACGGGCTCGTGACCGACCGCACCGACCTCGCCCGAGCGGCCGTCGACGCCTTCCTCAGCGCCCGTCGGCCACGCCCTCAGGAGCCGCGGAATACGCCTCCGACCTGAGGATTCTCTGGCAATGGCAGGGACGGGAAGACCACCTCCAGGTACGACGTTGACACTGGGGAAGCACAGCGAGAGGAGACCACACAATGGCAGATCGAAGCTTGCGAGGAATGCGGCTCGGATCCCAGAGCCTGCAGAGCGAAGAAGGCGTCGTCTTCTCCCCGCGATCGACGTACGAGTACCACTGCGCGAACTGCGGCCACGACACCGACATGGTGTTCTCGGCCGACGCGGAAGCACCGGAGACCTGGGAGTGCCGCTCCTGCGGTCACGAGGCCACTCTGATGGTGGACTCGAAGCCGGTCGTCGTGGACAAGGGCGAGCAGAAGGCTCCGCGCACCCACTGGGACATGCTGCTCGAGCGTCGGACCCGCGCGGAGCTGGAGGAGCTGCTCGAGGAGCGGCTCGCCTATCTGCGCGCCAGGCGCGGCGAGCACAAGATCGGCGCGTAGCGCCGGTCAGCGGTAACGGCGTCGCGGCTCGCGCGTCCTGAGGACGAACGAGACCATGCCGATGAGACCGGCGGCCAGGAAGTACCAGCCGAGGTCTCGCGCCCACACCAGAGCCGGGGTCGTGGTGGAGCTGAGGGGGACCTCGTCCACCATGGCACCCGGCTCGAACCATGTCAGGGAGTCGATCGTCGCGCCGTCCGGCCCGATGATCGCACTCGTCCCGACGGTCGAGATGTTGACCACGCTGCGCCCGGTCTCGATGGCCCGCAGGCGAGCGATCGCGAGCTGCTGGACGCTCTCGTCGGTCCGGCCGAAGTCGGCGTTGTTGGTCTGCCCGAGGATGACCTGGGCTCCCCCGTCGACCATCGCGTTCGTCAGCGCGTCGTCCGAGATGTCGAAGCAGATCGCGATGCCTGCGAGGACGCCGTTCACGTCGAAGACGTTGGGACGGGTGCCGATCGAGTAGTCGCGGCTCACCAGGTCGACCAGGTCCGGAGCGAACATCCGCCAGAACGCCCGGTCCGGCATGTACTCGGCGAACGGGACGGGATGCACCTTGTCGTAGACCTGCGTCGCCCCCTCCCCCGCCTTCCAGAGCAGCGAGCTGTTGTAGAAGACGTCGTCCGAGGGGTTCGTGATCGTGCCCACGACGAACGGCGCGTCCATCGTCCGGCTGAGGTAGTCGAGGACGGCGGCCGACTGGGCGTTCCGGGTCGGATCGATGTCGACGCCGTTCTCGGGCCACACCACCATGTCGACGTCCTGATCGAGGATCGGCAGCGTCGCCGAGGTGTGGTCCTCGAGGATCTGCCCGCGGTAGCTCTGCGAGAACAGGCCCGCATCGGAGTCGCCCTGGACGGCGGCGATCCGGGTCGTGCCCTCCGTCGGTGCCGGCCAGGCGGGGAACACCAGCGCCACGATCGCGAAGCCCGCGAGAGCGCTGACGCGAGAGAAGGCCGGGACGGACATCTCGCGGACGGCCTGCGCGAGCACGGCCGCGAGGAACGCCACCACGAAGCCGAGGCCGGCGAAGCCGATCCACGCCGCGAGACCGGCGAGCGGGCCGAGGGACTGCGAGATCGCGAGGCGGCCCCAGGCGAAGCCGCCGTAGGGCCAGACGCTGGTGATCGACTCGCGCCCGATCCAGAGCGCCGCCAGGAGGGCGGGGAGGCCGACCATCCGGCCGAGCGGTCCCGTCCAGACGCGGTGGCCGCGCGTGGAGACGACCGCCATCAGCCCCGCGGAGAGCGCGAAGAAGATCGCCTGCAGGCCGGCGAGGGCCGCCCACGGGACCGGGCCGAGGTAGAGGGTCAGCCACTCGATGTGGACGCCCCAGAAGACCGCTCCGCCGACGAGGCCGACGAGGCTTCCGCTCCAGAAGCCGCGCCCCCCCAGCGCGAACAGGATCGCCGCGGCGCCCACGATCGCCAGCGGCCAGACGTCGGAGTCGGGGAAGCCGCGGTCGAGCACGGCGCCGCCGAGGGCGGCGAGGGGCAGCGCCACCCACAGCGGAACGGTCCGCCCGTCGGGCGGAGGAGCGATCGGCGTCATGCGACTGTCGAGTACGCGACGATGCCGCGGCGGACCAGGTCGAGGGCGGTCCGGGCCGCGCGGCCGACCTTGCCCTCGGCGACGACGGAGAGCTGGTCGAGGAGGTCGATGGTCTGCTTCGCCCAGCGCACGAAGTCGCCGGCGGCCATGTCGGACTCGCGGAGCACCATGTCGAGCGGCATGCCCTTGGCCCACATGTTCATCGACAGCGCCAGGCTCGTCGAGATCGGGTTGCTGCCCGGCAGGCGGTGCTCCCGCTCGACGTCGTCGAGCCGGGCCCACAGAAGCTGGGTCCTCTCCAGCGCCTCGGGGAACGCGCCGCGGGGCAGGAACTGCTCGCCGAGCGTCCCCTCCTCGCGTCGCGGCTCGAAGACCAGGCAGCACGCCATCGCCGCGAGGCCGGCCGGATCGAGCTCCGTCCACGCCTGCTTCCGGAGGCACTCGGCGACGAGCAGGTCCCGCTCCCCGTAGATCCGGCGGAGCGTGCGACCGTTGGGCGTCAGCGAGAGCTCGCCGACCTCGTCCCGGCGGAAGTAGCCGAGCTCGAGCAGCACGTCCGTGATGTGGTCGAAGATGCGGGCGACGGCGCCGGTGCGCGAGCGGATCTGGCGCTCGATCTCGTCGGTCTCGCGGCGCAGCTTCCACCAGCGCTCGGCCCAGCGCGCGTGCTGCTCGCGGTCGGAGCAGGCGTGGCACGGGTGCGCCTTCATCCGACGCCGCAGGCTCGTGAGCTGTCCCTGGCGCTTCTCGCGCTCGGCGTGGGAGGCCGACTCGCCGCGCACCGCGCCCCGGCGCTCGAGGTCGCCGATCTCACGGCGGATCGCCGCGTACTGCTCGAAGTCGCCCAGGTGGCACTGCATCGCCGTGACGTAGCCCGCCATCGACTCCTCCTGCTGGCGGACCCGGCGGGCGAGATCGACGACGGACCGGTCGGCCTGGAACTGCGCGAACGACGACTCGAGGATCTCGCGCGTGCGCACCCGCCCGAACTGCTCGATCAGGTTCGCGGCCATGTTGTAGCTGGGGCGGAAGCTGGAGTTGAGCGGGTAGGTCCGCCGGGAGGCGAGGGACGCGACCGCCTGAGGGTCCATCCCGCCGCGCCACTGGATCACCGAGTGGCCCTCGACGTCGATGCCGCGTCGGCCCGCCCGGCCGGTGAGCTGGGTGTACTCCCCCGGTGTGATCGGGACGCGCGCCTCGCCGTTGAACTTCTCGAGCTTCTCGAGGACGACCGTGCGGGCCGGCATGTTGATGCCGAGCGCGAGCGTCTCGGTCGCGAAGACCACGCGCACGAGCCGGCGCAGGAACAGCTCCTCGACGACCTCCTTGAAGGCGGGGAGCATCCCGGCGTGGTGCGCGGCGACGCCCCGCTGGAGTCCGTCGAGCCACTCCCAGTAGCCGAGCACCGCGAGGTCCTCGTCGCGGATCGTCCGGCACCGCTCCTCGACGATCGCGCGGATCTCGTCGCGCTCGTGGCGCTCGGTGAGGCGCACGCCCGACCGCAGCACCTGGCGCACGGCCTGGTCGCAGCCCGCACGGCTGAAGACGAAGAAGATCGCGGGGAGGAGGTTCTTGCCGCGGAGGATCTCGACGACCTCCGAGCGCAGCACGAGCTCCTCGGTGCGCTGCTCCGGGTAGCGGCCGCGACCGCCTCGGCCGTTGCGGCCGCCCCTGCCGCCGCGCTCGACCCGGGAGCCGCCCTGGGCCATGCGGGCGAGCTCGGGGTTCACCCGGTTCGTCGCCGCCCGAC
Source organism: Rathayibacter sp. AY1F9 (assembly GCF_002932155.1). Lineage (NCBI taxonomy): Bacteria > Bacillati > Actinomycetota > Actinomycetes > Micrococcales > Microbacteriaceae > Rathayibacter > Rathayibacter sp. AY1F9. The sequence goes on along the minus strand of NZ_PSVA01000003.1, from coordinate 131,676 downwards.
CGGAGGAGTCGAAGAGATCGACCAGCTTGCCGCCCACCAGGACGTGCTGGTCGAGCGGGACGGGCCGCTCCTCGGAGACGATGACCTCGGTCTCGCCCCGGACGGTCTGGAGCCAGTCGCCGAACTCCTCGGCGTTCGACACGGTCGCGCTGAGCGAGACCAGCCGCACGCGCTGCGGGAGGTGGATGATGACCTCCTCCCAGACGGCGCCGCGGAAGCGGTCGGCGAGGTAGTGCACCTCGTCCATCACGACGTAGGCGAGGTCGCGCAGGAGGTCCGAGTCGGCGTACAGCATGTTGCGCAGCACCTCGGTCGTCATCACGACGATGCGGGCGCGCGCGTTGACGTTCGAGTCGCCGGTCAGCAGGCCGACCTCGGAGGCTCCGTAGTCCTCGACGAACTCCTGGAACTTCTGGTTGCTCAGCGCCTTCATCGGCGTCGTGTAGAAGACCTTGGCCGTCGGGTCCTGCATGGCCAGGTGGATCGCGAACTCGGCCACCGCGGTCTTGCCGGCGCCGGTGGGCGCGGCGACGAGGACGCTGTGGCCGTCGTCGAGCGCGCTGCAGGCCTCGTACTGGAAGGGGTCGAGGTCGAACGCGAGGGTCGAGCGGAACGCCTCGACCCTCGCGTGGCCCTGGCGCGTCCGGAACGCGGCGAACCGCTCGGCGGGAGACGGTCCGGTCACGCGGGCAGGTCGGAGGGGCTGCCGTCGAACACCAGCTGGCGCTTGGCGGCGCGCCGGTCGTGCAGGATCGCGATCCCGCAGGCGAGGAAGAACAGGAAGATGATCGGGATGGCCAGGAGGAACATCGAGATCGGGTCGGCCGCGGGGGTCGCGATCGCCGTGAAGAGCACGATCGCCATGATCGCGATGCGCCACGACTTGAGGATCAGCATGCCGGGGAGGATGCCGAGGAAGTTGAGGAGCACCAGGAAGACGGGCAGCACGAAGGCGATGCCGACGACCAGCACGAGCTTGAGAACGAACTCGTAGTAGATCTTGGCGTCGAGGAAGCTCGCCGCGTTGCTGCCGGTGAAGCTCGTCAGGAGCTCCACGATGTGCGGGAACACGAACCAGCCGGCCGCGCAGCCCGCGAAGAACAGCGGGATGGCGGTGAGGATGAAGCCGAGGCCGTACCGCATCTCCTTGCGGGTCAGGCCCGGGACGAGGAACGCCCAGATCTGGTACAGCCAGACCGGGCTTGCCAGGACGATGCCCACCGTGATGGCGATCTGCAGCCGCAGGTCGAAGGCACCGGCGATCGTCGGGAAGTTGAGGATCGCCTCCTTGCCCTGGGTGGAGGCCACCTCGGAGATCGGAGCCTTGAGGGCCTCGAAGACCCACTCCGAGACGAACCACCCCGCGACGCACGCGATGACGATCGCGATCGCCGACTTGAAGAGCCTGTTGCGAAGCTCGACGAGGTGCGCCCCGAGCGACATGCGCCCGTCGGGGTTCTTCGTCCGCTTCGTCCGTGGCTTCTTCGGTGCCACGGACGTCATTACTTGAGCGGGGACTCGGGCGGCGTGGTGGTGCCGGTGCCGGTGGTCGTGCCGGTGGATCCGGCGACGGTGCCGGTGGTCCCCTCGGTCGACTCACGGCGCTCGGTGCCGTCCTCGTCCTTCATGGTCTTGACCTCGCTCTTGAAGATCCGCATCGACTGCCCGACACTGCGGGCCAGCTGCGGGAGCTTGGGCGCACCGAACAGGAGGAGGATCACGGCGAGGATGATGAGGAGGTGCCACCCCTGGAGGCCAGCGAACATTGCAGACTCACTTCACTTGTCGGTTGCGGTGTACGAGGAGCTTACCCTGTTCGACCCGTTCTGACCGGCGGAGATCGATCCTGTCGCGACGTGCGTCACGCCGGCCCTCGTGCGCACGCCTCACGTCGTCGCGATCGGCGAACAGCGACGAGGACGGCCGGGGCGGCAGGTCGTCCGTCATTCCAGGACTCAGTGTCTCGAGTTTCGCGGTGACCTCGGACAGCTGTCCGAGGAGCACCTTCCCCTTGCGCCAGTAGGAGAGGGCGAAGAGGACCAGCATCGCCAGAGCGCCCAGCGCGAGGCCGAGCCAGATCAGGATCCACGACCACCAGGTCACGACGGCTCCCCCTCGTTCGCGGCGAGCGCGGAGGCCGCCCAGAGCGCGACCGCGGTGCGCGCCTCGGGGGGTGCCACCACGGTGACGAGACCCGCCAACGACGCCACCAGGCGCGTCAGTCCCTCCAGATGGGCGACGCGGAGACGGACGAGGACACCGTGGTCCTCCTCCCCCGGCACGGGATCGGGGAACTCGGCGTCGGCCGCGTAGTCGCCCAGCAGCACGACAGCGCTGGGGGCGACGCGCAGGTCCACGACGAGATCGGAGGCGGAGGCCTCGAAGAGCCGTTCCGAGAGGGTCACCTCGTTGCGGCGCCGGACGATCGGCGTCCCCGTGTCGCGGAGGGAGCGCATCCTGTCGACCCGGAACGTCCTGACGCCCTCGCGGAGGTGGTCCCATCCGCGCAGGTACCAGTCCCGATCGACCGATTCGAGCACGAAGGGGTCGACGAGCCGGGACTCGGTCTCGCCGCGGGCGCTGCGGTAGTCGAAAGCGACCTGCGTCGCCGAGCCCATCGCTGTCCGCAGGAGCGCCACAGCGCTGTCCGCGCCCGTGCCGCGCGAGACCGCGACCGCGCTCGGGGCCGAGGAGGCGCCGCGTGCGAGCTTCCCCATCAGCGAGGCGATCCGGTCGTTGCCCTGGTTCTCGGGCAGCGCTGCGAGGTACTGCATGCCGGCGATGAGGGCGGCGGCCTCCCGCGCCGAGAACCTCGGCGAGTCGTCGATCGCGACCTGGTGGGTGAGGACGACGTGGTCGTTCTCCTCGAAGTCGTCCCAGCCGATGTCGAAGAGGTCGTTCGCCTGGTACTGCGCGGTCTCGCCGGGGATGCCCGAGACGGCGATGAGGCGCACCGCGCGGCGCACCTCCTCCTCCGGGATCTCGAAGTGCGCGGCGACCTCGGCGACGGACACGCGGCCCCGGTCGAGCAGGTAGGGAACGAGGGAGAGGAGGACGGCCAGGCGGTCGCGCGCCTGCAGGGAGCGGGGTCTAGCCACGGGGATCCCCTCCATGGTCGTCCAGGGTGCGGCGGAGGCGGTCGAGGACGCGGCGGCGGAGCTCCTCCGGCTCGAGCACCCGCACCTCGGGACCGTGACCGGCGAGCTCGTCCGCGAGCACGTCCGGGTCGGTGTAGTGCAGGCGCAGCAGGCCCTGGCCCTCGCCCTCGGCCTCGGCACGCCCGCCGAGACGGAGGGCGGCGTCGGAGTCGGGGGCGACGCGCAGGAGCGCGCTGTTGCGCTGCAGGATCTCGTCGAGCTGGGCGAGAGCGGTCGCCGCGTGGTCCCCCTCCACGAGAGGCGCGGTGCGGCCGGTGGACGCGACCGGCCCGACGATCCGCGACAGGAGGAAGGTCCGCGTGCCCTCGGCGCCCTCGTCCCAGCCGTGGAGGTGCCAGCGCCCCTGGTGGTTCACCAGGGCGCGGGGCTGCACGGTGCGCACGCGCGGCTCCTCGCCGCCGGGCTTCAGATAGGGGAAGCGGACGACCTGGCCGCGGTCGAGCGCAGCGTTGAGCGGCTCGAACGAGGCCTCGCGGACCCGGATCGAGGGGCTGATGCCGATGACGGGGTCGACGGACTCGACCCCGATCGAGCGCAGCTTGATCAGCGCGCGCCGCGACTCCGCCGAGAGCGTCCCCTCGCGCCAGACCGCCCCGGCCAGGCGGAGCAGCGCGAGCTCCTCCGGGTCGAAGGTCAGGTCGGCCGGGAGGTCGTAGCTGCGCTTCGCGATGCGGTACCGGACGGTCTGGGTGTTGCCCGGGTCGCCCGGGGCGTCGACCGTCTCGATCGGGATGCCCAGCTCGCGCAGGTCGTCCTTGTCGCGCTCGAACTGGCGCTCGAGCGAGGTCCGGTCGCCCCGGCCCACCCGCTGCCGGTAGCCCTGCACCGTGGAGAGGACGTCGGCCTTCGTCAGTCCGTTCTCGGCCGCGACGAGCGCGAGCACGAGGTTGAACAGACGCTCCTCGGCCGGGACGCGGCTCGAGGACGGGGCGTCGGAAGGCACGCCCTCCAGTCTAGGGCCGGGCCCGGTCAGACCTTTCCGAGGATGTCGGCGACGAAGATCAGCGTCGCGCCGCCGGGGATCCCGCCCTGAGGGGAGCCCTGGTCGCCGTAGCCCTGGTCCGGCGGGATGACCGCGATGACCTGGGATCCGACGGGCTGGCCGATGAGGGCGTCGGCGAATCCGGCGATGACTCCGCCCTGGGTGGTCGAGCCGTCGGCGGCCGTGAAGACGGCGGGAGCGCCCTTCTCCCAGCTGGAGTCGAACACCTTCCCGTCGCTCCACTGCCAGCCTGTGTAGGCCACGACGACCTGGTCGCCCTCGGCGACGACGTCGCCGTCGCCCTTCTTGAGCTGGGCGATGCGGAGGTCGGTCGGCGCGTCACCGGAGGGCTTCGCGAGCCCCGGGCGTCCGTCGTCGCCGAGCGTCACCGTCGGGAAGCCGTCGGGCGCGGGCTGGGCGGCGCCGTTCGCGCGGGCCAGCGAGGCCTCACGGACGTCCGCGACGAGCACGAGCGTGTCGTCCTCCGAGATGCCGAGCTGCGACGAGGACTGGCCGAAGCCGTCCTCGGGGGCGATCGCGATGGCGACGCGCGAGCCGACCTGCGTGCAGAGGAGGCCCTCGTTCAGGCCGACGAGCCCGGCTCCGCCGACGCCGAAGCGGGCGGTGCTCGACCCGTCGTAGGGCGAGGTCTCGAGGACCGTGCCGTCCGCTCCGTTGACCAGGGTGTAGTCGATGGTGACGAGCTGGCCCTTCTCGAGCGGTGCGCCCGAGCCCTCGATGAGGGTGCTGACCTGCGTGCCGTCCGCCTTCAGCGGCGTCGGGACGCTGACGTCCGGCTTCGCTCCGAAGTCGCCCGTGGCGCTGACCGCCGCCGAGGAGTCGCCGGAGGAGAACGGAGCGTCGCAGTCCGCCTGCGAGGAGGACGCGGTGCATCCGGTGAGAGCGGCGACGATGCCGATGCCGGCGATGAGCGCGGTGGTCCTGCGCACGGGTCCTCGATTCGAGTGAAGGGGAGCGGTGACGCCCGGGGTGGAGACGGCCCGGAGGCCGGGAACAGCTTAGAGGATGCCCTCGTCGTCGGGCTCCGCGGTCTCCTCGCCGAACCCGCGGGCCCGGGAGAGCTCGGCGCTGGTGGCGGACTCGCGGACCCGCTTGCGCAGGCTCTTGGGGCTCACGGCGCGCTCGCCGAGCGCGCCGGGGGTCCAGGCCTCCACGTCCTCGTCGCTGAAGTCCGTCTTCGACGGGCGACGCTTGAGCTCGGGGAGCACGGTGTCCGGAGCGAGCCGGCGAGCGGTGATGAGGAAGCCGGTGTGGCCGATCATCCGGTGGTCCGGCCGGACCGCGAGGCCCTCGACGTGCCAGCCGCGGACCATGGTCTCGTTCGACGACGGGTTCGTGAACAGGCCCGAGGCGCGGATCGCCTCCGCCGTCCGCGAGAGCTGCGTGACGGTGGCCACGTAGCAGAGGAGCACTCCCCCGGGCGTGAGAGCCTCGGCGGCGACGTCGAGGCACTCCCAGGGCGCGAGCATGTCGAGCACGACGCGGTCGGCCTCGCCGGACGGGACCGTGCCGGGCAGCGCCTCGACGAGGTCGCCGACGGTGACGCTCCAGTTGTCGGGCGTGTAGCCGAGGAAGGTCTCGATGTTCGCCCGTGCGACATCCGCGAACTCCTCGCGCCGCTCGAACGACGACAGCCGGCCGGTCGGACCCACCGCCCGCAGCAGCCAGAGCGAGAGCGCGCCGGAGCCGACACCGGCCTCGACCACGCGGGCGCCGGGGAAGACGTCGGCGAGGGCGAGGATCTGGGCCGCGTCCTTCGGGTACACGATCGCCGCGCCGCGGGGCATCGACATCACGAAGTCGGCGAGGAGAGGGCGCAGCGCGAGGTGCTCGACGCCGACGGTGTTGGTCACCACCGAGCCGTCGGGCAGCCCGATCACCGTGTCGTGCTCGATGCCGCCCCGGTGCGTGTGGAACACCTTGCCGGGAACGAGCGTGATGGTGTTCATCCGCCCCTTGGGTCCCGTCAGCTGGACGCGGTCTCCCGCGCGGAAGGGTCCGGAATGCTGCAGTGCCTCACCGGTCATCGGCGGGCCTCCGTCTCGGTCGTGGCCGGGCCGGAGCCGCGGTGCTCGGAGGACACCGTCGCGAGGTCCGCGACGGTGCGGCCCGCGAGAGTGGGCCAGAGGGCGTAGGGGGCGGCGGGATCCAGCTCCAGCTGGTGCGGGACGCCGATCGCCGCGGCTCCGGAGGCGACGGCCGCGCCGAGGCCCGTGAGGGAGTCCTCGATCGCGACGCATGCGGTGATGTCGACACCGAGGGTGCTCGCGGCGAGGAGGTACGCCTCGGGGTGGGGCTTGCTGCGCTCGACCATGTCGCCGCTGACGACGGCGGCGAAGGCGGGGAACGGGATCCGGTCCACGACGGCCGCGGCCATCCGCGAGATCGACATCGTGACCAGCGCCTGCGGCACACCCGCCTCGGACACCGCGTGCAGCAGCTCGAGCGCGCCCGGTCGCCACGGGATGCTCACGGCCAGCTGGTCGACGACCTCGTCGGTCATCCGGTCGATGATCGCGTCGACGGAGAGGTCGACGCCCTTGCCCTGCAGGATGCGGGCGGCGGCGGGCAGGCCCGAGCCGACGAGTCCCATCGCGTCCTCGTGGGTCCACACTCCGCCGAAGGAGGAGACGAGCGCGTGCTCCGACGCCATCCAGTACGGCTCGGTGTCGACGAGCGTCCCGTCCATGTCCCAGAGGACGGCGGCGGGGGCGGACGCTCCTCCGAGCGGCTCGGAGGACAGCGGCCGGGCGGAGGTCTCGGGAGTCACGAGCGACCATGGTACCGGCAGGGCCGCGCCCCTCCCCGGCCGCGGGCCGAGAGCGAACAGCGCGGCCGATCCCGCCGGACGGGACGGGCGCGGCCGGGGGCGGTCCTATCCTGGACGGAGGGACAGGCGCGGTGTGCGCTCCCCGCACATCGAGCCGAACGCGGAGATCCTGCCTATGAACGTGATCACGGGGAACGTCCTGGTCGTGGCCTTCGAGGGCTGGAACGACGCCGGGGACGCCGCCAGCGGCGCGCTGCGGCTGGTCAAGGACGCCGGGGAGTACGTGCCCCTCTTCGCCGTCGACGCCGAGCAGTACTACGACTTCCAGTACACCCGCCCCATGCTCTCGATCGGCGAGGACGGCCGCCGCAGCCTCGCCTGGCCCGGCACCCAGATCTTCGGCCCGGCCGACACCTCGGTCGACGCCGAGAGCGCGCTGTACCTCATGATCGGCACCGAGCCCTCGCGCAGCTGGAAGAGCTTCGCGGCCGAGGTCGTCGACGCCATGCTCGCGATAGACATCTCCGCCGTCGTCTTCCTCGGCGCGATGCTCGCCGACGTCCCGCACACCCGGCCGATCTCCATCTTCGCCTCGAGCGAGAACGCGGAGCTGCGGAGCTCGTTCGAGCTCGAGCGCTCCAGCTACGAGGGGCCGGTCGGCATCCTCAGCGTGATCGGCGAGGCCGCACAGAAGGTCGGCATCCCCGCCGTCTCGATCTGGGCCTCCGTCCCGCACTACGTGCACAACGCGCCCTCGCCCAAGGCGATGCTGGCGCTGCTCGAGAAGCTCGAGGAGGTCGTCGGCCTGGCGATCCCCCGCGGCGACCTCGTCGAGGAGGCGGAGGAGTGGGAGCGCGGCATCGACGCCCTCGCCGCCGAGGACGAGGAGATGGCGTCGTACATCGCCCAGCTCGAGCAGGCGCGCGACACCGTCGACTCGCCCGAGGCGAGCGGCGAGGCGATCGCCCAGGAGTTCGAGCGCTACCTGCGCCGCCGCGGCGACGGCCGCTCCGGCGAGGAGCCCTGGCGCCCGTAGCCTCCGCCGGCGCCCGCTCGTCCGAGACGGTCGTCGATCACGGGACCGCTCCGGCCGATGACCCTCCCGGCCGCCCTGACGGGACTCGAGCCGTTCGGGACTCGAGCCGTCCGGGACTCGAGGCTTACGGGACTCGAGCCTGACGGGGTTCAGGCCGGGCGCACCCCGAGCAGGGCGTCGACCGCGTCGCGCAGGAGCGACGGGTCGTCCACGCCCTCGGTCAGTGCGGCGTCGACGACGGCGAGGGCGGCCGGAGTGCCGAGGTCGTCGGCCAGCGCCTCGCGCAGCTGCGCCAGCACCTCGAGCGCCGAGCGCGGTCCGACGGCGGCGAGGGCCGCCTCCCAGCGCGCCAGGCGCGCCTCGGCCGACGGCAGGTCCCCGGGCAGCCACTCCCAGTCGGAGCGGTAGTGGTGCGCGAGGAGCGCGAGGCGGATCGCCCGCGGGTCCGCGCCCTCGCTCCGCAGACGTGAGACCAGCACCAGGTTCCCGAGCGACTTGCTCATCTTCTCGCCCTGGTAGGCGACCATCCCGGCGTGCGCGTAGGCGCGGGCCAGAGGACGGCCGGACAGCGACGCGGCGTGGCCGGCGCTGAACTCGTGGTGCGGGAAGACCAGGTCGCTCCCGCCGCCCTGCAGGGTGAACTCGGGTCCGAGCCGGTCGAGGGCGATCACCGAGCACTCGATGTGCCAGCCCGGACGGCCGCGGCCGACCTCGGCGTCCCAGGCGGGCTCGCCGGCGCGCTCGGCCCGCCAGAGCAGCGGATCGAGGGGGTCGCGCTTGCCGGCGCGCTCCGGGTCGCCCCCGCGCAGCGCCGAGAAGCGGGCCATCGACTCCGCGTCGAGCCGGCTCTCGCTGCCCAGGTGCCAGACGGCGCTCTCGGCCGCGGCGATGTCGTAGTAGAGGTCGCTCGCGCCCTCCTCCGCCGCGTCCGGAGCAGCGACGCGGTAGGCGACGCCGTCGCGCTCCAAACGGGCGACCGCCTCCGCGATGGGATCCACGGTCTCGGTGACTCCGACGTAGTGCTGCGGAGGCAGGACGCAAAGGGCAACCATGTCGCCGCGGAACAGCTCGACCTGCTCCTCGGCGAGGTCGCGCCAGTCGACACCGGTGGCCGTCGCACGCTCGAGCAGCGGGTCGTCGACGTCGGTCACGTTCTGGGCGTACTCGACCGTGTAGCCCGCGTCGAGCCAGACGCGCTGGACCGTGTCGAAGGCGAGGTAGGTCGACGCGTGCCCGAGGTGGGTGGCGTCGTAGGGCGTGATGCCGCAGACGTAGAGGCTCGCGACTCCGCTGGGCGCGTCGAGCTCGACGGGGCCGGCGGTCGCGGTGTCGTGCAGGCGCGGTGCGCTCCCCCGGCCGGGCAGGGCGGGGACGTCGGCGGCGGTCCAGGCGCGCATCTAGGCGGCGATCAGGCCGGTGGCGAGCGCGACCATGAGGACGACGCCGAGGACGATGCGGTACACGACGAACGGGAGGAAGCTGCGGCGGGAGATGTAGCTCATGAAGAACGCGATCACGACGAAGCCGACCACGAACGCGACGATGGTCGCCACGAGAGTCTCGAGCCCGCCGACCTGGACCTGGTTCGGGAGCACGACCGGGTCGCTGATGCTCTTGTACAGCTGGTAGAGACCGCTGCCGAACACCGCGGGGATCGCGAGGAGGAAGGAGTAGCGCGCCGCCGCCTTGCGCTCGTAGCCGAGGAAGAGGCCCGCGGTGATGGTGCCTCCCGAGCGCGAGACGCCGGGGATCAGGGCGAGTGCCTGCGCGCCTCCGAAGATCAGGCCGTCGCGGACGCCCAGGTCGCGCAGGCGGCGCTTCTTCGCGCCGACCGCGTCGGCGATGCCGAGCAGGATGCCGAAGAGGATGAGGGTGGTGGCCACCACCCACAGAGAGCGGAGGGTCGTCTCGATCGCGTCCTGGAAGACGAGGCCGAGGACGATGATCGGAAGGCTGCCCAGGATGATGAGCCAGCCCATGCGGGCGTCCGGGTCCGAGCGCGGGATCCGGCCGACGAGGGAGCGCGCCCAGTGCGAAACGATCCGTACGATGTCGCGCCAGAAGTAGATGATGACGGCGGTCTCGGTGCCCAGCTGCGTGATAGCGGTGAACGCGGCTCCGGTGTCGCGGCCGCCGAGACCGGGCAGCAGCTCGCTGACGATCCGGAGGTGGGCGCTGGAGGAGATGGGGAGGAATTCGGTCAGACCCTGGACGAGTCCCAGGATCAGCGCGTCGAGCAGGCCCATGCGTCACTTTCGAGGAGGGCTGGGGCGTCGTCGGCCAGCAGTCGGTCGGGATCGGTCGGTGCTGACCCGGTCCGCGGCGCCGTCAGGAGCTCAGCAGGAGATCGGTCAGGACCTTCCTGCCAAACACTAGTGCGTCCAGTGGAACGCGCTCGTCGACCCCGTGGAACAGCGCCGGGAAGTCCAGGGACGACGGCAGCTGGAGCGGCGCGAATCCGTATCCGGTGATGCCGAGCGTCGAGAGCGCCTTGTTGTCGGTGCCTCCGGAGAGCAGGTACGGGAGGACCTCGGCGCCCGGATCGAACCGGCGGATCGAGGCGGCCATGCTCTCGACGAGGGGGCCGGCGAAGGGCACCTCGAGTCCGATGTCGCGGTGCTGGACGAGGATCTCGACGTGCTCGCCCGCGAGGACCTTCAGGCGCTCGAGCACCGCGTCCTCCTCGCCGGGGAGGACGCGCACGTCGATGGTGGCGTCCGCGGTGTCCGGGATGACGTTGGCCTTGTAGCCGGCCGACAGCATCGACGGATTGGCGGTGGTGCGCAGCGTCGCGGCGATGAAGCGCGAGGCGGTGCCGGTGGCGAGTGCCAGCTCCTCCGGAGTGCTGCGCTGAGGGTCGTGGCCGAGCAGGCGGGCGACCTCGTCGAGCAGCTCGCGCGTGGTGTCGGTGAGGCGGGTGGGCCACTCCTCGCTTCCGATGCGGGCGATCGCCTGCGCCAGCCGGGTGACGGCGTTCTCGGAGTTGATCTGCGAGCCGTGCCCCGCCGTGCCGTGCGCGCGGAGGGTCAGCCACATCAGCGCCTTCTCGCCCGTCTGCACGAGATAGGCCCGCTTGCCGGCCAGCTCGATCGAGTAGCCGCCGACCTCGCTGATCGCCTCGGTCGCTCCGGCGAACAGCTCGGGCCGCTCACGGGCCAGGAATCCCGATCCCCGCACACCGCCCGCCTCCTCGTCGGCGAAGAAGGCGATGACGAGGTCGCGGGAGGGGCGCCTCCCCTCACGGAGGATGTCGCCGAGCGAGGCGAGGATCATCGCGTCCATGTTCTTCATGTCGACCGCGCCGCGGCCCCAGAGCATGCCGTCCTTGATCTCGCCGCCGAACGGGTCGACGCTCCAGTTGTCGGCGATGGCGGGCACCACGTCGAGGTGCCCGTGGACGACGAGGGCGCCGCGCTCGCGGTCCTCCCCGGCGACCCGCGCCACGACGCTCGTGCGTCCCGGGTCGGAGTCGATCAGCTCGGGCTCGAGGCCGAGGTCGCGCAGCTTCGCCGCGACGTACTCCGCGGCCGGGCGCTCCGGCTCCGCCTTCCCGTCGCCGTAGTTGCTGGTGTCGAAGCGGATGAGATCGCGCGCGATGAGCGCCGTCTCGTCGAGGGTGCTGTCGGTCACGGGCGCGCTGTCGATGCTGTCGGACATGCGGGCAACGGTACCGGCGCGGGCTCGACGGCGCGCGGAGGACGGTGGGCCGGGAGGTGGCGTGAGAGGCCCCGGAACCGTGCTAATGTCTTCTTCGGCCGCGGAAACGCAGGTCGAAGGAAACACTCGTCCGGGTGGCGGAAATGGCAGACGCGCTAGCTTGAGGTGCTAGTGCCCGTATAGGGCGTGGGGGTTCAAGTCCCCCCTCGGACACACTGATCGGAACCCCTCGTCTCTCCTCGGAGAGGCGGGGGGTTCCGTCGTTCCCGGCACCGTCCGCTCCTCGCGCCGGCGGGAAAGATGCTGTGGTCGGAGAGAGCAGAAGCCCCGCTCTTTCCCGAAGAGGCGGGGCGTCTCCTGCAGTAAACGGGCGCTCCTGCAGTAAACGGGCGCTCCTGCACCGCAGGGGCGCTCCTGCACCGCAGGGGCCCTCCTGCACAGACCGTGCCTCGGCGTCAGACGCCTGCTGTCGCCGGCGACCAGCCGAGAGCCTGAGCGATCGATTCCACGACAGTGCGCAGGAGCCGCGCGTTGTACTCGACCCCGAGCTGGTTGGGAAGGGTGAGCAGCAGCGTGTCCGCCTCCTGCACGGCGGCGTCCGCAGCGAGCTCGGCGGAGACGGCGTCCGGCTCGCCCGTGTAGCTGCGGCCGAATCGGGCGCGGACGCCCTCGAGGGTGGCGACCTGGTCCTGCTCGCCGCGGCCGCCGAAGTACAGCCGGTCGAGATCGGTCGTGATCGGAAGGACGCTGCGCGACACGGAGACGCGCGGAGTGCGCTCCCAGCCCGCCTCGCTCCACGCGTCGCGGTACTCGCGGATCTGGCGGGCCTGCAGCTCGTCGAAGGGCACGCCCTCCTCCTCCAGGAGCAGGGTCGACGACTGCAGGTTCATGCCCTGCTCGGCTGCCCAGCGCGCGGTCGCGAAGCTGCCGGCACCCCACCAGATCCGGTCCTCGAGGCCGGGCGAGCGCGGCTCGATCGAGAGCGGGAGCGACTGGCGCGTCATCGCCGGATCCGACTGCGCGACCGGCGCTCCGGCGAGCGCCTCCCGGAGGATGCGCACCTTCTGCCGGGCGAGGTCGGGGTCGGTCATCCCCTCCGGGGGGACGAAGCCGAACGCCTCGGACCCGCGCAGGGCGGTCTCGGGCGATCCCCGGCTGACCCCGAGCTCGAGCCGGCCGTCGGAGATCAGGTCGGTGGCGGCCGCCTCCTCCGCCATGTAGAGCGGGTTCTCGTAGCGCATGTCGATGACCCCGGTGCCGATCTCGATGCGGCGGGTGCGCGCGGCGATCGCCGCCAGCAGCGGGAACGGCGAGGCGAGCTGCGGCGCGAAGTGGTGCACGCGGACGTAGGCGCCGTCGATGCCGATCTCCTCCGCCGCCTCCGCGAGCTCGATCGTCTGGAGGAGGACGTCGCGAGCCGAGCGGGTCTGAGACCCGGGGACGGACTGGTAGTGGCCGAAGGAGAGGAAGCCGTTGCGCGAGACCATGCCTGCCTCAGCGCTCGGGGGTCCCCCGCTATTCCCGGAGGGTGTGCACGGCGGACGCCGAACCGCGACAGCGCTCCCGAGGAGTCCTCAATACACGTATGGTGGTCGCGTGCCCGCTGATCGGGGCGGAGAGGGGTCGTCGTGGAGCCGATGGTCGGTCGCCTCGGGGCGACTCTCGGGGTCGCCATGCAGACGATCAGCGGGTCGCAGGTGCAGGCATGCGCTCTCCGTCCGCAGCGGAACCGGTCCCCCGGTCGCGTCTCCGCGTCAGTGCGCCTCGAAGTCGGCGGAGACCGAGGCGGTGACCTCGATGTCCTCCGGCTTGAGGGCCAGCGGCTCCTCAGGAGAGGAGAACGCCTTGGCGCGGCTCATCATCGCCGAGCCGCCCTCGATGCGCGTGTGCGGCCGCAGTCCCGGCTCGAAGAGGGTCAGCACCCGCACCTCGGTCAGGCCGAGGGCCGCCGCATAGGCCTCGGCCCGCTCGCGCGCGTCGCGCACGGCAGCGGTGCGGACCTCGCGCTCGATGCCCGCCCGTCGCGCCGCCGTCACGTCCCAGTCGATCCCCGAGATCTGGATCCCCGGCACCTCCGAGATCGAGCCGACCCAGCGCCCGAGAGCCGCGAAGTCCCGGTACTTCACCCGGACCCCGGCGGCCGCGACATGGAACAGCTGCGTGACGTCCGAGTCCTTGATGTACCGGCGGATCGAGGAGACCGAGATCTGATCGGAGGACCACCAGGTGGCGGCGCCGGACGCCTGCTCGGCGGCCGCCTCCTCACGGACCCGCGCGTGCAGGGCGGTGACCTCGGCGAGCGCCTGGGGTCGGGATCGCGACTCGCGCCGGATCTCGAGGCGGACGGTGCCCCGCTCGGCGGGGTGGAAGTGCTGGGCGAGACCGGCGACGGTGATAGTGACCATGGCCCCATGGTGCCGTACGCACCCCGTCAGCTCCGAGCGGCGAGCATCTCCCGGATGCGGTCGGCGAGGGCCCGCTCCGTCGTCAAGTTGCTGACCAGCTGGGCTCGGTGCCCCCCGCAGGCGCCTGGGAGGGGATCTCCGGTGCTCGGGTCGACCCGGCCCAGCAGTGCCCGCTCCCCCTGGGCGATCGAGGCCTCGAGCAGGGCGAGCCGCCGCTCGAGCCGCTCGATCTCGAAGCTCTCGGGCGTGATGTCGGACTCGCGGAAGTGGCCGGCTGTGGAAGTGGGGACGCTCATCGATGATCCGTTCCGTCGGGGGCGCCCAGGAGCGGCGCCATCACCAGGAAGACACCGGAGAACGGCGATCATGACGCGAAGGCGCGAAATGCACTGAGACGTGGCGCGCCACCGGCGGTCAGGAGCGGAAGACGGCCAGGTTCTCGTTCTCCACGATGGCGAGGGTGCGGACGAGGCGGGTGTAGCGCTCGACGAGCTCGCCCTCCCCCGCGCCCTGCCCCAGCAGGGCCGAGATGCTCTCGGCGGGGAAGAGGGAGACGATCTCCATCGCGACGGCCCGAGCGTGCTCGGAGGAGAGAGTGCGCGCGTACTCCAGAGCGCGGGTCAGCTGCGGCCTCTCCTCCCCCTCCGGACTCGCCGACGGCGCCGTCGTGGCGGCATGGCCGAGGACCGCCACGAAGACGCGGGCGATCTCGTCGACCCGGAGTGCGCGGACCAGGGTCAGCAGACGCGAGGAGACGCGGGAGACGCCGCGCGCGAGGAGCTCTCCGCTGAGGGCGCGCACCTCGATCACGTCGCCGCCGCCGAACTCGCCGGAGACGCGCTTGATGCCAGAGGCGAACAGGCTCGAGCCGGCTCCGATGCTCCGCTCGGCCTCGAGGTTGATCTCGACGCGGCCGCGGCCGGTGGCCACTCCGGAGATCCAGCGCTGCTCCACGGGCGGATGCGCGTGCACGGCGCGGACGAGGGTGCCCGGGCCCGGCCCTCCCAGGGCGCCCAGGATGACCTCGGGGGTGCGCGCCCCGGCGATCCTGGTCGAGACGCCGTTGTGCGCGGCGAGCTCGGCGGCCCGCAGCTTGGAGCGGATGCCCCCTCGGCCGGTACCGCCCTTCTGCACGCCGATGCGGCGCAGCTCCGAGATGCCCAGCTCCTCGAGGTGCACGCCCTCGGCGATGCTGCCGGCGAAGACGCCGGGGACGTCGGTGAGCAGCAGCAGCAGGTCCGCGCCGAGGAGCATCGCCAATCCGCCGGCGACGCCGTCGTTGTCCGAGCCGGCGGAGTCGATCGTGTCGTTGCCGTTGACCACGGGCACGACTCCGGCGTCGAGGGCGTGGCGGATCGCCTCGGCGACGTGTGCCATCTGCCGGGGAGAGGCGAGGTCGGACTCGCCGATGAGGATCTGCGCGACCAGGGCGCCCGAGAGCTCGGCCACCGAGCGGTAGAAGCCCATCAGGACGGTCTGGCCCACCGCTGCCGCCAGGCGGGCGCTGATCGGCTCCTCCTGCGAGCGGGCGAAGAGCGCCCGGCCCGAGGAGACGGCGCCGGAGGAGACCAG
Organism: Rathayibacter sp. AY1F9; assembly: GCF_002932155.1. Lineage (NCBI taxonomy): Bacteria > Bacillati > Actinomycetota > Actinomycetes > Micrococcales > Microbacteriaceae > Rathayibacter > Rathayibacter sp. AY1F9. The sequence goes on along the minus strand of NZ_PSVA01000003.1, from coordinate 116,075 downwards.
CACGACGTCCCAGCCCAGCGCGCGGGCGGCGAAGGCGCTCTCGAGCGCGCTGGCCAGGAGAACGGGATCCGGACCCGACTGCTTGGTGACCGAGCTGGACCCCATCTTGACCACGAGGGTCCTTCTGCGCGGCGCGGCCGGGGCGGTGGCGTCGGAGTCGGCGGGGTCGAGCAGGGCGTCGGACATGGCTCCCATGGTAGAGGCGCGGCAGGAGGCCCTCCCTCGCCGAGACCCGGTGGAGAACGCCCCAGGACGGGGATGTCGGAGGCGGATGCGAGACTGCCCGGGACGCCTGGAACCTCCTCCTCAGTGCGCCTCGCCGGGCGGTCGCGGAAGGGTCCGAGCGGCTCGCCGGTGGATGTCGGTGGCGATTGACATACTCGAACACATGTTCGAACATGGGCAGATGAGCCCCCCTTCATCCCTCGTCTCCGCGGAGACGGCCGAGGCCGCAGAGCCCCTTCTGCGGCAGCTCGCGTCGGTGAAGGAGCTGCAGTCCCGCATCCGGGACATGCAGGCGACCACTCTCGAGACCAGGAGCCTCGCCACCCTGCCGGCCTTCTCCTCCGTGCTCCCGGGCGGCTCGCTCAAGCAGGGTGCCGCCTACTCGGTGGAGGGCTCGATGAGTCTGGCGATGGGGCTGCTCGCCGGCCCGTCCGCCGAGGGCTCGTGGTGCGGCGTGGTGGGCGTCCCGGAGTTCGGGGCCGAGGCCGCGGCCGGCATGGGGATCGACCTCGAGCGCCTGGTGCTCGTGCCCGCACCGGCCGAGCACTGGCTCACCGTCACCGCCGCTCTGGTCGATGTGCTGACCGTCGTGCTCACCCGTCCGCCCGCCTCCGTCTCCTCGGCCGACGTCTCGCGTCTGGGAGCACGACTGCGCCAGCGGGGTGCCGCGCTCGTGATCCTCGGCGAGTGGCCCCAGGCCGAGGCGCGGCTCAGCATCCGCAGCAGCCGCTGGGAGGGGCTCGGCGACGGCCACGGCTACCTGCGCTCCCGGGAGGCGATGGTCGATGTGGTCGGCCGGGCCGGCACCCGGGTGCGCACGGTGCGGATGAGCATGCCCGGCGTCGAGAGCGCCTTCGGCTCCCGGGTCGAGCACGGCCGCCTGCACGAGCGGGCGGTCTGAGATGGCGAGCGCACCCGAGCTGCGGCGGACGATCCTCGTCTGGTGCCCCGACTGGCCCCTCCTCGCGGCCGCCGCCGACGCCGGCCTCGGCGACGAGCACCCCCTGGCCCTCACTGAGAAGAGCCTGGTCTTCGCCTCCTCCCCCGCTGCCCGGGCGGAGGGGGTCCGGCGGGGCATGCGCGTGCGCGAGGCGCAGTCCCGTTGCACGGGTCTCGCCGTCCTCCCGTACGACCCGGTGCTCGACCACCGGGCGTTCGAGCCGCTCATCCAGGCGCTCGAGGAGATCACCCCGGGCGTCCAGCTGATCCGGCCCGGTCTGTGCGCGATCCGTGCCCGCGGTCCGCGCCGCTACTACGGGAGCGAGCAGAGCGCGGCCGAGGCGATCCTGCAGCGGCTGGCCGAGCTGGGTCTTCCCGACGCCCGCATCGGGATCGCCGACGGGCTCTTCGCCTCCGAGCTCGCCGCGAAGCACTCCGGCCGCCCCGTCGCCGTCGTGCCCCCAGGAGCAGCGGCAGACTTCCTCGCCCCGCTCCCGCTCGACGCCCTCGAGACCGAGTCCGTCGCAGCCCCTGCCCGTGCTCCCCGCCGGGGGGACGACCTGGTGGCGCTCCTGCGCAGACTCGGCGTCCGCACCCTCGGCGCCTTCGCCGCCCTCCCTCGCGAGGACGTCGCCGCCCGGTTCGGACCGGAGGGCGCCCACGCGCACCTCCTCGCCGCCGGTGCGGAGTCGGAGACGGTGGTGCCCCGGCTCCCGCCGGAGCGCCTCGACCGGGCGATGGAGTTCGAGCCCCCTCTGGACCGCATCGACCAGGCCGCCTTCGCCTTCCGCGTCCCCGCGGAGGAGTTCGTCGCCGGGCTCACCCGCGCACAGCTGGTCGCGACCGCTATCCGCATCGAGGTCGTCAGCGAGCGCGGTGAGGTCTCCTCCAGGAGCTGGCTGCACCCGAGATGGTTCACCCCGGGCGACGTGCTCGACCGGGTCCGCTGGCAGCTGCAGGGCAGCGGGGAGATCGACACCGGTCTCGGAGCGCCGATCTCGCGGCTGTGCGTCGAGCCCGAGGCGGTCGACGCGATCGGCAACCACGAGCAGGGTCTCTGGGGCACCGCTCCGGAGGAGCGCGTCCACCACGGGCTGAGCCGCGTGCAGAGCATGCTCGGGCACGAGGCCGTGATGACCGCGTCGATCGGAGGGGGTCGATCCCTCCGCGACCGCCAGCACCTGATCCCCTGGGGCGACCGGGAGCCGGGCGACGCACGGCCGAGGACCCTGCCCTGGCCCGGCTCCCTGCCGCCGCCCCTCCCGCCGACGGTCTTCGCGGAGCCCGCGGCCGTGCTCGTCCGCGGACCGAGGGGCGAACCCGTCGCGGTCGACGAGCGCGGCGCCCTCAGCTCCGTGCCCGCCTACTTCACCCCCGGGACCTCTCAGGCACGCCTGGAGCCCCTCGCCGGATGGGCGGGTCCCTGGCCGATCGACGAGCGCTGGTGGGATCCGAGCACCGCCGTCCGCTACGACCGCTTCCAGGTGGTCGACGCCGCCGGTGTCGCCTGGCTGCTGCTCTGCCTCGACGGGGTCTGGGCAGCCGAGGCCCGCTACGACTGAACCGGAGCATCCCTCCACCACCGCGAACGAGCATCGAAGGAGCCCCGATGGGCTGGAACAACCCGCCGATCCCCTGGTCGGAGTTCGAGCGCCGCCTCTCCAGCGGCAAGCGCGCCGACGGCACCGTCGTCCGGGGCGACGGCGGCGACAGTCCGGCCTGGTCGCACAAGCGCCCCGCCTACGTGGCAGGGGACGACGTCCGGCCGCCGGCTCATCCGGTGCCCTACGCCGAGCTGCACGCCCACTCCCACTTCAGCTTCCTCGACGGGGCGAGCAAGCCGGAGCAGCTGGTCGAGGAAGCGGTCCGGCTCGGCATCGACACTCTCGCGCTCACCGACCACGACGGCCTCTACGGCATCGTGAGGATGGCCGAGGCCGCGCAGGGGCACGCCGTCCGCACGGCCTTCGGAGCCGAGCTCTCGATCGGGCTCACCTCGCCTCAGAACGGGGTCGCCGATCCGGAGGGGACCCACCTGCTCGTCCTCGCGCGCCGCGAGGAGGGCTACCACCGCCTCGCCCGTGCGATCACCACCGCCCAGCTCGCCGGAGCTGAGAAGGGCAAGCCGAGCTACGACCTCGAGGAGCTCGCGCGCGCCGCCGACGGCCACTGGATCGTGCTGACGGGCTGCCGCAAGGGAGCGGTCCGTCAAGCGCTCGCCGCCGCAGGAGTGGCCGCGGCCGAGCAGGAGGTCCGCGAGCTCGTCCGGCTCTTCGGTCCCGCCAACGTCCTCGTGGAGCTGTACGACCACGGGGATCCCCTCGCCTCGCGCGCCAACGACCAGCTGGCGGCGATCGCCGAGAAGCTCCGGCTGCGGACGGTCGCCACCGGGAACGTGCACTACGCCCGGCCGGAGGAGCGCCCCCTCCAGACGGCCCTCGCCGCGGTCAGAGCACGCCGGAGCCTCGACGAGATGGACGGCTGGCTCCCCGCCGCGGGCGGCGCCCACCTGCGCTCCGGAGCCGAGATGGCCGAGCGCTTCGGCCGCTACCCCGGCTCCGTGGAGAACACGGTGCGCGTCGCCGACGAGATCGCCTTCGAGCTCGGCCGAGTCCGGCCCCGGCTGCCGCGCCAGGAGGTCCCCGAGGGGCACACCTCGATGAGCTGGCTGCGCGAGCTCGTGCGCGAGGCCGTGCCGGCCAAGTACCCCCGCGCCGACGCCGACGTCCTCGCGCGCCTCGAGAAGGAGCTCGCGGTGATCGAGCAGAAGGACTTCCCGGGCTACTTCCTGATCGTCCACGACATCGTCCACTACGCCAAGCGGAACGGCATCCTCTGCCAGGGACGCGGCTCGGCCGCCAACTCGGCGGTCTGCTACGTCCTGGGAATCACGGCGGTCGACTCGATCTTCTACGACCTGCCGTTCGAGCGGTTCCTCTCCAGCATCCGCGACGAGGAGCCCGACATCGACGTCGACTTCGACTCGGAGCGACGCGAGGAGGTGATCCAGTACGTCTACCGGAAGTACGGACGTCTGAACGCGGCCCAGGTCGCCAACGTCATCACCTACCGGCCCAAGTTCGCCGTGCGCGACATGGCCAAGGCCCTCGGATACAGCGCCGGGCAGCAGGACGGCTGGTCGAAGCAGGTCGAGCGGTGGGGGTCCGTCACCGAGAGCACCGACCACGACATCCCCGAGGACGTGGTCGCCCTGACCACCCGGGTGCTGGGCACGCCCCGGCACCTGGGCATCCACTCCGGCGGCATGGTGCTGACCGACCGGCCCGTGGGCGAGGTCTGCCCGATCGAGCCCGCCCGGATGGAGGACCGCACCGTCCTGCAGTGGGACAAGGACGACTGCGCCTGGATGGGCCTGGTCAAGTTCGACCTCCTCGGGCTCGGGATGCTCGCCGCCCTGCAGTACACGTTCGACCTCGTCGCCGAGCACGTCGGCGAGAAGTGGGACCTCTCCACCCTCCCCCGGGAGGAGAAGGGCGTCTACGACCAGCTCTGCCGCGCCGATTCGATCGGGGTGTTCCAGGTCGAGAGCCGGGCGCAGATGGGCACCCTCCCCCGGCTGCAGCCGCGCCGCTTCTACGATCTGGTGATCGAGGTCGCGCTCATCCGCCCCGGCCCCATCCAGGGCGGTGCGGTCCATCCCTACATCCGCCGCAAACTCGGCGAGGAGCCGGTGACGTACCAGCACCCCCTCCTCGTGACGCCGCTCAAGCGCACCCTCGGCGTGCCGCTCTTCCAGGAGCAGCTCATGCAGGTGGCCGTGGCCGTCGGCGACTGCAACGCGGAGGACGCCGACCTGCTGCGCCGGGCGATGGGGTCCAAGCGCGGGACCGAGAAGATCGAGACCCTCCGCGAGCGGCTCTACCAGGGGATGGCCCGCAACGGCATCACGGGCGAGGTCGCGGACGACATCTACCTCCGGATCCAGGCCTTCGCGAACTTCGGCTTCGCCGAGAGCCATGCGATCAGCTTCGCCCTGCTGGTCTACGCGAGCGCCTGGCTCCGCCTGCACTACCCCGCCGCGTTCACCGCCGCGCTGCTGAGGGCGCAGCCCATGGGCTTCTACGCCCCGCACACCCTGGTCGCCGATGCCCGGCGTCACGGAGTGGAGGTCGTCTCGCCCGACGTCAACCGCTCCCTGGCGCCTCCCGGGCTCGAGGCGAAGGAGGATGCCCCCGCACGCCGGAGGAGCGGCGCCGCCTACGGGAGCGACGACTGCCTCCGCGCCGATCAGCCGCCCACGGGACTGTTCGACCGCACCGAGCACTTCCACACGGACGACCACAGGCGCGACAGCGGCTTCGTGATCCGGCTCGGGCTGGCAGGGGTGAAGGGCATCGGCACCGCGCTCGCCGAGCACATCGTCGCCGAGCGCGAACGCGGCGGACCCTACGCGAGCATGGCCGACCTCTCGCGTCGGGTCGGCACGACCGCGGCTCAGCTGGAGGCCCTCGGCGCCGCGGGCGCCTTCGACTCGCTCGGTCTGCAGCGTCGGCAGGCGCTCTGGGAGGCCGGCACCGCCGCAGGCGACCGCGAGGAGTTCCTCGCCGGTTCCACGGTCGTCGTGCAGCCCCCGCTCCTGCCGATGCTCTCCCCTCAGGAGCGCGTGGTCTTCGACTTCTGGGCCACCGGCATCTCGCCCGACGACCATCCGCTGCGCCACCTCCGCGAGGGACTCGCTCGCCGCGGCGCCCGCTCCTCGGCCGATCTCCCCGCCATCCCCTCGGGGACCCGGATCGAGGTCGGTGGGGTCGTGATCCACCGCCAACGTCCCTCCACAGCCGGTGGAGTGACCTTCCTCAACCTCGAGGACGAGCACGGGATCCTCAACGTGATCTGCTCCGTCGGAGTATGGAACCGCTACCGCCGCGTGGCCCGCGAGGCACCCGCCCTGCTGGTCAGGGGGATCCTCGAGCGCTCCGACGAGGGGGTGACGAACCTCCTCGCCGACAGGTTCGAGACCCTCACGGTCGGCGCTCGCACCACCTCCCGCAACTTCCGATGACCCCTCAGCGGCACCGCCCGCTCGCCCCACGAGAAAGCGACACCATGACCACTCTCGACCACGCCGCTCCCGCTCCGCACCTCGATGCGCCGCTCCTGAACGACCGCGAGCTGCGCGAGCGCGTCTCCTCGCTGATCGGACCGGCCTACCGCCGGGCGCTGTGGCCGATCTTCCTCGACCGCGACGGCGTGCAGCTGCCGATCCTCTACCCGGTGGACGGGCTCCCCGTGCACCCCGACGAGGAGAAGACCGAGCGGATCGTCGCCACCCTCGCCAAGGCCGTGGCGCACCAGGACGTGGGCTCGCTCGCCTTCGCCCTCGAACGTCCCGGGCGCGCCTTCCTCGGCGAGACCGATCGGGTCCTCGCCCGTCACCTGGCGGCGGCGTGCCACAAGCGGGCCATCCCCCTCCGCGCGCTCCTGCTCGTCCACGACGAGGGAGTGCGGGTCGTGACCGCGACGGAGTACGCCGCGGTCACGCTCTGAGCGCTCGGGCCCGAGGCGACCGTTCAGGACAGCGGCGGCCGGCCACCTGATCAGCCGGCCGCCACGGAGCTCAGGCGCTCAGGCGCTCAGCGTCACCAGCAGCGAGGAGGCGCCGAGATCCACCTCGGTGTCCCCGGGCTGCACCGCGTACTCCCCGACGCCGAGCAGCGTCTCCGCCACCTCCGGCAGGGCGATGCGGGCGGCGGACTCGCCGACGTTGATCGCCACGGTCACCCGACCGCGGCCGAGAGTCAGCCAGCGGGCATCCTCGTCGAACTCCACGCGGAGCGACCCGAAGCGCGGGTCCGTCAGCTCGGGGTAGCGGCGGCGGATCGCCGCCAGCTCGCGGTACACCTCGAGGGTGCGGGCGTGACGCCCCTCCCCGACCTCGGACCAGTCGAGCCGCGAGCGCAGGAACGTCTCCGGGTCCTGCGGGTCGGGCACGACCTCCGGATCCCAGCCCATCTTCGCGAACTCCTCGATGCGGCCCTTCGCCGTCGCCTCGCCCAGATCCTTCTCCGGGTGCGAGGTGAAGAACTGCCACGGGGTCGACGCCGCCCACTCCTCGCCCATGAACAGCATGGGAGTGAAAGGGCCCAGCAGCGTCAGAGCAGCGGCGATAGCGAGACGGCCCTCGTCGAGGGACGCCGTCAGACGGTCGCCGACCGCCCGGTTGCCGATCTGGTCGTGGTTCTGGCTGCAGACCACCAGGCGCCAGGTCGGCATGTGCTCGGTGTCCACCGGACGGCCGTGGTGACGGCCGCGGAACGTCGAGAGGGTGCCGTCGTGGAAGAAGCCCCGGGTCAGCACCTTCGCGAGGGCGCCGAGCGGCGCGAAGTCCTCGTAGTAGCCCGTGGTCTCCCCGGTCAGCGCGACGTGGACCGCGTGGTGGAAGTCGTCGCTCCACTGCGCGTCGAGCCCGTAGCCGTGCGCCTCCCGCGGAGTGATCAGCGTCGGGTCGTTGAGGTCGGACTCGGCGATCAGCGTCAGAGGGCGCCCGACGTGGGCCGACAGCACGGCCACCTCGCTCGCCATCTCCTCGAGCACGTGCACGGCCCGCTCGTCCGAGAGGGCGTGCACCGCGTCCAGGCGCAGGGCGTCGACGCGGTAGTCGCGCAGCCACATCAGAGCGTTGTCGATGATGTACCCGCGGACGGTGTCCGAACCCTCGCCGTCCAGGTTGATCGAGCTGCCCCAGGTGTTGGCCTTCTCGTTCTTGAGGTAGGGGCCGAACTCCGGCAGGTAGTTGCCGCTCGGGCCGAGGTGGTTGTAGACGACGTCCTGGACCACGCCGAGGCCGGCACGGTGGGCGGCGTCCACGAAGCGCTGGTACGCCTCGGGTCCGCCGTACGGCTCGTGCACGGCGTACCAGAGGACGCCGTCGTAGCCCCAGTTGTGCGTTCCGTTCACCGCGTTGACCGGCAGCAGCTCGATGAAGTCCACGCCGATCGAGCGCAGGTGCTCGAAGCGCTCCGCCGCCGCGTCCAGGGTGCCCTCGGGTGTGAACGTGCCGAGGTGCAGCTCGTAGATGACGGCGCCGGCGAGCTCGCGCCCGGTCCAGGCGGAGTCGCCCCACTCGTGCGCCGAGGGGTCGAACGTGCGCGAGAGCTCGTGCACGCCCTTCGGCTGGCGACGCGAGCGGGGGTCCGGCAGCGGACCACTGCCGTCCACCCGGTACCCGTAGTCGACCTCGCCGGTGGCCGGGGCCGACGCGGGCGCCCGCCACCATCCGTCGTCTCCGTGGCGGGTCATCGTCAGCGACGAGTCGCCGCCGAGGAGGAGCTCGACCGTCGAGGCCTCGGGGGCCCAGACGTCGAACCGCTCGGGACCGGTCGTCGGAAGTGCGTAGCGGTAGGGAGTCGTGCTGATCACTGCTGTCTCCAGGAGGGGTCGTATCGGTCTGGGGTGCGGTGGCGGAACCGATCAGGAGACCGGGGCGAGCAGTGCCACGGGGTAGTCGGCGAGGATCTCGGCGACCGGAGTCACTCCTCCCGCGAAGGTGCGGCCGGTGAGGACGTCCTCCATCGGGTGCCCGGGCAGGACCACGACCGTGCCGTTCCACCCGCCCGAAGCGGCGAGGCCCTCGGGGAGCCGGGTCGCGACGGTCAGCGCGCCGCCGCGGTCGAAGGCGATCGCGTGCTCGGCGGCGGGCCCGATCGCGGGGACGGCGGCGTAGCGGGTGAACAGCTCGGGGCGGTCGCGGCGGAGCCGGAGGGCGCGCGAGGTGACGAGGAGCTTCGCGGCTCCCTCGGCGTCGATCGCGGGCTTCCAGCCGCCGTCGATCCGCTCCAGCAGCGCTCGACGCTGCCCGAAGTCGACCTCGCGGCGGTTGTCCGGGTCGACGAGGGAGGTCTCCCAGAGCTCGCTGCCCTGGTAGACGTCCGGGATGCCCGGGGCGGTGATCTGCACGAGCTTCGCGGCGAGGCCGTTCGACCAGCCGGCGGCCGACACCCGCTCGACGGTCTGCTCGACCAGCCGGCGGACGGCGGGCTCGTCGAACGCCGCGTCGATCGCCGCGTGCATCCGCTTCTCGAACTGCTCGTCAGGAGCGGTCCAGTGCGTCGAGTCGTCGGCCTCGCGCGACGCCTTCTCGGCGTAGGCGTGCAGGCGCTCGCGGCTCGCGGGCCAGGTCCCCACGACGGCCTCCCAGAGCAGGTGCTCGATCGGGCCGTCGCCGAAGCCGACGAGGGCGTGGAGCTCGCGGAGCGTCGCCGCCCACGCCTCCGGGTCCTCGGCCAGTGCGGTGATGCGGGCACGGGTGTCCTCGCCGCGCTTCGTGTCGTGGGTCGAGAGCGTGGTGAGCGAGGCGGGGAACGAGGCCTGGCGCACGGCCTGGCGGCGGTGGAACTCGACCAGGTCGATCGCGAACTCGTCCGGGTCCGCTCCGACCTCGTTCAGCGAGGTGAGGCGGCTGAAGCGGTAGAACGCCGTGTCCTCGACGCCCTTCGCCATCACCATGCCGGAGGTCTGCTGGAAGCGCACGGACACCGGCGTGCCGGTCTCGCCGAGCGCCGCGGCGACCTCGTCGATGGTCGCGCGGATCTCGGGACGGCGGCGCACGGCGTCGACGCGGGCGTGCTCGAGGTGCTCCGCTCCGTAGGGGAGGTAGCTGCGGTAGACCGGGTAGGTCGCCAGGAGCTCCGCCAGCGCGTCGTCCGCTCCCTCGATGCCGGGGATCAGGCGGGCCAGCCGCAGGACCTCGGAGCGGAGGATGCCGTCGGCGATGCCGCGCTTGGTGTCGTGGATGAGGTCGGCCCACTGCAGCGGGGCGCCCTTCCCCGTGAGCTCGGCGTCGAGGCCCTCCAGCACGGGGCGGGCGTCGGGGTCGACCAGGATGCGGTCGACGTCGGCCAGGGCGTCGTAGCCCGTGGTGCCGACGGTCGCCCAGTGCGGCGGGAGCTCCTCGTCGCCCTCGAGGATCTTCTCGACCCAGACCGGGGCGCCGCCGATCGCGCGGGCCAGGTCGTCGAGGTATCCGCCCGGGTCGGCCAGGCCGTCCGGGTGGTCGACGCGCAGGCCGTCTGCGAGCCCCTCGGTGAACCAGCGGACGATCTCGGCGTGCGAGGCGTCGAACACCTCGGGCCGCTCGACCGTGATGGCGGCGAGGGTGTTCACCGCGAAGAAGCGGCGGTAGTTCAGCTCGGCGTCGGCGCGGCGCCAGTTCACGAGCTCGTAGCTCTGGCGCGCGTGCACCGTGCGGCCGGAGTCGCCGGGCTCGGCGGTGCCGGGCGCGATCGGCAGGCGGTTCTCGTAGTAGTGCAGCTCGTCGCCGACGACCTCGAGCGCGTCGAGTTCGCTGTCGCTGTCGCCCTCGCTCGCACCGTCGCCGAGGATCGGCACGCGCAGCTTCCCGCCCCCCGCCTCCCAGTCGATGTCGAAGGCGGTGGCGTAGCGGGAGGACTTCCCGTTCCTCAGCAGGTCCCACCACCACGAGTTCTCGCTCGGGGTCGCGACGCCCATGTGGTTGGGGACGATGTCGATGAGGACGCCGAGGCCCTCCGCCCGCGCCGCGGCCGAGGCGTTCGCCAGGCCGGCCGCGCCACCGCGGTCGGGATCGACCTCGGTGTGTGCCACCACGTCGTAGCCGTGGTCCGAGCCGGGCTCGGCCTTCAGCAGCGGCGAGAAGTACAGCCAGTCCGCTCCGAGCGCGCGCACGTAGTCGGCGACGCGGGCGGCGTCGTCGAGGTCGAACGCCGACCGGATCTGGAGGCGGTAGGTGGAGGCGGGCAGACGCACGTCAGGCTCCTGTCGAGGGTGCGGTCGCGGAGTCGGTCGACTCGGCGTGGGGGCTGGTGGGTCCCGTCGAGGAGACGATCGGGATGGCCGAGGTGGCCGCCAGGGACGCGAGCGAGGCGGCGACCGAGTGGTCGACCTCGGGCTCGGGGGTGCTGTGCTCCTGGAGGATGACGAGCGACTTCGCCTGGACGGTGAGCATCGCCCCCGCCGGACGCGGGATCGAGTCCGCCTCGGCGCCGGCGGTGTCGACGAGGACGCTCCACTCGAGCGCGTACTCGTCGCTCGGGATCGCGAACTCGACGTCGACGTCGTCGGCGTTGAAGTACAGGAGGAAGCTGACGTCGGTGACGGGGCGCCCGCGCTGGTCGCGCTCGCGGATCCCGTTGCCGTTGAGGTAGATGCCCACCGATCGGCCGAGACCGGAGTCCCAGTCGGACGGGGACATCTCGGTGCCGGCGGCGGTGAACCAGACGATGTCGGGCAGGGGCTCGCCGTCGCCGCGCAGCACGGGGCGGCCGTCGAAGAAGCGCATGCGGCGGAAGGTCGGGTGCTCGGCGCGCAGGCGGATGAGCGCCGCGGTGAACTCGAGCAGCGGCCGGTCGGCGTGCGCCCAGTCGATCCAGGTCAGCTCGCTGTCCTGGGCGTAGGTGTTGTTGTTGCCGTTCTGGGTCCGGCCCAGCTCGTCGCCGTGGAGGATCATCGGGACGCCCTGGGAGATCAGCATCGTCGCGAGGAAGTTCCGCTGCTGGCGCGCCCGGAGCGCGAGCACCCGCGAGTCGTCCGTGGGCCCCTCCACGCCGTGGTTCCAGGAGCGGTTGTGCGACTCGCCGTCGTTGCCGTCCTCGCCGTTGGCGTCGTTGTGCTTCTCGTTGTACGAGACCAGGTCCCGGAGGGTGAAGCCGTCGTGCGCCGTGACGAAGTTGATCGAGGCGACCGGGTAGCGGCCCGAGTGCGCGTAGAGGTCGGCCGAGCCGGTGAGGCGCGAGGCGAACTCCCCCAGCGTCGACGGCTCGCCGCGCCAGAAGTCGCGGACCGTGTCGCGGTACTTGCCGTTCCACTCCGTCCACTGGGGCGGGAAGTTTCCCACCTGGTAGCCGCCGGGCCCGACGTCCCACGGCTCGGCGATCAGCTTCACCTGCGAGACCACCGGGTCCTGCTGGACGAGCTCGAAGAAGGTGGAGAGCCGGTCGACGTCGTAGAACTCGCGTGCCAGCGCCGAGGCGAGGTCGAAGCGGAAGCCGTCGACGCGCATCTCCGTCACCCAGTAGCGCAGCGAGTCCATGATCAGCTGGAGCGAGTGCGGGTGTCGCACGTTCAGGGTGTTCCCGGTGCCGGTGTAGTCCATGTAGTAGCGCTTGTCGTCGTCGACGAGGCGGTAGTACGCCTCGTTGTCGATGCCGCGGAACGACAGGGTGGGGCCGAGGTGGTTGCCCTCCGCCGTGTGGTTGTAGACCACGTCGAGGATGACCTCGATGCCGGCAGCGTGGAGCGCCTTCACCATGCTCTTGAACTCCTGGACCTGCTGGCCCTGGTCGCCCGTGGAGGAGTAGGTGTTCTGCGGAGCGAAGAAGCCGATCGTGTTGTAGCCCCAGTAGTTCGAGAGGCCCTTGTCCATCAGCGTCGAATCGTTCACGAACTGGTGCACGGGCATGAGCTCGATCGCCGAGACGCCCAGGTGCTTGAGGTGGTCGATCACCGCAGGGTGGGCGACTCCGGCGTAGGTGCCGCGGAGCTCCTCCGGCACGTCGGGGTGCGTCTTGGTGAGCCCCTTCACGTGCGCCTCGTAGATCACGGTGCTGTCGTAGGAGGTGCGCGGGCGGCGGTCACCGGCCCAGTCGAAGAAGGGGTTGATGACGACGCCCATCATCATGTGCGGCGCCGAGTCCTCGTCGTTCGTCGAGTCCGGGTCGCCGAAGGTGTACGAGAAGAGGGACTGGTCCCAGTCGATCTCCCCCGAGATCGCCTTCGCGTAGGGGTCCAGCAGCAGCTTGTTCGGGTTGCAGCGGTGGCCGGCATCGGGGTCGTACGGTCCGTGGATGCGGAAGCCGTAGCGCTGGCCCGGCTGGACCTGCGGGAGGTAGCAGTGCCAGACGTAGGCGTCCGACTCCTGGATCTCGACGCGCGTCTCGGTGCCGTCCTCCTCGAAGAGGCACAGCTCGACGCGCTCGGCGATCTCGCTGAACAGGGCGAAGTTCGTGCCGCTTCCGTCGAACGTCGCGCCCAACGGGTAGGCGGTTCCGGGCCAGGTCTCCACGAGACTCCTCAGGGGATTGTTCTCGGGCAGTCCGGGAGACGCCGATGTGCGGTCTGCGGATGCCCGACGTCGGGGGTGATGGTCCGTCACTTCCGCGACGGACCGACTGCTCAGCTTAGCGAGCGTGTCTCGAGCATTCCCCTGACGGTCAGCGCTCATCGCGCGGTCCTCCTCCGGTGGTCACGACCGGCGGCCGGAACCGCCGTCCGGTTCGTCCTGCGGGCGCGTGAGCGGGCAGGTCGTTCCGGTGGGTCACGCTCGAACAGTACGGTCGCGCCCGGTCCGCCGGGGAGGGCTGGCGCCGCGCCGGGTGCATCGGCTAGAACGCGCCGGGGGGACTGTCCGGTGCACGCGGAGGGGACGGCCGGGCTGGGCAGGAGCAGCGATCGGCCCCGTCGTCGGGGCCACGGCGCCACTCACCGGGGCGCCGCACCGCGATCAGTGCGAGCCGAGCCTGCGCCGCAGGAGGTCGATCCGCGCCTGCAGCTGGGTCACGCTCGCCTGCGCCACCGCGGGTCCGCCGCAGAGCCGGCGCAGCTCGGTGTGCACCTGGCCGTGCGACTCGCCCGTCCCCCGCGCCCACAGACCGACCAGGGAGTTGAGCAGGCTGCGCTGCTCCTTGAGCGTGCGGTAGAGCGGCGCCGGGATCTCGCTCGCCGGCTCGGCCGGGGCCGCCGCCCCCGCGCGGCTGCCGGCGCGCTTGGCCTGCCGCTGCTGCCGGTGCTGGAGCAGCTCCCGCACCTGGTCGGGCTCGAGGAGCCCCGGCAGGCCGATGAAGTCGAGCTCCTCCTCGCTCTCGACCTCGACCTCCATCCCGAACTCGGCGCCCTCGTAGACGACGCGGTCGAAGGTGGCGGCCGAGCCGATCGACTCGAAGCGGCCCTCCTCCAGGAGATCGGAGGACGCCTTGTCGCTGCGCTCGGCGTCGGCCATCAGGTCGGCCTCGGGGTACTCCTCGTCGTCGGAGGTCCTGCGGTCGAGGGCGTGATCGCGCTGCAGCTCCATCGAGCCCGCCAGCGCGAGCAGGCCGGGCACGTTCGGGAGGAACACCGAGGCGGTCTCGCCGCGGCGCCGCGCGCGCACGAAGCGGCCGATCGCCTGGGCGAAGAACAGCGGAGTCGACGCCGATGTCGCGTAGACGCCGACGGCGAGCCTCGGCACGTCGACGCCCTCGGAGACCATGCGGACCGCGACCATCCAGCGACTGGTGTCCTTCGCGAACTCCTCGATCCGGTCGCTCGCCTCCTTCTCGTCGGAGAGCACGACGGTGACGGTCTCGCCGCTGATCTCGCGGAGCATCGCGGCGTAGGCGCGCGCGGTGTAGTGGTCGGTCGCGATGACCAGGCCGCCGGCGTCGGGCACGGCGCGCCGCACCTCGGTGAGGCGGGTGTTGGCGGCGCGGAGGACCGAGGGGATCCAGTCGCCCTTCGGGTCCAGCGCGGTCCGCCAGGCCTGCGAGGTGATGTCCTTGGTGTTGCCCTCGCCGAGCCGCGCCTCCATCTCGTCGCCGGCCTTCGACTTCCAGCGCATCTGCCCGGCGTAGACCATGAACAGCACCGGCCGGACGACGCCGTCCGCGAGCGCGCGGCCGTAGCCGTAGGCGTAGTCGGTGAGCGAGGTGCGGATGCCCTCCTCGTCCGGCAGGTAGCTGACGAACGGGATCGCCGCCGTGTCCGAGCGGAACGGCGTCCCGGTCAGCGAGAGCCGGCGGACCGCGGGCTCGAAGGCCTCGCGCACCGCGTCGCCCCAGCTGAGGGCGTCGCCGGCGTGGTGCACCTCGTCGAGGATGACGAGGGTGCGCCCGGACAGGGTGAGCTCGCGGTGGAGCTCGGCGCGGACGGCGACCTGCGCGTAGGTGACGGCGACGCCGTGGTAGTGGCGGGCGTGGCGGCCCATGCGGTTGGTGAAGGTCGGGTCCAGGCGGATGCCGACGCGGTGCGCGGCCTCGGCCCACTGGCGCTTGAGGTGCTCCGTCGGCGCGACCACGGTGATCCGGTCGACCGTGCGGTTGTGCAGCAGCTCGGCGGCCAGCCGCAGCGCGAAGGTGGTCTTGCCCGCGCCCGGGGTCGCGGCGGCCAGGAAGTCGCGCGGCTCGTGCTGGAAGTAGGCCTCGAGCGCCTCCGCCTGCCAGGCGCGGAGCTTGTTCGCGGTACCCCACGGCGCCCTGCCCGGGAACGACGGGGACAGGTGCTCAGCGGCGGAGGTGCCGACCTGATGACCGAAGCTCGAGGGACTGTTCACGTGGACCGAATCTAGCCGACGCCTCCGACAGCGGCTCGGTCTCCGCGGCCCGCCGGGAGGCGCACGGCGTGTCGCGCCGTGCCACCGGCGGCCGGGTGCGGAGCATGATGGAGGGATGGTCGAGCAGCGTCATCCGTGGTCCCGCTACGTCGCCCTGGGCGACTCCTTCACCGAGGGGATCGGCGATCCCGAGCCCGGCAGCCCCGGCGGGCACCGCGGCTGGGCGGACCGCGTGGCGGAGGTCCTGGGCAGCCAGAACGAGGACTTCGCCTACGCCAACCTGGCGGTCCGCGGCCGCCTCCTGCAGCAGATCGTCGACGAGCAGGTCGAGCCCGCCCTGGAGCTGCGCCCCGACCTCATCACCATCTCCGCGGGCGGGAACGACGTCATCCGCCCGGGGACCGACCCCGACGACATCGCGTCCCGCTTCGAGTCGGGCCTCGCCCGGCTCCGCTCCGACGGGGCGACCGTCGTCCTCTTCACCGGAGTGGATGTGGGCTTCTCCCCCGTGTTCGGGCGGATCCGCGGGAAGGTCGCGATCTACAACGAGAACCTGCGGGCGCTGGCCAAGCGGTACGACTGCATCGTCGCCGACCAGTGGTCCCTCCAGGAGATCCAGGACGTGCGGATGTGGGCGCCGGACCGCCTGCACCTCAACCCGCACGGCCACCACGAGGTCGCGCGCATGGTCCTCGAGTCGCTGAACGTCGAGAACGACCTGCGCCCCCTCGCCCCGGAGCCGCTGCACGCCCGCACGTGGCGTGCCGCCCGCACGGAGGACATCCAGTGGGCGCGGGAGTACCTCGTGCCCTGGGTGCTGCGCCGAGTCCGCCACCAGTCCTCCGGCGACTTCATCACCGCCAAGCGGCCCTCCGCCGAGCGCTGGAGCATCGATCCCGCGGCCTCGGAGCCGGGCTCGGTCGTGCCGGGCAACGCGACGCCGGAGGAGGTCGCCGAGGACATCGCGACCGCCGGCGTGCGGATCATCGGCGATAGGGCCGCGGATCCCCTGGCCTGATCCGCTCCCGGGAGGCGGCGGCTCGCCCCGCGCTCAGCCGAACAGCTCGGCCGGGTGGCCGAGGCGCCAGGCGAAGCCCGGGTCCTCGATCGACCCGTCGGCGACGAGGGGAAGCTCGTACGGGGTGCCGTTGACGTCGACGGTCGCGGTCCCCACGCGCTCGCCGTCGGCGACGGTCTCGAGCGGATCGAGGGCGACCGTGGTCGTCGTCGAGACCGCGCCCCACACCAGCACGGACCGCGCCTCCGCGGTCTCGGCCGTCGCCGTCTCCCCCCAGGCGCTCGTGAGGGTGCCGTAGTCCTGGCCCTCGACGGTCAGCGGGACGGTCCGGAAGCCCGCCTCGACGGTCGGGACGAGGGTCAGCACGTCCGCGGCGAGCTGCGGGTGCGTGCGCGCGCCCACCACCACGCCGACCAGGGTGACCGGCCGGCCCTCGACGGTCGAGTCGAGCGAGAACAGCAGGCACGAGCCCGCCTCGTCGGTCGTCCCCGTCTTGATCCCGTCCACTCCCGAGCGGCCGAGGAGCGAGTTGGTGTTGTCGACCTCGCCGACCCCCGGGATGACCGCGGTCGGCATCGCGACGATCGGAGCGAGCACCGGGTCCGCGATCAGCAGCTCGCCCAGGCGCACCATCTCGGCCGTCGTGCTGACCGTCGCCGGCGAGAGCCCGCTGGTGTCGGCGAGGGAGGTCCGCTCGAGCCCCTGCCCGTCGAGCCAGCCGCGCGCCGCGGCGAGGAAGGCGTCCTCCGAGCCGTACGCCCAGATCGCGAGCGACTTCGCGTAGTTGTTCGCGGACGGGAGCATCATGGCGGTCAGCGCCTCCCGCTCGGTCAGCTGCAGACCCGCGGTGACCGGAGCGTTCGAGCCGTTCTCGGCCAGGGTGTCGTTGTAGTACTGCACGTCCGCGCTCGTGAAGGTGATGGTCTCCCCGTCCGTCCCCGCCGCGATCGGCTTCGCCGCGAGGACGACGAGAGCGGTGACGACCTTGGCGATGCTCCCCGTCGGCACGGTTCCGGTGGAGCCGTAGCGGGCGAGCAGCCCGTCCTCCTCCGTCCCGTCGATGCCCACGGCCGCCACGGCGCCGGAGCCGTAGGCAGGCCAGGCCAGAGCGGGCGCGTCGACGGTGCTCGAGACGGGGTCCACCGCGACGGCGCTCGCCGTCGGCAGCTCCGCGGTCGCCGCGTTGGTCGCGTAGGCACCGCCTCCGCCGACCAGCACGGTCGCGGCGACGAGACCGGCGACGACCGCCCCGCGCCGTCGACGCGGTCGCGGCTCCGGCGCGGCGGGCTCCCCGAACAGGTCGAGGGCGTCGTCGGATCGGGTCGGGGAGGTCACCCCGTCATCGTACGGGCGGGCCTCTCATCCGTCCCGGACGCCGCCCCGTCGTCGGACGCGGCGGGTGACGCGCGGCACCGACCCCGATCCAGCGTCGGGAGCGTCAGCAGCAGGTCACCGCGGGGCCGCCGAGCGCCGGAGCCGGGCGGTCAGCGCCCGCGGGTCAGCGCCCACAGTGCGACGGCGCTCGCCGAGGCCACGTTGAGCGAGTCGACGCCGTGCAGCATCGGGATGGTGACGACGGTGTCCGAGGCGTCCAGCGCCGCGCGGCTGAGCCCGTCCCCCTCGGCGCCCAGGACGATCGCGACGCGCTCGGGGCGAGCCGCCGCGTACTCGTCGAGCGGCACCGCGTCCGGAGCGAGCGCCAGCGCGGCGACCGAGAACCCGGCCTCCTCCAGAGCGCGGCGAGCCGGTGCCCACTCGGGGGTGCGCGTCCACGGCACCTGCAGGACCGTGCCCATGCTCACCCGGACGCTGCGCCGGTACAGGGGGTCCGCGCACCGCGGCGTCACGAGCACCGCGTCCGCGCCCATGCCGGCCGCGGCGCGGAAGACGGCGCCGACGTTGGTGTGGTCGACCAGGTCCTCCAGGATCACGACGAGGCGCGCGCCCTCCAGCAGCTCGGCCATCGGCCGCAGCGGCGGACGGTGCATCGAGGCGAGCGCTCCGCGGTGGAGGTGGAACCCGGTCAGCTCCTCGATCAGCGGATCCGGCGCCACGAAGACCGGCACCTCGGGATGACGCTCGAGCACCCCGGCCGCGTCCGGCAGCCGCTTCTCCTGCACCAGGACCGAGCGGGGACGGTGCCCGGCGTCGAGCGCCCGCTCGATCACCTTGGCCGACTCGGCGATGTACAGACCGCCCTCCGGCTCCAGCACCCGCCGCAGCGCCACGTCGGTGAGGCGGTGGTAGTCGGCGAGGAGCGGGTGGTCGAGGTCGGTGATGTGCACGATCGGCATCCCGGCAATCTAGGGCACGGCGCGGACTAAACTCGTCCAGGGGCCGCTCGAACGGCCCTCGAAGGAGGCGCGGATGGAGTCGAGTCCGACACCGGTCGCCGAGGGCCCCGAGGCGCTCGCGGTCGAGCAGGCCGTCGAACTCCTCAGCGGGCGCCGCATCGCCGCCGTCACCGGCGCGGGCATGAGCACCGACTCGGGCATCCCCGACTACCGCGGAGCCGGGGCACCGGTGCGCAGCCCGATGACCTACTCCCAGTTCGTCGCCGATCCCGACTACCGCCGCCGGTACTGGGCCGGCAGCCAGCTCGGCTGGCGCCGGTTCACCAGCACGCTCCCCAACGACGGCCACCGGGCCCTGGCCCGGCTCGAGGAGCGCGGCCTGCTCACGGGCGTCGTCACGCAGAACGTCGACGGCCTGCACGTCCGGGCCGGCTCGCGCCGCGTGGTGGATCTGCACGGCTCGGCGGACCGTGTGCGCTGCATGACCTGCGGCCAGTACTTCGCCCGCGACGCGGTGGCCGAGCGGATCGAGGCGCTCAACCCCTGGCTCGACGACCCCGACGTCTCCTCCCTCAACCCCGACGGCGACGCCGAGGTCCACGACGTCTCGGCGATGACCGTCCCCGAGTGCACGGTCTGCGGCGGGATCCTGAAGCCGGACATCGTCTTCTTCGGCGAGTTCATCCCGACCGAGCGGTTCGAGGAGGCGCGCGCCATCGTCGCGGGCGCCGACGCGCTGCTCGTGGCCGGCTCGTCGCTCGTGGTCAACTCCGGCATCCGCTTCCTCGAGATCGCCCGTCGCGCCCGGATGCCGATCGTGATCGTCAACCGCGGCACCACCAAGGGCGACTCGCGCGCGAGCATCAAGATCGACGGCGGCACCAGCGAGGTGCTCCGCGAGCTCGCCGAGCGCCTGCCCGCGCGCCGCACCGCCGCCCTCTGAGCTCCCGCCCGCTCCGCACCCGACCTCCCGAGAGGCCCCTGTGACCCAGCTCACCCTCGTCCGCCACGGCCAGACCGACTGGAACGCCGCCCGGCGCATCCAGGGCAGGAGCGACATCCCGCTCAATGCGACCGGGCGCGCCCAGGCGCGGGCGGCGGCGCGGCTGCTCGCCGACCGGCGCTTCGACGCGGTGGTCGCCAGTCCGCTGCAGCGCGCCTTCGACACCGGAGCGATCATCGCGCGCGGTCTCGGACTCGACGAGCCGCTGGCGGTGCCGGGCCTGGCCGAGCGCGCCTACGGCGAGGCGGAGGGGATGACCGGTCCCGAGCTCGCCGAGCGCTTCCCCGGAGGCATCGAGCGCGCGCCGATCCCCGGCTGCGAGACCCGCGCCGAGGTCGTCGAGCGGGCGACCGCCGCGCTGCTCGAGGTGGCCGAGCGCTTCCCCGACGCGTCCGTCGTCGTCGCCACGCACGGTGCGGTCATCGGCAGCCTGATCCGCGCGCTCAGCAGCGAGGACCTCCCCGTGCACGGCGTCTCGGTCGGCAACGGCTCCCGGCACGACTTCGCCATCGTCGACGGGGCACTGCGCATCGTCGGCGTCGACGACTCCGGCGACGTGGTCGTGGCGGACGTCGACCTCGACGACGTGCTCAGCCCGGCTCCGGGAGCCTGACGGCCCGCCTCCCGGAGGCGGTCCGATCGCCGGACCGCGTCAGCGCCGGCCGAGGTCCTGCAGGAGCCCGAAGAGCACCCGGGCGGAGTCGCGCCAGGAGAAGGCCGCGGCCCGCTCCCTCGCCCGGGCCGAGTGCGTCCGCCACACGGCGCCGTCCTCGAGCGACCGCACGCCGTCCGCGATGCCCTTCGCGCTCGACGGGTCGACGTACACGGCGGCGTCCTGGGCGATCTCGCGGAAGATCGGGATGTCGCTCACCACGACCGGCGTCCCGAGCGCCATCGCCTCGACCAGCGGGATCCCGAAGCCCTCGTCCCTGCTCGCCGTCACGAGAGCGGTCGCCCGCGCGAGCACCGCACGGTACTCCGCGTCCGGCGCCCCCTGGTGGAACACCAGCTTCGCGGTCGGCGCCAGGGCCCGGAGCGTCTCGACGGTCTCGTCGCTCGCCCGGCTCATCAGGTGCAGCTCGTAGTCGGGCAGCAGCCGCATCGCGCGCGCGAGCGTCTCGACGTTCTTGTAGGGCATGAACGAGCCCATGTAGACGAGCGAGCGCGCGGCCGACCGGTCGGGCAGCGATCCCGCCAGAGCGGCGCTCGCCTCGTCGGGCTCGGTCGCCGCGTTCGGGACGACGACCACCGGCCGGGTGGTGAGGCGGTGGGAGCGGATCAGGTCGCGGGTCGTCTCCGAGACGGTGACGACCGCGTCGGCGCGCTGGAGGAGCCTCCGCTGCGGCCACCAGGCGAGGTGGTAGAGCCGCCAGAGCGCGCGCACGGGAGCGGCCAGGTCGCGCGGCGGAGTGCGGTGGCGGTAGTAGATGAGGTCGTGCACGGTCAGGACGAGCCGGTAGCGGCGGCCGAGCGAGCCCATGGTCTGCATCGGCGAGAAGACCACGTCGGGCCGCAGCCGGTTCACCAGCAGCGCGACGAACGGCTCGAACGGGCTGGTCGGCCCGGTCACGCGCTCCCACGGGAGCGACGGGAGCATCGCGAGCTGGCGGCGGTCGCTGATCAGCATGGTCACGTCGTGCAGCTTCGCGAGCTCGCGGACGAGCTCCGCGGTGTAGCGGCTGATCCCGTCGTGCCGCTCGAGCCGGGTGTACCGGCAGTCGACGACGATCCTCATCGGTCGATCCCCTCCTCGAGGGCCGTCCGCAGCACGGCGGCGGCCTCGTCCGGCGTCTCGTAGTGGATCAGGTGGCCGACTCCGTCGATGACGTGCAGGCGGGCGTGCGGCAGCCTCTCGAGCAGGCGGTACTGCGCCGGGAGCGGAGTGATGTCGTCCTGCGCCGCGGCGATCAGCTGCGTCGGCACGCCGATCCGGGAGGCGTACTCGCCGACGTCGTGCGAGACGGAGGCGCGGAACGCCTCGAGGACCGTGTCGCGGGAGGCGAAGGCGCTGAAGTAGCGGTCGTGCTGGTCGTGCACGAAGCGTCGCAGCGCCGGCTCCTTCGTCTTCACCATCGCCAGGCTCATCACCCGCACGATCAGCGGGTCGCTGAGCAGGCGGCGTCCGAGGGGCCCCGGCAGGAGCGCGCCGAGCCGGTAGTAGAGGACGGCGAGCCTGGTCAGGACGCCGCGCGGACCCTGCAGGGCGGGCGCGCCGATCGGGTTGACCAGCACCAGGAGCGGAGCGGGCAGCCCGTCCGCGACGGCCGCGGCCGCGACGATCGAGCCGAAGGAGTGGCCGAGGACGGCCGCCTCGCCGCGGAGCCCCAGCGCGTCGAGGAAGGAGCCGAGCCAGGAGGCGTAGCCGTCCACGTCGTGCGGCAGGCGCGTCATCGGGGTCGAGGCGCCGAAGCCGGGCAGGTCGGGAGCGACGACCCGCACGTCCGCTCCCCCGGCGAGCAGACGGGCGACGACGGGCTCGAGGCCGTGGTGCTCGCCGCGGAACCCGTGCACCAGCACGAGGACGGTCGAGGCGTCCGGAGCGCCGTAGGTCCAGTAGGCGGTGCGGGATCCGGCGACGTCCACCGCGGCCTCGCGGACGGGGACACGGCCGAGATCGGAGGCGTAGGGGGAGGGAGTGGTCATCGCGTTCCTTATCGTAGGGAAACCCCGTCGAAGATCTGGCCGCAACGCCTTGCGTGGCCTCGATCCGAGCCGGGAGCATGATCACGCGCTCGCAACACGGCGCACCGCCCACCCGTCTCGCGAGACGGTCATCCGCTCAGGCAGCAGCAGAAGGAGCACCGTGAGCTTCACGTCGCCGATCCAACTCCCCGGACTCGCCCTCGACCCCCAGTGGTACCGCCGGGCGGTGTTCTACGAGGTGATGATCCGGTCGTACTACGACTCCAACGGCGACGGCGCCGGCGACATCAACGGGCTCGCCTCCAAGCTCGACTACCTGCAGTGGCTCGGGATCGACGCCCTCTGGCTCCCGCCGTTCTACATGTCGCCTCTGCGCGACGGCGGCTACGACGTCTCCGACTTCAAGGCGATCCTCCCCGAGTTCGGCACGATGGAGGACTTCCGCGACCTCGTGCGGAAGGCCCACGAGCGCAACATGCGCATCGTGATGGACTTCCCGCTCAACCACACCAGCGACCAGCACGAGTGGTTCCAGCAGTCCCGGTCCGACCCCGAGGGCCCCTACGGCGACTTCTACGTCTGGAACGACACCGACGACAAGTGGCCGGACATCCGCATCATCTTCGTCGACACCGAGGACTCGAACTGGGCCTTCGACGCCGAGCGCCGCCAGTTCTACTTCCACCGCTTCTTCTCGCACCAGCCGGACCTCAACTTCGAGAACCCCGCCGTGCACGAGGCGATCCACGACGTGGTCAAGTTCTGGCTCGACCTCGGCGTCGACGGCATCCGGCTCGACGCGATCCCCTACCTCTACGAGTCCGACGAGGGCAACGGAGAGGGCGAACCGCCGACCCACGAGTTCATCAAGAACCTCCGCACCATGGTCGACCGCGACTACCCCGGCCGCATCCTGATCGCCGAGGCGAACCAGTGGCCGCGAGAGGTCGCCGCGTTCTTCGGCACGGAGGAGGAGCCCGAGTGCCACATGGCGTTCGACTTCCCGGTCATGCCGCGCATCTTCTACTCCCTCCGCGCGCAGACGGCGAACGAGCTGAAGAAGGTGCTCTCCGAGACGTTCGACATCCCCAGCGGCGCCGCCTGGGGCGTGTTCCTCCGCAACCACGACGAGCTCACGCTCGAGATGGTGTCCGAGGAGTACCGCCAGGCCATGTACGGCTGGTACGCCTACGACCCGCGGATGCGCTCGAACATCGGCATCCGCCGCAGGCTCGCGCCGCTGCTGGACAACTCGCGCGCCGAGCTCGAGCTGATCAACGCCCTGCTCTTCTCCCTCGCCGGCAGCCCGTTCCTGTACTACGGCGACGAGATCGGCATGGGCGACAACATCTGGCTCAACGACCGCGACGCGTCGCGCACGCCGATGCAGTGGACGCCCGACCGCAACGCCGGCTTCTCGGCAGCCGACCCCGGCAAGCTCGTGCAGCCGATCGTCCAGTCGCTCGTCTACCACTACAACCAGGTCAACGTGGAGGCGCAGCTGGCGCAGTCCCGCTCCCTGCTGCACTGGATGCGGAACGTCCTGCACGTGCGCCGCGGCCACCCGGCGTTCGGCCTCGGGTCGATGCGCGTCCTGGAGACGGACCACGAGTCGGTGCTCGCCTTCGTGCGGGACTACGCCGGCTCGGGCTCCGAGATGGGTGACCAGCCCGAGGAGGTGCTCTGCGTCTTCAGCTTCAACCACAACCCGGTCTCGGTCACGATCACCGACCCCGAGAACCCCGGATCGACGCTGAGCGACCTGTTCGGCGGCGGCCGCTTCCCCGGATTCTCGGACGACGGCACGCTGACGATGACGCTCGGCACGCAGGGCTTCTTCTGGCTCCACGTCGCCAAGGCGCACGAGGCCCGCTGACCCGGCAGCACGCCGAGGGGCCTCCGGCCGATGTCGGAGGCCCCCTTTAGGCTGTCGGCGTGAGCACCACCGGAACGACCGAGACGCAGACCGAGCCGATGCTGTTCGACGACGCCGAGCAGGAGCTCGTCCCCTCCGAGGGGGCGCGGTGGTTCGATCTGCTGGCCGTGTTCGACCTCGAGACCACCGGCATCGACGTCCGCACGAGCCGCATCGTCACCGCGCACGTCGGCGTGATCGACGCGGCGGGCGAGCCGATCGAGGGCACGACCTGGCTCGCCGATCCCGGGGTCGAGATCCCGGCCGGCGCCTCCGCCGTCCACGGGATCAGCACCGAGCACGCCCGCGCGCACGGCCGCCCCGCCGGCGAGGTCGTGGCCGAGATCTCCGAGGCGCTGCGCTCGCTCCTCGCCCGCGGCATCCCGGTCGTCGTCTACAACGCCCCCTACGACCTCTCGCTCCTCGCCCACGAGGCGCGCCGCTGGGGCGTGCCCGTGCTGCTCGACCCGAGCCCCGTCGTCGATCCGCTCGTGATCGACAAGGCGGTGGACCGCTACCGCAAGGGCAAGCGCACCCTGACCCTCGCCGCCGAGCACTACGGCGTCGCCCTCACCGAGGCGCACGACGCGGGCGCGGACGCGATCGCGGCGGGTCGGGTCGCCCAGGCGCTGGGCCGCGCCTTCGCCGACGAGCTCGGAGTCGGCGCGGAGGCCCTGCACGCGCTCCAGGTCGACTGGTGCCGCACCCAGGCCGAGTCCTTCCAGGAGTACATGCGCCGCGTCCGCGACGAGTCCTTCGTCGCCGACGGGGGCTGGCCGGTCCGCCACTGACCCCTTAGGTCAGCGTGCGCCCCTCGCGCAGGAGCGCCACGTACTCCGCGATCCGCCGCTCCCGCGTCGCCGCCCGCTTCAGCTGCGAGAGGCGGAAGAGGAACGCGAAGCGCTTCTGCCCGCCGACGGTCGCGAAGAAGGCCAGGGCCTGCGGATCCGCGTCGAGCGCCCGCTGGAAGTCGTCCGGCACCTCCGCATCGCGCTGCCGGTAGGCCGCGTCCCAGCGCCCGTCGGCGCGTGCCCGCTCGACCTCGGCCAGCCCGCCCGGCAGCATCCGGCCCTCCGCCAGCAGCCGTGCGACGTGATCGCGGTTGACCTTGGACCACGGGCTAGCGCGACGCCGCGGGGTGAAGGCCTGGAGCTTGAACTGCTCGTCGAAGGCTCCCGCCTGACCGTCGATCCAGCCGTGGCAGAGCGCGATGTCGAGCGCTTCGGCGTAGGTGATCCCCGGATCGACGGCGGCCTTCTTCCGCAGCTTCAGCCGGACTCCGTCCGGGTCGGGCTCGCCGCGGAGGTAGGCGTCCCACTCTTCAGGAGTCGTGAACGGCAGGATCGGCTTGTCGGCGAAGGACACCATGCCGGGACGCTACCGCGCCGGCTCCCCGACGGCCACGGCCCGCCCGTCGGCGCAAGCCCTCGCTCCGCGGACCGCGGCGCTGTGGGATCGGGTGAGCACGTGTTCCCCCTCCCCCCCTCTCGCAAGGAGAAGTCATGCCCACGATCCGCACGGTCACCGTCCTCGGCAGCGGAGTGCTCGGCTCCCAGATCGCCTTCCAGTCGTCCTTCCACGGCTTCGCCGTCACCGTCTACGACCTCTCCGACGACGTCCTCGAGTCGGCGCGCGAGCGGCTCCGCGGTCTCGCGGGCGTCTACGAGTCGGTGCCCGGCGGCGTCGCCGGCGGACCGCAGGAGGCGCTCGACTCCCTCCGCCTCACCTCCGACCTCGCGGAGGCTGTCGCCGACGCCGACCTCGTGATCGAGGCCGTCCCCGAGGACCTGGGCCTGAAGCAGGAGCTGTACGGCCGCCTGGGTGCGCTCGCTCCCGAGCGCACGGTCTTCGCGACCAACTCGTCCACGCTGCTCCCCAGCGACCTGAAGGCCTCGACCGGCCGACCCGACCGGTTCCTCGCGCTGCACTACGCCAACCACGTCTGGGCGCAGAACACGGCCGAGATCATGGGGACGGCGGACACGGACCCCGCCGTGGTCGACGCCGTCGTGGAGTTCGCCGTCTCCAGCGGCCTCGAGCCCATCAGGCTGCAGAAGGAGAAGGCCGGCTACGTCCTGAACTCGCTGCTGGTGCCGCTCCTCAACGCCGCGTCGGGTCTGCTCATGGGCGGCTACGCCGACCACGAGACCATCGACAAGACCTGGAGGATCGGCACCGGCGCCCCTCTCGGACCCTTCCAGATCTTCGACGTCGTCGGTCTGCGGACCGCCTACAACATCGCCGCCGCGGCCCCGGACGAGGCCTCCCAGGCCTTCGCCGCCCACCTGAAGACGGAGTACCTCGATCGCGGCCGCCTCGGAACGGCCACCGGAGAGGGCTTCTACCGCTACTGAGGACCGCCCCGCGGGAACGACGAAGGGCCCCCGACCGTGAGGTCGAGGGCCCTTCGAGGAGTGCTACTTGCCGAAGTTCTTGTAGCGGCTGTTGAACTTCTCGACGCGGCCGGCCGAGTCCATGATGCGCTGCTTGCCCGTGTAGAACGGGTGCGAGGCGGAGGAGATCTCGACGTCGATGACGGGGTAGGTCACGCCGTCGAGCTCGATCGTCTTGCTGCTCTTCGCGGTCGAGCGGGTGAGGAAGGTCTCACCGGACGCGAGGTCGCGGAAGACGATCGCGGAGTACTCGGGGTGGATGTCGGTCTTCATGGTCGTGTCCTGTCGTCGATGGTCCTGAACCGCACCTGTCGTCGACGGGAACGGGTGGATGAGGGCGGGCGCACCGCGAACGGGCCCGAACCAGCTACCGAGAATACCAGACCGGCAGCGCGCGCAGAAGTCGCGCCGCGCCCGGATCCCGGAGCGGGGTCAGCCGCGGGCGCGGGCCGAGAAGCGCCCGTTCTCGCGGGTGAGAGCGATGTCGAGCCCGAAGGTCTCGGCGAGCGTCGCCTCGGTCAGGGACTCGGCCAGCGGGCCCGCCGCCACCACCGCTCCGTCGCGGAGGAGCAGGGCGTGGGTGAAGCCGTCGGGGATCTCCTCGACGTGGTGGGTCACCATCACGATCGCGGGCGACGCCGGGTCCTTCGCGAAGCCGCCCAGCAGCTGGACGAGCTCCTCGCGGGCGCCGAGGTCGAGGCTCGCGGCCGGCTCGTCAAGCAGGAGCAGCTCGGGGTCGGTCATGATCGCACGGGCGATCTGGACGCGCTTCTGCTCGCCGTCCGAGAGCGTCCCGAAGGTGCGCTCGGCGAGGTGCTCGAGCTTCCACTCGGACAGCACGCGGCGGGCGCGGCGCTCGTCGATCGCGTCGTAGCCCTCGTTCCAGCGGCCGGTGACGGCGTAGGCGGCGGTCATCACGACGTCGAGCACGCTCTCGCCGACCGGGAGGCGGCGCGCCATCGCGGTCGAGGCGTAGCCGATGCGCGGGCGCAGCTCGAACACGTCGACCCGGCCGAGGGTCTCCTCGAGCAGGTGCGCGGCACCGGTCGAGGGGTAGTTCTGCGCGGCGGCGATCTGCAGGATCGAGGTCTTGCCCGCCCCGTTGGGGCCGAGGATCACCCAGCGCTCGTCCTCGGCCACGTCCCACGACACGTGGTCGAGGATCCGCTTGCCGTTCCGGACGAAGGACACATCGACGAACGAGACAACGCTGGGCATGGGAGCCATTCTAAAGGAGGCGGCCGGGAGGCTCAGACGAGCGAGTCGTAGATCGCCCGGGTGTCCCGCGCGATCTGCGTCCAGCTGAAGTGGCTCTGCGCGCGCTCGCGGCCCGCGGCGCCCATCCGCTTCGCCGTCTCCGGGTCGGCGACGACCTCGGCGAGGACGGCGGCCAGGTCGGCGACGTAGCGCTCCGGGTCCACGGGGGTGCCGGTGCCGTCGGTGACCTGCTCGATCGGGACGAGACGGCCGGTCACGCCGTCGTCGACGACCTCCGGGATGCCGCCGGTCGCCGTCCCGACGACCGCCGCACCGCAGGCCATCGCCTCGAGGTTGACGATGCCGAGGGGCTCGTAGATCGAGGGGCAGACGAACGTGGTCGCGTTCGTCAGGACCGCGGAGAGCTGGTGGCGCGGCAGATGCCGGTCGATCCAGACGACGCCGGTGCGCTCCTCCTGGAGGCTGCGGACGAGGGAGGTGACCTCGGCCATAATCTCGGGGGTGTCGGGGGCGCCCGCGCAGAGCACGAGCTGCACCTCGGGAGGCAGGGTCGCTGCAGCGCGGAGCAGGTAGGGCAGGCCCTTCTGCCGGGTGATGCGGCCGACGAAGACCACGGAGGGGCGCGAGGGGTCGATGCCCAGCTCGGCGAGGACGGCCTCGTCCTCGACCGGGTGCCAGGCGTCGAGGTCGATGCCGTTGTAGACCACGTGGACCTTCGCCGGGTCCAGGGCCGGGTAGGAGCGGAGGATGTCCTCGCGCATGCCGCCGGACACCGCGATCACGGCGTCGGCGTTCTCGTACGCCTCCCGCTCGATCCAGCTCGAGACGCGGTAGCCGCCGCCGAGCTGCTCGGCCTTCCACGGACGCAGCGGCTCGAGGCTGTGCGCCGAGACCACGTGCGGGATGCCGTGCAGGAGCTGGGCGAGACGCCCCGCGGCGTTGGCGTACCAGGTGTGGGAGTGGACCAGGTCGGCCCCCGCCGCGTCCTGCGCGATCTGCAGGTCGACCCCGAGGGTCTGCAGCGCGCCGTTCGCCTCGGCGAGCTCCGCGGGGACGGAGTACGCGAACGTGCCCTCCTCCTCGCGCGGCGCGCCGAAGCAGCGCACCACGACCTCCAGGTCGCTGCGCAGCGCCTTGGTGAGCTCGGCCACGTGGACACCGGCTCCCCCGTACACCTCGGGCGGGTATTCCTTGGTCAGCAGATCGACTCGCACCCCCGAACCGTAGTACAGGGCGCTCCCCCGGCGACAGCCGGGGTCCACGGGGAAGCCCGAGCCCCTACTGTGGTGCCATGCAGTCAAAGAAGATCTTCGGCATCGTCCTCGCCGGCGGCGAGGGAAAGCGCCTCATGCCCCTCACGGCGGACCGGGCCAAGCCCGCGGTGCCGTTCGGCGGGCAGTACCGGCTGATCGACTTCGCGCTGTCCAACCTGATCAACTCCGGTCTCACTCAGATCGTCGTGCTGACGCAGTACAAGTCGCACTCGCTCGACCGCCACGTCTCGCAGACCTGGCGCCTTTCCGGGCTCCTGAACTCCTACGTCGCCTCGGTCCCCGCGCAGCAGCGCCTGGGCAAGCGCTGGTTCAGCGGCTCGGCCGACGCGATCCTGCAGAGCCTCAACCTGATCCGCGACGAGAAGCCCGACATCGTCGTCGTGGTCGGCGCCGACCACGTCTACCGCATGGACTTCTCGCAGATGATCGACGCGCACATCACGTCCGGTGCGAAGGCGACCGTCGCGGCCATCCGCCAGCCGATCGAGCTCGCGGACCAGTTCGGCGTCATCCAGCTCGCCGGTGACGAGGCGGGCGACGGCATCGTCCCGACGATGATCTCCGAGTTCCTCGAGAAGCCCAAGGACGCCGTCGGCCTGGCCGACTCCCCGCACGAGGTCCTCGCCTCCATGGGCAACTACGTCTTCGACGCGGACGCCCTGATCGACGCGGTCATCCGCGACGGCGAGTCCTCCACGTCGGACCACGACATGGGCGGCGACATCATCCCCGACTTCGTCGCGCGCGGCGAGGCCGGCGTCTACGACCTCAAGCTCAACGACGTCCCCGGCTCGACCGACCGCGACCGCTACTACTGGCGGGACGTCGGCACCATCGACTCCTTCTTCGAGGCCCACCAGGACCTCATCTCGGCGCTGCCGGTCTTCAACCTCTACAACCAGCAGTGGCCGATCTTCTCGTCGCAGCTGAACTCCCCTCCGGCCAAGATCGTCCGCGACGGCAAGGGCAACATGGGATCGACGGTCGACTCGGTCGTCTCGCTCGGCACCGTGATCTCGGGCGCGCACATCGAGCGCAGCGTCGTCGGGCCCTGGACGGTCATCGAGTCGAACGCGACGGTCACCGACTCGGTGGTCTTCGACAAGGTCCGCATCGGCCCTGACGCGCTGGTCGTCCGCGCTATCCTCGACAAGGACGTCGTCGTCGAGCCCGGTGCTCGAGTCGGCGTGGACCACGACCGCGATCGCGAGCGCGGGTTCACCGTCACCGAGTCGGGCATCACCGTCGTCGGCAAGGGCGTCGTCGTCCACCCGTAGCACCCCCGCGGGTCGAGCTCTGCGCCCCGGCGCGCCCACCCGACCGATCGGACCGGCCCATGAGTGAGCGTCCTGCGACGCCTGCCCGCTTCCTCGTCGTCCTCGACGCGGACTCCACCCTCCTCCAGGACGAGGTGATCGAGCTCCTCGCGGTGCACGCCGGCTCCGAGGAGCGCGTCGCCGCCGTCACGGAGCGGGCGATGCGCGGCGAGCTCGACTTCGGCGAGAGCCTCCGCGAGCGGGTCGCCACTCTCGCCGGGGTCCCGGAGTCGGTGCTCCCCGGTGTGAGCTCAGGCGTCCGCGTCACGCCCGGCGCCGCCGAGCTCGTGGCCGGCGTCCACGCCGCCGGCGGCCGCATCGGAGTGGTGTCCGGAGGGTTCCACGAGGTCCTCGACCCGGTCGCCGGTGCGCTCGGCCTCGACTTCGTCCGGGCCAACCGCCTCTGCTGCGGGGGCGGCCTGCTGACCGGAGCGGTCGACGGGGCGGTCATCGACGCCGCGGCCAAAGCGGAAGCGCTCCGCGAGTGGTCGGCGGTCTCGGGCGTCCCGCCGCAGCGCACGATCGCCGTCGGCGACGGTGCGAACGACCTGGAGATGATGGCGGTCGCCTCCCTCGCGGTCGCCTTCAACGCCAAGCCCCTGGTGCGCGAGCGCGCCGACCTCGTCGTCGGCGGCCTCGACCTGTCGCAGCTGCTGCCCGTCCTCGGCCTCCGCGGCTGAGGCCCGCCTCCCCCGGCCTCAGGGAGGTCAGCGGCCCGCGATCGCGACGAGTCCGGCGCAGCCGAGCGCCAGAGCCCAGCTGACGAGCGAGCCCACCAGGAAGTACTCCGCCTTCTCGCCGCTGCCGCCGTCGCGGGAGATCTCGGGGAAGCGCACGATCCCCTTGGCCGCGAGCACGGCACCGGCGAGGCCGATGGCTCCGGCGAGCGTGAGGCCGGCGATCAGCAGCCGCTCCAGCGGTCCGATCGTGCGCCCGCCCTGGAGGTCCGGCAGGCGGGCGTCGGCCGGCTCCCGACGCGCGAAGCGCTCGCTCCAGCGTGGACGCGGCGCGGGCTCGGCCTGCGGGAGCTCGCGGAACAGCGCCGCCCGCACGATCACGTTGCCGCTCTCCAGCAGGAAGAGCCCGGCTCCGACCGCCAGAGCGAGCTGCTCGATCGGAGGGAGCGTGCTCGCGACGGTGATCGGCGCGAGCGGCCCCGTCGGGACGCCGGCGGCGCGGTCGACAGCGGTCAGCACCAGGACCGCCGCGACGAGGGCGACGGCCGGACGCAGACCCCCGGGCGGCCGCGCGTTCTCGACGGTCGTGGTCGTCAGCAGCCAGGCTCCGGCCAGGACGACGACGATCGCCGCACCGAGCGGCGGGGCTCCGACGAGGAGCGCTGCGGTCACGGCTGCGGCGGCGAGCACGGGGATCGCGAGGAGGGCCCCACGGCGGCGGAGGTGCGTGCGCGCGAGGTCGCCGAGGCCGATCACGGCGAGCAGCAGCGCCGTCAGCACGTCTCCTCCAGCAGGCGCGCGCCGACGAGGAGGGCGCCCGCTCCCGCACGCCGCAGCGCCTGCGAGACGGCGGGCTGCGAGATCGACTCCTGCTCGCCCAGCTCCTTCTGCGACGCTCCGCGCAGGCTCCCCAGCACGAGCCGGCGATCGCGCGCGCTGAGCGCTCCGACCAGGGCGTCGCGGGAGAGGAGGTAGGCGTTGACCGCCGCCTCGCCGGAGTCCCCGTCGGCGTCCCCGGCGACGAACCATCCGCGGGCCGTGGGCACGGCACCGTCCTCGAGCGCGTGGGCGCGATCGATGGCCTCGCGGGCGTGCCACCAGCCGGACCCGTCCTCGAGGTCCCCGGCGATCCCCGACCCGACCACCCGCACCTCGCCCAGGCCGATGCCGGCGCGGCAGTCGACGCCGGCCGGGAGCGAGAGGCGCGCCTGCAGCGTCGCTCGGAGCGCGGCGTGGACGGAGGGGTAGATCGCCTGGAACTCGTCGCCGACCGTCGGGTGCAGGGGCTGGATCGCCGGGACCGCGGCCTCCACCTCGGCGAAGCCCCGCTCGATCTCGCGCTGAGCACCCGCCCGGTCGACGAGGGAGCGGGAGGTCACCAGGTCCAGGAGCACGGCGACGACATCGGAGGAGGTCATCGCATAAGCCTAGAGCTTATATCCGTTGGATATAAGCCCAGGGCTTATCGGTCAGTGGCCCATCCCGAGGCCGCCGTCGACCGGGATCACGGCACCCGAGATGTACGCCGCCTCGTCGCCGGCCAGCCAGCGCGTGACCTTCGCGACCTCGGCAGCGGTGCCGTAGCGGGCGAGCGGGATGCTCTTCCGGTACTCCGCCTGCTGCTCCGGCGAGAGCTCCGCGGTCATGTCGGTCTCGATGAAGCCGGGAGCGACGACATTGGCGGTGATGTTGCGGGCGCCGAGCTCGCGGGTCAGCGAGCGGGCGAAGCCCACGAGGGCGGCCTTCGACGAGGAGTAGTTGATCTGGCCCGGCGACCCGTAGAGGCCGACCACGCTGGAGATGAGGACGACGCGGCCGAAGCGCTGCTTGAGCATCCCCTTCGATGCGCGCTTGACGACGCGGAACGCCCCGGTGAGGTTCGTGTCGACGACGGACGTGAAGTCCTCCTCCGACATGCGCAGCAGCAGGGTGTCGCGGGTGATGCCCGCGTTCGCCACCAGGATCTCGACCGGGCCCAGCTCGGCCTCGACCTGCGTGAACGCGGCGTCGATGGAGGCGGCGTCGGTCACGTCCGCGACGACGGTGAGGGAGCCCTCCGGGCCGGAGCCCGAGCGCGCGGTCACGGCGACCCGGTGACCGGCGGCCACGAACTCCTGGGCGATGGCGAAGCCGATCCCCCGGTTGCCCCCGGTGACGAGGACGGTGCGCGGCGTGGTCATGGTGTCCCTCCTGCCGGCGCTCGTGCGGCGCCGGGCGACCCGTACATCCTAGAGGCGCGTCGCGCAACAGATTCCGGGATGAGGCCCTCCCGGCCTGCACCCGCCCGCCGCGACGTAGGCTTGCAGGGCTGTGAAACCACGCGAGACACTCACCTCCCTACCGCCGTCGCCGAGCGCCGAGCGGCGCTCCCGCGCGATCAAGTACTCGATCGCCATGGGCATCAGAATGCTCTGCGTCATCTGCCTGCTCTTCGCCCACGGCTGGTGGCTGCTGTTCTTCGCCATCGGCGCCGTGGTCCTGCCCTACTTCGCCGTCGTGCTGGCCAACGTCGGCAGTGCGGGCGAGCGCGGCAACGTCGAGCGGCCGGGTGCGATCGTCCTCTCCCGGCCGGTCCCACCGCCCCCCGCCCCCGACTCCGAGGCGCCGACCGGCCCCGAGGGCGGCGACCCGCGAGGAGACCGGCCGTGATCCCGCTCGGCCGGGTCCCCGACGCGCACGCCTGCTCCCGAGCGGGCTGCCCGCGGACGGCGACGTTCGCGATCGCGTGGCGGAACCCGAGGATCCACGCGGAGGACCGTCGGAAGACCTGGCTGGCCTGCGGCGAGCACCTGGAGTTCCTGCGCGAGTTCCTCCTCGCCCGCGACTTCCCGCTCGAGGTGAAGCCGCTCTACACGGTCGATCGCGGAGCGGAACGATGAGCGGCGACGCGCCCCGTCCCTCCTGGCGCTTCGTCTTCTCGCGACGCTGGTTCGGCTACCTCGCTCTCGCGATCGTCTTCGCCGTCGCCTGCGTGCTGCTCTCGCGCTGGCAGGTCGCGCGGCTCGACCAGGCCGCCTCGACCAACCGGCTGGTCACCGCGAACTGGACCGCCGACCCGGTGGCGCTCGACGGGCTGCTCCCCGCCGACTCCACGTGGGACGACGCCCTCGAGTACCGCCCGGTCGAGATCACCGGCGTCTACGAGACGCAGGGGCAGACCCTCGTCCGCAACCGGCCCTACAACGGCAACCCCGGCTTCGAGATCCTGACGCCGCTGCGGCTCGACGACGGCAGCGTGTTCGTCGTCGACCGCGGCTGGGTCCCCGTCGGCTCGACCCAGGACTCCCCCGACGCGATCCCCGCGCCGCCCGAGGGAGAGGTGACCGTCGTCGCCCGCCTGAAGCCCGCGGAGGGACGGATCGACGGACGCTCCGCACCGGCCGGCCAGATCGCCACGATCCAGCTCGATGACCTGTCGACGCAGCTGGACGAGCCCCTGCGGACCTCGGCGTACGGCCTGCTGGTCGCCGAGGCGCCGGCGCCGGTCGACGCTCCCCCGCTGGCCGCGATCAAGCCAGTCTCCGACGAGGGCCTGCACATCAGCTACGCGATCCAGTGGGTGCTGTTCGCCGTCATGGGCTTCGGCGGGCTCGGCTGGGCGATCCGACACGAGTACCGCATCCGCAACGCCGACGACCCCGAGGTCGTGGCGGCCGAGGAGCGGCGCGAGGAGCGCCGCCGACGCCGCGGCCGCAGCGACTCCGAGGTCGAGGACGAGCTGCTCGACGCCCGCTAGGCGAGCGTGATCAGGTCGAGGTAGTCGGCCGCCCAGTGGTCCTCGGTGCCCTCCGGCATGATCAGGACGCGCTCGGGGTTCAGTGCCTCGACGGCTCCCTCGTCGTGGCTGACCAGGACGACCGCGCCCTCGTAGTGCGCGAGCGCGTCGAGGATCTCCTCGCGGCTCGCGGGATCGAGGTTGTTGGTGGGCTCGTCGAGCAGGAGAACGTTCGCGCCCGAGACCACGATCATCGCCAGGGCGAGACGGGTCTTCTCCCCGCCGGAGAGGACCCCGGCCGGCTTGTGCGAGTCGTCGCCGGTGAACAGGAACGAGCCCAGGACCCGGCGGGCCTCGGTCTCGGTGAGGTTCGGGCTGGAGGAGACCATGTTCTCGAGCACCGAGCGCTTGACGTCGATCGTCTCGTGCTCCTGCGCGTAGTAGCCGATCCGGAGGCCGTGCCCGGCCTCGATCACTCCGGTGTCGGGCTGGTCGACGCCGCCCAGGATGCGCAGGAGCGTCGTCTTGCCCGCTCCGTTGAGCCCCAGGATGACGACCTTGGAGCCGCGGTCGATCGCGAGGTCGACGGCGGTGAAGATCTCGAGCGAGCCGTAGCTCTTCGACAGGTTCTGAGCCTGCAGAGGGGTGCGACCGCAGGCGGACGGGGTCGGGAACCGGAGCTTCGCGACGCGGTCGACCGCACGGACCTCCTCGAGCCCGCTGAGCATGCGCTCGGCACGCGCGACCATCTGGTGCGCCGCTGCGGCCTTCGAGGCCTTCGCGCCGAACTTGGCGGCCTGCAGCTGGAGGGCGCCGGCCTTCTTCTCGACGTTGACCCGCTCCTTCTTGCGGCGCTCCTCGTCGGCGGCGCGCTGGCGCTGGTAGTTCTTCCAGTTCATGTTGTAGACGTCGATGACCTGGCGGTTGGCGTCGAGGTAGAAGACGCGGTTCACGGTCTCGCCGACCAGCTCGATGTCGTGGCTGATCACGATGAAGCCGCCGCGGTAGTTCTTGAGGAACTCGCGGAGCCAGACGACGGAGTCGGCGTCGAGGTGGTTCGTCGGCTCGTCGAGGATCAGCGTGCTCGCGTCGGAGAAGAGGATGCGCGCGAGCTCGATGCGGCGCCGCTGGCCACCGGAGAGCGTCTTGAGCGGCTGGTCGAGGATCCGGTCGGGGAGGTTGAGGTTGCTCGCGATCGACGCGGCCTCCGCCTCAGCCGCGTATCCGCCCAGGGAGAGGAAGCGATCCGTGAGGTTGCCGTACTTCTTCATGCCGGCCTCGCTCACGGAGGTGTCGCTGCTCGACATCGCGACCGTCGCCTCCTGCATGCCGAGCACCAGCTGCCCCAGCCCGCGGGCGTCGAGGATGCGGGTGCGCGCGAGCTCCTCCGGGTCGCCGGAGCGCGGGTCCTGAGGGAGGTAGCCGATCTCGCCGCCGCGGTCGACCGTGCCCTTCGAGGCGATGAGGTCGCCCGCGAGGACCTTGGTCAGCGTCGTCTTCCCCGCCCCGTTGCGGCCGACGAGGCCGACCTTGTCGCCGTCGCCCACCCGGAAGGAGACGTTCTCCATCAGGAGTCGGGCGCCGACTCGGAGTTCGAGGTCGTGCACGCTGAGCACAGTGCTGTCCGTTCCCGCCAAGAAATGGCGTTCGGTTCGGGAGGAGTGGGGCAAGGGGCCGCGATGCGGCAGCCCCCTAGTATATTTCCTGAGCCGCGGGGCGGATCCACGTCCGCTCACCGCGGACGCGCTCGCTCCTCGCTCTCGGGCGACCAGGACTCTCGGAGATCACCCATGTCCCCTTCCTCTTCCGCCCTCCCGCGCCCGGTCCTCGCCGACCGGCTCGTCACCCGCTCCGTCGCGACCGACGCCCTGCTGGTGCTCGCGGGTGCGGGTCTCACCGCGGCGATGGCGCAGCTGTTCATCCCGATGTGGCCGGTCCCCTTCACGGGCCAGACCTTCGCGGTCCTTCTGGTCGGCACGACGCTCGGCGCACTCCGCGGCGCGCTCTCCATGCTCGTGTACGCGCTCGTCGGCGCTCTCGGCGCCCCGGTCTTCACCGAGGGCTCGCACGGCTGGGCGGTCCTCGCGGGTCCCACCGGCGGCTACATCGTCGGCTTCGTCCTCGCGTCGATCGTCACCGGGTGGCTCGCCCAGCGGCAGTGGGACCGTCGCGTCCTCGGCACGCTGGTGACCTTCCTCGCCGGCACCGCCACCATTTACCTCGTCGGCCTGCCCTGGCTGGCCGCCGCCCTCGCCTCGCTGGGGCTGCCAGCCGACCTCGGCTCCGTCCTCTCCGCGGGACTCGTGCCCTTCCTGGTCGGCGACGCGCTCAAGGCGCTGGTCGCCGCCGCGCTGCTCCCCACCACCTGGGCGATGCTCTCGCGACGCTCGCGCTGAGCGGTCGCACGGACGCCGAAGGGCCGGGAGGACGATTCCTCCCGGCCCTTCGGGCGTCCGGCAGAGGTCGAGCCGCCCGGTCCTCCTGCTCGACCTCGGTGGGCACCTCCACCGACTCGACCGGCGGGGACGACGACGGCCCCGGACTCCGGAGCCGTCCCGCCCGGCCGTTCCGACTCCACGACGGACTGCGACAGGCTGAAGACGACAGGAACGCCGAAGGGCCGGGAGGACGACTCCTCCCGGCCCTTCGGCGTCGGTGTGCAGCGGCTAGATCGAGAAGCCGAGTGCGCGCATCATGTCGCGCCCGTCCTCGGTGATCCGGTCGGGACCCCACGGCGGCATCCAGACCCAGTTGATCCGGAACGCCTCGACGATGCCGTCGAGCGACTCGGCGGTCTGCTCCTCGAGCACGTCGGTCAGCGGGCAGCCCGCCGAGGTGAGGGTCATGTGGATGACGAGGGCGTCGTTCTCGTCGTCCCAGCCCAGGTCGTAGATGAGTCCCAGGTCGACCACGTTGACCCCGAGCTCGGGGTCCATGACGTCCTTGAGGGCCTCCTCGACCTGGTCGAAGAGCTTCGGCTCGAGAGTGGTGACCGCCATGATCAGACCGTCGCCGAGGTCAGGAAGCGGTCGTAGCCCTCGTCCTCGAGCCGGGTGGCGAGCTCCTTGCCGCCCTGCTCGGCGACGCGGCCGGCGACGAAGACGTGGACGAAGTCGGGCTGGATGTAGCGGAGGATCCGCGTGTAGTGCGTGATCAGCAGCACGCCGAGACCGGTGCTCTGGTGGGCGCGGTTGACGCCCTCCGACACGATCTTGAGCGCGTCGACGTCGAGGCCGGAGTCGGTCTCGTCGAGGACGGCGAACTGCGGGGCGAGCAGCTCGAGCTGGAGGATCTCGTTGCGCTTCTTCTCGCCGCCCGAGAAGCCCTCGTTGACGTTGCGCGCCGCGAAGGACGAGTCCATGCGGAGGTTCGCCATCGCCGACTTGACGTCCTTCGTCCACGTGCGGATGGCGGGCGCCTCGCCGGCGATCGCGGTCTTGGCAGTGCGGAGGAAGTTGGTGTTGGTCACACCGGGGATCTCGACCGGGTACTGCATGGCGAGGAAGAGGCCCGCGCGGGCGCGCTCGTCGACGGACATGTCGAGGACCTCGACGCCGTCGAGGGTGATCGAGCCGCCGTCGACGTGGTACTTGGGGTGTCCCGCGATCGTGTACGCGAGGGTGGACTTGCCGGACCCGTTGGGGCCCATGATCGCGTGGATCTCACCCTGGTTGATGGTGAGATCGACACCGCGGAGGATCTGCTTGGTCCCCTGCTCGGTCTCGACACTGACGTGGAGATCGCTGATCTGGAGAACGGACATTCAGACTTCCTTCGTGACGGTCGGGTCGATGTAGACGTCGCCGTCGATGATCTCGACGACGAAGACGGGGACCGGCTCGTAGGCCGGGAGGTTCAGGGGGGTGCCGGTGCGGAGGGAGAACTGGGAGCCGTGCGCCCAGCACTCGAGGCTGTCGCCCTCGACGAAGCCCTCGGAGAGCGAGATCTCGCCGTGCGTGCACGTGTCGCCGATGGCGTGGATCTCGCCGGCGGAGTCCTGCACGACCGCGATCGCGACTCCGTCGACCTCGACACGCATGGCCTGGTTGGGGATCAGCTCGGAGACCGAGCAGATCATCGCGGCGTTGCTCATGCGGTGACCGCCGCTCCGCGGGAGGAGCCGGTCTGGCCGGCGCTGCCGGCGAGCTCCGCCTCGATCGCGAGCTGCAGGCGGTCCTCGAGCTCGGCGACCTTGATCTGCTGCACGATCTCGCTGAGGAACCCGCGCACGACCAGGCGTCGCGCCTCGTCCTCGCGGATCCCGCGGGACTGCAGGTAGAAGAGCTGCTCGTCGTCGAAGCGGCCGGTCGCCGAGGCGTGCCCCGCTCCGGCGATGTCACCGGTCTCGATCTCGAGGTTCGGGATGGAGTCGGCGCGCGTGCCGTCCGAGAGGACCAGGTTGCGGTTCTGCTCGTAGCTGTCGGTGCCGGTGGCGCTGTTGCGGATCAGGACGTCGCCGATCCAGACGGTGCGCGCGCCCTCGCCCTGCAGCGCGCCCTTGTAGGTCACGCGGCTGCGGGTGTCGGGGGCGTCGTGGTCGACGTACACCTGCTGCTCGAGGTGCTGGCCGCCGTCGGCGAAGTACAGGCCGAAGAGCTCGCCGTCCGCTCCGCGCTCGACGAGGTGCGCCGAGGGGTTCACCCGGACGATGGAGCCGCCGAGGGTGACCACGATGTGCTTCACCTTCGCGTCGCGTCCGACCCGCACGAAGTGGTTGGCCAGGTGCCGGGCGTCGTCCGCCCACTCCTGCACGGTGACGACGGTGAGCTGCGCGCCCTCGCCGACGAGGATCTCCACGTTCTCCGCGAGGGAGGCCTCCCCCTCGTTCTGCAGCACGACGACGGCGCGGGCGTAGGGCGCCGCCTCGATGATCGTGTGCGCGGCGCGGGGTGCGGAGCCGAGGCTCGAGCGGACGAGGGTGGCGACCTTCTCGTCCTCGCCCGTCACGCGGACGGCGAGGGCCTTCTCAAAGCTCGACCAGGCGTTCGCGGCGGCGCGGTCCTCGGGGAGGCCGACGGTGCCGATCCGCTGGTCGTCGCGGCCGACCCACGAGACGTCGACACCGTCCACCGCCGCGTGCTCGAGGGGGGCGGGCGAGCCGTCGAGCGCGCCGTCGATCAGATCGCCGAGGCGGGCGACGGGCGTCAGCTTCCAGGCGATCTCGCGGCCGGTGACGGCCTCGAAGGCCTCGACGTCGGCCGACGCGAAGCGCTCGGAGCGCGTCTGCACGGGCGTGAACGCCCCGTCGGAGTGGGCGCTGATGCCCAGGCGCTCAGCGGCGGCCGCGCCGTCGATCTCGGGGGTCGCGGCGCTCGTGGGGACCGTCATCTGGCGGTGGTTCCTTTCGATGGGTGCGGGGCGCCCCGTCCGGGCGCCCCTTCGAGGGGGGAGGCGGGCGTCAACCGACGCTGCCCTCCATCCCCATCTCGATGAGCTTGTTCAGCTCGAGGGCGTACTCCATGGGCAGCTCGCGCGCGATCGGCTCGATGAAGCCGCGGACGATCATGGCCATCGCCTCGTCCTCCGGCAGGCCGCGCGACATCAGGTAGAAGAGCTGCTCCTCGCTGACCTTCGACACCGTCGCCTCGTGGCCGAGCTGCACGTCGTCGACACGGATGTCGATCGCCGGGTAGGTGTCGGAGCGCGAGATGGTGTCGACCAGGAGGGCGTCGCAGCGCACGGTGTTCGCCGAGTGGTGCGCGTTCGCGTCCACCCGGACCTCGCCTCGGTATCCGGCGCGACCGCCGCCGCGGGCGATCGACTT
This sequence comes from Rathayibacter sp. AY1F9, assembly GCF_002932155.1. Taxonomy (NCBI): domain Bacteria; kingdom Bacillati; phylum Actinomycetota; class Actinomycetes; order Micrococcales; family Microbacteriaceae; genus Rathayibacter; species Rathayibacter sp. AY1F9. Next base: position 75,442 of record NZ_PSVA01000003.1, on the reverse strand, counting down.
CGAGACGATCGACGACTGCGTGTACGGCGCCATGTGGACCATCTTCGCGCCGGCGTCCTGGTGCTGGCCGGGGCCCGCGAACGCGACGGAGAGGGTCTCGCCCTTGGCGTGCTCGCCGACCAGGAAGATCGACGGGTACTTCATCGTGACCTTGGAGCCTATGTTGCCGTCGATCCACTCCATCGTCGCGCCCTCGTGCGCGATCGCGCGCTTGGTGACGAGGTTGTAGACGTTGTTCGACCAGTTCTGGATCGTCGTGTAGCGCACGCGGGCGTTCTTCTTCACGATGATCTCGACCACGGCCGAGTGCAGCGAGTCCGACTTGTAGATCGGAGCCGTGCAGCCCTCGATGTAGTGGACGTAGCTGTCCTCGTCCGCGATGATCAGGGTCCGCTCGAACTGGCCCATGTTCTCGGTGTTGATCCGGAAGTAGGCCTGCAGCGGGATGTCCACGTGGACGCCCTTGGGGACGTACACGAAGGAGCCGCCGGACCAGACCGCGGTGTTCAGCGCCGCGAACTTGTTGTCGCCCGCGGGGATGACGCTGCCGAAGTACTCCTCGAAGATCTCGGGGTGCTCGCGCAGCGCCGTGTCGGTGTCCATGAAGATGACGCCCTGCTCCTCCAGGTCCTCGCGGATCTGGTGGTAGACGACCTCGGACTCGTACTGGGCCGCGACGCCGCCGACGAGGCGCTGGCGCTCCGCCTCCGGGATGCCGAGCTTCTCGTACGTGTTCTTGATGTCGTCCGGGAGGTCGTCCCAGGTCTGCGCCTGCTTCTCGGTGGAGCGGACGAAGTACTTGATGTTGTCGAAGTCGATGTCCGACAGGTCGGCGCCCCACGTCGGCATGGGCTTGCGCTCGAAGAGCTTCAGGGCCTTCATGCGGCGGTCGCGCATCCAGGCGGGCTCGTTCTTGAGCGCGGAGATGTCGGAGACGACCTCGGGCGAGATGCCGCGTCGCGCGGAGGCTCCGGCGGAGTCCGAGTCGGACCAGCCGAACTCGTAGACGCCCAGGCTCTCGAGCTCGGGGCGGTCGATCAGGATGTCTGACATGTGTACCTCGTTTCCTACCCACTGCTAACCGGTCGGGTCCCGGAGTAATTCCCCCGGGGGTGGCCCGCGGGTGCTCTCCGGCCGGTCGCGCGATCGATCTGATGCGCGGAGCGGATGATGTGCGTCCCTGGATTCCGGAGGTGTGCGTCGGCGCTCCATCGGGCCGTGTGCGGATCACGTGCGCAGGGTGCGTCGAACCGTGACCAGCTTCTCATTCTACCGGCGTCCGCCGTTCAGCGGAACCTCCGCACCTGGGTGTCGGCCGGGCACCGGCGACGTGCCTCCAGACGCGCATGGCCATACAAGTGTCGGTGGTCCGTGATTCGGTTCCGCCATGACGAACGACGCATCGACCCCGATCCCCGCACGACTCGTGACCGCACTGATGGGCGCCGGCCTGCCGACCGGACCCGCACGGGCGTTCGGCCCTCTCGCCCGCGCGATCGCGGCCGACCTCCCGCTGCGGGCGCTCCCCCGCGTGCTCCTGCGCCTCCGGCGGCACCTGCTCTCCGCCGAGCCGGAGCCCGCGGTCAGGCGGCGGGCTGGAGCTCCTGGGCGGCGTCCCGGCGCTGGGCGCGCACGGTGAACAGCCTCGGGTTGACGTCGAGCAGCACGCGGACCGCGCCGACCCAGATGAGCGCCGAGCCGAGCAGGTGCACCGCGACGAGCGTCTCGGGCAGCGCGGTGAGCGACTGCGCGACCCCGACCAGCGCCTGCAGCACGACGACCACGAGGAAGGCGACCACGCGCCGCCGGGCGAGCTCCGAGCCCGCCGCCCGCGACAGGCGCAGGAGCAGCGCGGCGCCCACGACGAGCACCGCCGTGCCGAGCACGCCGTGGACGACGGTCACGCTCTCCCAGTGGAACTGCATGCGGGGCACCTCCGCGGAGTCGCCGGCGTGCGGGCCGGTCCCCGTCACGAGGGTCCCCACGAGGATCACGAGGAGCGTCAGGCCGACGAGCCCGATGCTGAGCGCCCGCGTCGGGCGGTCAGGCTCGAAGGCCACGGACTGCGAGCGGTGGGCGCGGTGCCACGTCAGTGCGGTGGTGGTGAGGAGGGCGATGGCGAGAACGAAGTGCCCGGCCACGATGTACGGGTTGAGGCCCGAGTGGACGGTCGCGCCGCCCGCGAGGGCGTTCGCGACGACGAGCCAGAACTGCGACCAAGCGAGCCGGGTCATGGTGCGGTCGCGCGGCTTCTGCAGGCGCGCGGCCGTGATCGCCCAGCCCACCGCGACCACGAGGACGCCGGTGAACGCGCGGTTCGTGAACTCGATGAAGCCGTGGATCCCGAGCTCGGGGGTCGAGGTGAGCGAGCCCGGCTCGCACGCCGGCCAGGTGGGGCAGCCGAGGCCAGAGCCGGTCAGCCGGACGACGCCCCCGAAGAAGATGATCAGGATGCTCGCGACGAGCGCCGCGGTGGTCCCCCAGCGCAGTGCGCGCGGACCCAGGGTCACCCGCTCGGCGAGCAAGGAGAACGGCGTCACCATCAGAAGGGGAGCAGCGGGTCGATGCCGACGGCGAGGAAGAGCAGGGTGAGGTATCCGATGGACCCGTGGAACACCCGCATCGGCGAGACGTGCTCGTGACGGATCGCGAGGCTGTAGAGGCGGTGCGTCTCGGCGATGAACCAGACTCCGCTGCCGAGCGCGACCACCGTGTAGAGCACCCCCATTCCGGCGACGGGGATCAGCAGGAGCGAGCAGGCGACGGTGGCCCAGGCGTAGAGGATGACCTGGAGCCCGACGATCGTGCGTCCGCGCACGACGGCCAGCATCGGCACGCCGGCGGCCTGGTAGTCGTCCCGGTACTTCATCGACAGCGGCCAGTAGTGCGGCGGCGTCCAGAGGAAGATGACGGAGAAGAGGATGACGGGGGCCCAGTCGAGCGAGCCGGTGACCGCCGCCCAGCCGATCAGCACCGGCATGCAGCCCGCGATGCCGCCCCACACGATGTTCTGCGGCGTCCGGCGCTTGAGGAAGAGCGTGTAGAACACGACGTAGATCAGGATCGCGGCGAGCGAGAGGCCCGCGGAGAGCCAGTTGGCCGTGAGGCCGAGCCAGACGATCGACAGGACGCCGATCGTGGTCGCGAAGACGAGCGCGGACCGGTCCGAGATCTCCCCGGTCACGAGCGGCCGGTTCTTCGTCCGGTTCATGATCCGGTCGATGTCGCGGTCGAAGTAGCAGTTGAACGCGCCCGCGGACCCGGCGCTCAGCGCGCCGCCGATCAGGACGTTGAGGACCAGCAGCAGATTGGGGATCCCGCCCTGCGCCAGGATCATCGTCGGAGCAGTCACCACGAGGAGCAGCTCGATCACGCGCGGCTTCGTCAGAGCGACGAAGGCCTTCACCTTGCGCGAGAGGGTCGTCGGCGACGCCCCGTCCCGCTCGACGGCGGTGGTCTCCACGACTGCGTCCATTGCTCCTCTAACGATTCGATGATCCCGAACGAGTGTAATGCGCCCGTCCGGGAGCCGGGCCCGGCGTGCACGCTTGTCCAATCGGACGCAGACATATGCGACCACGCAACCCCCGGTCAGCGGCGCACCCCCCTCCGTATACTCGGGACTGCTCGCCAGAGCGCCCGGCACGCACCCGAGCCCGCCCGACGATCGTCGGCACGGGGCCGAGAGGGCCGTCGCCGGAGCATCGTGTCGAAGTCGTCATGCGGCGTGCTCCACCATGCGAGAGGGCGGACGGTCCCCGTCTGCCCCACGTCTCGAGAAGGGTCAGTACCAAGTGTCAGAACTGCAATGGGAATCCATTGACGAGAAGGCAGTCGACACGGCGAGGGTTCTCGCCGCGGATGCGGTCGAGAAGGTCGGCAACGGCCATCCCGGAACCGCCATGAGCCTCGCGCCCGCCGCCTACCTCCTGTTCCAGAAGGTCATGCGCCGCGATCCGTCCGACGCGACCTGGATCGGCCGCGACCGGTTCATCCTGTCGGTCGGCCACTCCTCGCTGACCCAGTACGTCCAGTTCTACCTGGGCGGCTACGGACTCGAGCTCGACGACCTCAAGGCGCTGCGCACCTGGGGCTCGAAGACCCCGGGCCACCCGGAGTACGGCCACACCGACGGCGTCGAGATCACCACCGGGCCGCTCGGCCAGGGCCTCGCCTCCGCGGTAGGCTTCGCCTACGCCTCGCGCTTCGAGCGCGAGCTGTTCGACCCGGAGGCCGCCGCGGGCACCTCCCCGTTCGACCACTTCGTCTACGTGATCGCCGGCGACGGCGACCTGCAGGAGGGCGTCACCAGCGAGGCCTCCTCGCTGGCCGGCCACCAGAAGCTCGGCAACCTGGTCGTCATCTACGACTCCAACCAGATCTCGATCGAGGACGACACCAACATCGCCTTCACCGAGGACGTCAAGGCGCGCTACGAGGCCTACGACTGGCAGGTCCAGGTCGTCGACTGGAAGAAGACCGGCGAGTACCACGAGGACGTCGCCGAGCTGCACGCCGCGATCGAGGCCGCGAAGGGCGAGACCGACAAGCCGTCGCTCATCATCCTGCGCACCATCATCGGCTGGCCGTCGCCGAAGAAGCAGAACACCGGCAAGATCCACGGCTCCGCCCTGGGCGCCGACGAGCTCCGCGGACTCAAGGAGGTGCTCGGCTTCGACCCCGAGAAGACCTTCGACGTCGCCGACGAGGTCATCGAGCACACCCGCAAGGCCGTCGAGCGCGGCCAGGCCCAGCACGCCGAGTGGGACGAGCAGCTCGCCGCCTGGGCGTCCGCGAACCCCGAGAAGAAGGAGCTGCTCGACCGGGTCCTCTCGGGCGAGCTGCCCGAGGGCGTCCAGGAGGCGCTCCCCGTCTTCGAGCCCGGCAAGGAGGTCTCGACCCGCGCCGCGTCCGGCAAGGTCATCAACGCCCTCGCCGGAGTGATCCCCGAGCTGTGGGGCGGCTCCGCCGACCTCGCCGAGTCGAACAACACGACGATCGAGGGAGCCGGCTCCTTCGTCCCGACGGAGTTCTCGACCCACGAGTGGACCGGGAAGAAGGGCGGCCGCGTGCTGCACTTCGGCATCCGCGAGCACGCCATGGGCGCGATCCTCAACGGGATCGTCCTGCACGGCAACACCCGCCCCTTCGGCGGCACCTTCCTGATCTTCTCCGACTACATGCGCCCGGCGGTCCGTCTCGCCGCGCTCATGAAGGCGCCGGCCATCTACGTCTGGACCCACGACTCCGTGGCGCTCGGCGAGGACGGCCCGACGCACCAGCCGGTCGAGCAGCTGTCGACCCTCCGCGCGATCCCGGGCCTGGACGTCGTCCGCCCCGGCGACGCGAACGAGGTCGCCTACGCCTGGAAGACCATCCTCGAGCGCCGCGAGGGCCCCGCCGGCCTCGCGCTCACCCGTCAGAACATCCCGGTGTTCGAGCGCGGCGAGGGCGACGCGGAGGGCGAGACCTTCGCCTCCGCCGCGAACGTCGCCCGCGGTGCCTACATCCTGGCCGAGGCGCCGGGCGGCACCCCGGACGTGATCTTCATCGCGACCGGCTCCGAGGTCCAGATCGCCGTCGAGGCGCGCGAGGCCCTGAGGAGCGAGGGCGTCAACGCCCGCGTCGTCTCGGCTCCGTCCCTCGAGTGGTTCGAGGAGCAGGACGCCGAGTACCGCGAGAAGGTCCTGCCCTCCTCGGTGAAGGCGCGCGTCTCGATCGAGGCCGGCCTGAGCCTGGGCTGGCAGAAGTACGTCGGCGACGCCGGCCGCTCCGTCTCGATCGAGCACTTCGGCGCCTCGGCCGACTACAAGACCCTGTTCCGCGAGTTCGGGATCACCACCGAGGCGGCACTGTCCGCCGCCAAGGAGTCGCTCGCAGCCTCCTGACCCGAAGGCCGCGTCCACCACGGACGCGGCCTTCGCCGTCGGAGCAGCGGCTCCCCCTCACACCACGCACCACCTACGCAGAAGAAGAAGAGACATGACCGAGAACACCCCCACCGCAGAGCTCTCCGCCGCCGGCGTCAGCATCTGGCTCGACGACCTCTCCCGCTCGCGCATCTCCACCGGAGGGCTGCAGAAGCTCATCGAGGAGAAGAACGTCGTCGGAGTCACCACGAACCCCACGATCTTCGCCGCGGCCCTGACCAACGGCGAGTCCTACGACGCCCAGGTGCGCGAGCTCGCCTCCGCCGGCACCTCGGTGACCGACGCCGTCTTCGAGATCACCACCGACGACGTCGCCGCGGCGTCCGACATCTTCCGCCCGATCTACGACGCGACCAACGGCTACGACGGCCGCGTGTCGATCGAGGTCGAGCCCGGCCTGGCGCACGACGCCCAGGGCACCATCGAGCAGGCCAAGGCCCTCTGGGCCAAGGTCGACCGCCCCAACGCGATGATCAAGATCCCCGCGACCGTCGAGGGCCTCGAGGCCATCACGGAGGTCATCGGCTCCGGCATCTCGGTGAACGTCACCCTGATCTTCTCGCTCGCCCGCTACCGCGCCGTCATCAACGCGTACCTGGCCGGCCTCGAGAAGGCCAAGGACGCCGGCATCGACCTGTCGACCATCCACTCCGTCGCCTCGTTCTTCGTCTCGCGCGTCGACACCGAGATCGACAAGCGCCTCGAGGCCGTCGGCACCGACGAGGCCCGCGCCCTCAAGAGCAAGTCCGGCGTCGCCAACGCGCAGCTGGCCTACGAGGTCTTCGTCGAGGCGTTCGCCACCGAGCGCGCCCTGCTGCTCCAGGAGTCCGGCGCCAACCGCCAGCGCCCCCTCTGGGCCTCGACCGGCGTCAAGTCGACCGACCTCCCCGACACCCTCTACGTGACTGAGCTCGTCGCGGCCGGCGTGGTCAACACGATGCCCGAGAAGACCCTCGAGGCGACCTTCGACCACGGCGTCATCACCGGCGACACCGTCACGGGCTCGTACGCCGACGCGAACGCCGTCCTCGACGCCGTCGCGGCGCAGGGCGTCTCGTACGCCGACGTCACCGAGCTGCTCGAGAAGGAGGGCGTGGAGAAGTTCATCGTCTCCTGGAACGAGCTGCTCGACACCGTCACCGCGGCGCTCGAGGGCGCGAAGGCGCAGGCCTGATCATGGCCATCCAGATCCACGTCAGCGGAGACGCCGAGAAGGCCGTCGACCGCGTCGTCCCGGAGCTCGTCGCCGACGAGGTCGCCTCCGGCATCACCGCCCAGGTCCCCACCCTGTGGGGCGCCGCGGCGGAGGAGGAGGCGGCCAAGCGCCTCGGGTGGACCGAGTCGACCACCGTCTCCCGCCCCCTGATCCCCCAGATCCTCGCCCTGCGCGAGGAGTTCCAGGCCAAGGGCGTCGACCACATCGTCCTCGGCGGCATGGGCGGCTCCTCGCTCGCGCCCGAGGTCATCACCCGCACCGCCGGCGTCGAGCTCACCGTGCTCGACTCGACGGCGCCCGGCCAGGTGCTCGCGGCCCTGAACGACCGGCTCGCGTCGACCGCGGTCGTCATCTCCTCGAAGTCCGGCTCGACCGTCGAGACCGCGAGCCAGAAGAAGGCCTACGAGAAGGCGTTCACGGAGGCGGGCATCGATCCGCTCGACCGCATCGTCATCGTGACCGACCCGGGCTCGCCCCTGGACACCTCCTCCCGCGAGGCCGGCTACCGCGTGTTCAACGCCGACCCGAACATCGGCGGGCGCTTCTCGGCGCTCTCCGCGTTCGGCCTCGTGCCGTCCGGGCTCGCCGGCGCCGACATCGAGGCCCTCCTCGACGAGGCGGCCGAGGCCTCCCTCGGGCTCGCCGTGGACTCCCCCGAGAACCCGGGCCTGATCCTCGGAGCGGCGATCGCCGCGACCAGCCCGCGCCGCGACAAGCTCGCGATCGTCGCCGACGGGACCGACATCGTCGGCTTCGCCGACTGGGCGGAGCAGCTCATCGCCGAGTCCACCGGCAAGGACGGCACGGGCATCCTCCCCGTCGTCCTCGGCACGCTGGCCCCCGAGCTCTCGGAGGACCTGCCCGACGTGCAGGTCGTCCGCCTGGTCGAGGACGCCACGGCGCTGCACCTGTTCCCGCGCGACCGCCACGAGGGCGAGATCCTCCTCTCCGGCTCGCTCGGCGCTCAGATGCTCACGTGGGAGTACGCCGTCGCCGTCGCGGGTCGCCTCCTGGGCATCAACCCGTTCGACCAGCCCGACGTCGAGTCGGCGAAGGTCGCGACCCGGGCCCTGCTCGAGAAGCGCCCCGAGCCCGAGGCGCCCGCGTTCACCGACGCGGGCATCGAGGTCACCGGCAGCAGCAGCGTCACCGAGGGCGTCTCGACCGTCGCCGCCGCTGTCGACCGCCTCCTCGCGCAGCTGGGCGACGGCGGCTACGTCTCGATCCAGGCGTACGTCGACCGCCTCGCGCTCCCGCAGCTCGAGGGCGTGCGCGACCTCCTCGCCGCGCAGGCCCAGCGCCCCGTCACCTTCGGGTGGGGCCCGCGCTTCCTGCACTCGACCGGGCAGTACCACAAGGGCGGGGCGCCGACCGGCGTGTTCCTCCAGATCACCGAGCGCTCCGACGTGGACCTCGAGATCCCGGACAGCCCGTTCACCTTCGGCCAGCTCATCCTGGCGCAGGCCGCCGGCGACGCGAGCGTGCTCGCCGAGCACGGCCGGCCGGTGCTGACCCTCACGCTGACCGACCCCGAGGCCGACCTCGAGGCGCTCTTCGAGGCCCTCAACACCTGATCCGACGGGCACGCCGCCGCTGCGCTCTCGAGCGCGCGGCGGCGTGCCCGCGGTCGTCCCGCGACCACTTCCCGGGGCAGCAGCCGGGCCCGCCCGCTCCTCCCCCTCTCTCACCGATAGCAGTGCGCCGGTCCCACCGGCACACAGAAGGACACTGCACATGTCTGTGGACATCACCCCCGAGTTCAATCCGCTGAGGTTGAGCTTCGACCGCCGGTTGAACCGGATCGCCGGGCCCAGCGGCCTCGTCATCTTCGGCGTGACCGGCGACCTCTCCCGCAAGAAGCTCATGCCCGCGGTCTACGATCTCGCCAACCGCGGCCTCCTGCCTCCCGGCTTCGCCCTCGTCGGATTCGCCCGGCGCGACTGGGACGACCAGGACTTCGAGCAGGTCGTCCACGACTCCGTGAAGAAGCACGCCCGCACCGAGTTCCACGAGGAGGTCTGGGCGCAGCTTGCGCAGGGCATCAGGTTCGTGCAGGGCGAGTTCGACGACCCCGAGGCGTTCGCCCGCCTGAAGACGACCGTCGACGACCTCGACCGCGAGCGCGGCACGAACGGCAACTTCGCCTTCTACCTCTCGATCCCCCCGAAGTCCTTCCCGCAGGTCACCGAGCAGCTGCGCAGCTCCGGCCTCGCCGAGCAGAAGGACGGCCAGTGGCGCCGCGTCGTCATCGAGAAGCCGTTCGGCAGCGACCTGAAGACGGCTCGCGAGCTGAACGACGTCGTCGAGTCGGTCTTCCCGCCCGACTCCGTCTTCCGGATCGACCACTACCTCGGCAAGGAGACGGTCCAGAACATCCTGGCCCTCCGCTTCGCCAACATGATGTACGAGCCGCTCTGGAACTCGAACTACGTCGACCACGTGCAGATCACCATGGCCGAGGACATCGGCGTGGGCGGGCGCGCGGGCTACTACGACGGCATCGGAGCGGCGCGCGACGTCATCCAGAACCACCTGCTGCAGCTGCTCGCCCTGACCGCCATGGAGGAGCCGATCTCGTTCGACGCGGCCGACCTCCGTGCGGAGAAGGAGAAGGTCCTCGCGGCCGTCCGCCTCCCCGCCGACCTCTCCACCGCGACCGCCCGCGGGCAGTACGCCGGCGGCTGGCAGGGCGGCGAGAAGGTGCTCGGCTTCCTCGAGGAGGACGGCATGAGCCCCACCTCGACCACCGAGACCTATGCCGCCATGCGCCTGGACATCGGCACCCGACGCTGGGCCGGCGTGCCGTTCTACCTGCGGGCCGGCAAGCGCCTCGGCCGCCGCGTCACCGAGATCGCGGTCGTGTTCAAGCGGGCACCGAAGCAGCTCTTCGCCGAGAGCCAGACCACGTCGCTGGGCCAGAACGCGCTCGTCATCCGGGTCCAGCCCGACGAGGGCGTCACCATGCGCTTCGGCTCGAAGGTGCCCGGCGCCGGCATGCAGGTGCGCGACGTGACGATGGACTTCGGCTACGGCCACGCGTTCACCGAGGCGAGTCCCGAGGCCTACGAGCGTCTCATCCTCGACGTCCTCCTGGGCGAGCCGCCGCTCTTCCCCCGGCACGAGGAGGTCGAGCTGTCCTGGAAGATCCTCGACCCGATCGAGGAGTTCTGGGCCACGCAGGGCCAGCCCGAGCAGTACCGCCCCGGAACCTGGGGCCCCGATTCCGCCGACGAGCTCCTCGCCCGCGACGGCCGCACCTGGAGGCGTCCATGATCGTCGATCTGCCCGACACCACGACGAGCGAGGTCTCGAAGACCCTCGTCAAGATCCGCGAGGAGGGCGGCGCCGTCGCCCTCGGCCGCGTCCTCACCCTCATCATCGCGACCTCCCGGGGTCACGAGGAGGAGGCCATCGAAGCCGCGAACGACGCGTCCCGCGAGCACCCGATGCGCGTCATCGTGGTCTCGAAAGACGACGGCACCACCACGGTCCCGGTCGACGCGACGGCGCGGGTCGACGCGCAGATCCGGGTCGGAGGCGACGCCGGCGCGAGCGAGGTCGTCGTGCTCCGTCCCTACGGGGACGCGGCCGAGGACGAGGAGAGCCTGGTCACGGGCCTGCTCCTCCCCGACGCCCCCGTCGTGGCCTGGTGGCCGAACAGCGCTCCGGACAACGCCTCCGCGTCCCCGATCGGCCGGATCGCCACCCGGCGGATCACCGACGCGTCGGCCCAGTCGAACCCGGCGGAGGCGCTGCACCACCTCGCCTCCACCTATGCCCCCGGCGACACCGACTTCGCCTGGACCCGCCTCACCCTCTGGCGCGCGCAGCTCGCAGCAGTGCTCGACCAGCCGCCCTACGAGCCGATCACGGCCGTCGAGGTCTCGGGCGCGCCCGACTCCCCCTCGACGATCCTGCTCGCCGCCTGGCTGCAGCTCGAGCTCGACATCCCCGTCGACCACGAGCTCACGATCAGCGCCACCGGGTCCAGCGGGATCCACGGCGTGCGGCTCATCCGCGACTCCGGAGTGATCGAGCTCGAGCGCTCGGTGCCCAACGTCGCGACGCTCACGCAGCCCGATCAGCCGGTCCACGACATCTCGCTCCCCCGCCGCAGCCTCCGGGACTGCCTGGCGGAGGAGCTGCGCCGGCTCGACCCGGATGACCTGTACGGTGAAGTGATCTCGCGCGGGGTCGACATGCTCACTGAGAAGGCCGAGGCCCGCAGCGCCTCCTGAGGCGTGGGCGCCCGTCCAGGGCGCCCACGCCTCAGAGCTTCCCGACACGGAGCCGAACCCCGCCGATCGGCACCCGAACCCGAAGGAGTCCCCTGAGATGACCACCGAACGCCGCGTGCTGGTCCACCGCGACAAGCAGACCCTCGCCGGCTCGGTCGCCGCCCGGTTCCTCACCAAGACGATCGACGTCCTCGACGACCTGGGTTCGGCGAACGTCGTGCTCACCGGAGGGACGATGGGAGCCGCCACGCTCAAGGAGATCGGCTCCTCCTCCGCCGCCGGCAACGTGGACTGGTCGCGCGTGCACTTCTGGTGGGGCGATGAGCGCTGGGTGCCCCGCGGCCACGAGGACCGCAACGACGTCCAGGCGGGGGACCTCTTCAGCGTCCTCGACGTGCCGGCGGCGAACGTGCACTCTTACCCGGCCTCGGACGAGGGTCTGGACCTCGACGGCGCCGCCGCTGCCTACGACGCGGAGCTGCGCGAGCACGCCTCCGAGGGGCGCGACTACCCGCGCTTCGACATCACCTTCCTCGGTGTCGGGCCGGACGGGCACATCGCGTCGCTGTTCCCCGAGCGCTCCGCGATCCGCTCCACGACTCCCGGCGTCCTCGCCGTCCGCAACTCGCCGAAGCCGCCGCCGGAGCGCCTCACCCTCACGCTGCCGCTGATCAACCAGTCGGACCGCATCTGGATGGTGCTCGCCGGCGCCGACAAGGCCTCGGCCCTGGGCCTCGCGCTCGCGGGTGCCAGCACGAACGAGGTGCCCGCGTCGGGCGCGTTCGGTCGCAAGCGCACGGTGTTCTTTGTCGACCAGGAGGCTGCGGCCGAGGTCCCCGAGTCGCTCATCGCTCCGAGCTACTGAGGCCGGTCCGGAAACGACGGAAGGCCCGTCCCCTGAGGGGGCGGGCCTTCCGTCGTTCGTCGTGCGGTGAGGATCAGGACGGGGTCGCGGTGCCTCGTCGGGCGCGCAGCTGCTGCAGCGCCTCCTCGAGGAGCTGAGCCGCCTCGGCCTCGGTGCGGCGCTCCTTCACGTAGGCGAGGTGCGTCTTGTAGGGCTCGGTCTTCGCGACCTGGGGCGGGTTCGCCCGGTCGCGGCCCGCGGGGAGACCGGACTGCGGGGAGTCGATCACCTCGGGTATCTCGTCCTCGGGGAGGGCCGCCGAGAAGTGGCGCACCGTCTCATTGCCGAGAGCGTCCCAGTAGGAGACCGCGACGCGCTCCGCGTGGAAGCCCCGGTCCTGCTCGCCCATGGGTCCTGCGCCGACGCGCGAACCGCGGATTGCACTGCCGCCTGATGCCATTGCGAGTACCCCTATGCTCCGGTGGTGAACTTGGTGATGAGTCCGAGCACCACGATGCAGGCCAGCCAGACGACGCCCAGGATCACGGTGATGCGGTTGAGGTTGCGCTCGGCGACGCCCGACGCGCCGAGGTTGGAGGTGACTCCGCCCCCGAACATGTCGGACAGACCGCCGCCGCGCCCCTTGTGGAGCAGGATCAGCATGGTGAGCAGGAGGCTCGTGATGCCCAGGATGACCTGGAGCACGACCTGGAGGATGTCCACGCGGTACCTTTCGAAGTTCTGGCGCGTTGCGCGCCCCGACGAGTATAACGGCGCCTGCGAATCCGCGAGGAATGCGTCGTCCCGTGTTCGGGGCGATGTATACGAGTGTCCGTCGAGGGGCGGAGCGGGTGGCCTCGTCGCGGTGCCCTCGACAACCTCTTCAGTCGCCGGACCGCGAGCCTGTGATCCACGTACCAGCGGACCGATCGAGCCGAACGCGCCACTCTCTCGGAGAGCACCCCGCGACGAGCCGACAGCACCGCACCGGCCAACGCGCGAAGCCGGTGTGGGATCTCCGAGGCGAACCGGCGATCCGCGTCCCAGCGGATCTCCGTAGCCGAACGCATCCCGCTCTCGGAACCCCGCCCCGTCGCGAAGCCGACCCCGCCACGCCGCGCGGGGAGCGGCGTGGACGACGAAAGGGCGGGCCCGATGGGCCCGCCCTCTCGTCGCAGCAGCTCAGACCCCGACGTGGTTCCGGAATCGCGCGATCGCCGCGAACTCGTCGACCTGGAGGCTGGCGCCTCCGACGAGTGCTCCGTCGACGTCGGGCTCGCGCATGAAGCCGGCGATGTTGCCGGACTTCACGGAGCCGCCGTAGAGGATGCGGGTCTTCGCGGCGGTGTCGGCGCCGAGGACGTCGGCGACGACTCCGCGGAGCGCCTTGCAGACCTGCTGGGCCTGCTCGGGTGTCGCGGCCTGTCCGGAGCCGATGGCCCAGACCGGCTCGTAGGCGACGACGAGGTCGGCGTCCGCGGGGAGGCCGGTGAGGGCCTCCTTCAGCTGGGCGACCGGCACAGCCGACGGGCCGTGCTTCTCGAGGTCCTCCGCGGTCTCGCCGACGCAGATGATCGGAGCGACGCCGTGATTGACGGCCGCGGCCGACTTGGCGGCGATGTCCGCGTCCGTCTCGCCGTGGAGCGTGCGACGCTCCGAGTGGCCGACGATCACGTAGTCGCAGTCGAGCTGCTTCAGGAACTGGCCCGAGATCTCACCGGTGTAGGCGCCGCTGTCGAACTTCGAGACGTCCTGCGCGCCGTACTTGAGCGGCAGCTTGTCCGAGTCGACGAGGATCTGCACGGGCCGGAGGTCCGTGAAGGGCGGGAACACCGCGACCTCGACACCGTCGAAGTCGTGGTCGGCGTCCTTGAGGCTCCACGCCAGCTTCTGCACGAAGGCGATGGCCTGGAGGTGGTCCAGGTTCATCTTCCAGTTGCCGGCGATGAGCGGGGTGCGGGCGGCGGTGTCTACCATCCGAGGACCTCCAGTCCGGGGAGGCGCTTGCCCTCGAGGAATTCGAGGCTCGCTCCGCCTCCCGTCGAGATGTGGCCGAACTGGTCGTCGCGGAACCCGAGGGCGCGGACGGCCGCGGCGGAGTCGCCTCCGCCGACGACGCTGAGACCGTCGACCTCGGTGAGCGCCTGCGCGACGGTCTTGGTGCCCGCCGCGAACGGCTCGAGCTCGAAGACGCCCATGGGGCCGTTCCAAAACACCGTCCTGGACGCCGCGATGATCTCGGCGAAGTGCGCGGCGGTGTCCGGTCCGATGTCCAGGCCGAGGCCCTTCTCACCGAAGGGCGTGCCCTCGATCGCGTCGGCCGAGGCGACCTGGTGATCGGCGTCGGGGCCGAACTCCGACGCCACGACGACGTCCGTCGGCAGGACGATCTCCACACCCAGCTCCTTCGCCTTCGCGAGGTAGCCGAGCACGGTGTCGACCTGGTCCGCCTCCAGCAGGCTGGCGCCGACCTCGTGGCCCTGGGCCTTGAGGAAGGTGAACAGCATTCCGCCGCCGATGAGGATCGAGTCGACCTTCGGCAGCAGGTGCTCGATCACGCCGAGCTTGTCCGAGACCTTCGAGCCGCCGAGGACGACCGCGTAGGGGCGCTCGGGCTTCTCGGTGAGCCGCTCCAGCACCTCGAGCTCGGCCGCGATCAGCGTGCCGGCGGCGCTGGGGAGAAGCTCGGCGAGCTCGTAGACGCTCGCCTGCTTGCGGTGCACGACGCCGAACCCGTCGGAGACGAAGGCGTCGCCGTAGGCGGCCAGCTTCTCGGCGAAGGTGCGGCGCTCGGCTTCGTCCTTGCTCGTCTCGCCGGCGTTGAACCGGAGGTTCTCGAGGACGACGACCTGGCCGTCCTCGAGGGCGTCGACGGCGGCCGAGGCCGCCTCCCCGACGGTGTCCTCGGCGAAGGCCACCGGAGCGTCGAGCAGCTCGCCGAGGCGGGCGGCGACGGGAGCGAGGCTGTACTTCGCCTCGGGCTTCCCCTCGGGGCGCCCGAGGTGGCTCACGGCCACGACTCGGGCGCCCTCGGAGACCAGACGCTGGAGCGTGGGCACCGACGCGCGCACGCGGCCGTCGTCCGTGATCGTTCCGTCCTTCAGGGGGACGTTCAGATCGCAGCGGACGACGACGCGCTTGCCTGCGAGGGAGCCCAGTGAGTCCAGAGTGCGGAGCGTCACTGCGCGCAGCCCTTAGAGCTTGCCGGCGACGAACTCGGTGACGTCGACGAGGCGGTTGGAGTAGCCCCACTCGTTGTCGTACCAGGAGGCGACCTTGACCTGGCTGCCGATGACCTTCGTGAGGCCCGCGTCGAAGATCGACGAGTGCGGGTCGGTCACGATGTCGCTCGAGACGATCGGGTCCTCGGTGTACTTGAGGATGCCCTTGAGGTCTCCCTCGGAGGCCGCCTTGTACGCCGCGTTGATCTCCTCGACGGTGGCGGGCTTGGTCAGCTCGACGGTCAGGTCGGTGATCGAGCCGGTCGGGACCGGGACGCGGAGGGCGTAGCCGTCGAGCTTGCCGACGAGCTCCGGGATGACCAGGCCGAGCGCCTTGGCGGCACCGGTCGAGGTCGGGATGATGTTGACGGCGGCAGCGCGGGCGCGACGCAGGTCGCTGTGCGGGCCGTCCTGGAGGTTCTGGTCGGCGGTGTACGCGTGGACCGTGGTCATCAGGCCGCGCTCGATGCCGAAGTTGTCGAGCAGCACCTTGGCGAGCGGCGCGAGGCAGTTCGTGGTGCAGGACGCGTTCGAGATGATGTCGTGCGTCGCGGGGTCGTAGGTGTTCTCGTTCACGCCGAGGACCAGGGTCGCGACGTCGCTGCCGGTGGCGGGAGCGGAGACGATGACCTTCTTGGCACCCGCGGTGATGTGCTTGCGCGCGTCCTCCGACTTGGTGAAGCGGCCGGTCGACTCGATGACGACGTCGACTCCCAGCTCGCCCCAGGGGAGGTTCGCGGGGTCGCGCTCCTCGAGGACGACGATCGGCTTGCCGTTGACGACGATGCGGTCGCCGTCGAGCTCGACGGTCGCGTCGAGGCGTCCCGTGATGGAGTCGTACTTCAGGAGGTGCGCGAGGGCCTTGTTGTCGGTGAGGTCGTTGACCGCGACGATCTCGAGGTCGCTGCCCTTGGCGAGGGCTGCACGGAAGAAGTTACGGCCGATACGGCCGAAGCCGTTGATGCCGATCTTGACGGACACAGATATCTCCTGGTGAGGAAAGGCACCTCGACGGTGCAGTGGAGGGGTGGAAGCCGACGACAGGGCGTCCCGGACGCGGGGCCCGGGACGCCGAGATCGCTACGACAGTAGCAGCAGGCCCGAAGTCTTCTCGCGGGCCTTCTCGAAGCGCGCGGAGACGTCGGCCCAGTTCACGATGTTCCAGAACGCCTTGACGTAGTCGGCCTTCACGTTGACGTAGTCGAGGTAGAAGGCGTGCTCCCACATGTCGAGGAGGAGGACCGGGACGGTCGCCGCGGCGAGGTTGCCCTGGTGGTCGTAGAGCTGCTCGATGATGAGCTTCTCGCCGAGAGAGTCCCAGGCGAGGATCGACCAGCCGGAGCCCTGGATGCCGAGGGCCGAGGCGGTGAAGTGGGCGCGGAACTTGTCGAACGACCCGAAGTTGTCGTCGATGGCCGCGGCGAGCTCGCCGACGGGCTTGTCGCCGCCGTCCGGCGAGAGGTTGTTCCAGAACACGGTGTGGTTCACGTGACCGGCGAGGTTGAAGGCGAGGTCCTTCTGGAGCTTGTTCACGTTCGCGAGGTTCTCGCTGTCGCGAGCCTCCTGCAGCGAGGCGAGGGCGGTGTTCGCCCCGGCCACGTACGTCGCGTGGTGCTTGTCGTGGTGGAGCTCCATGATCCGCCCACTGATGTTCGGCTCGAGGGCCGAGTAGTCGTAGGGCAGTTCGGCGAGCGTGTAGTCAGCCATGTGCGATCTCCTGTTCGTGGTCGTCGCTCCCGTGCGACCCGCCGGCGTCTCGGCGTCCTCCGCGAGGCGGAGGAGGAGGGCCGGGAGTGTCCTGAGCGACCCGATCAGTCTAGCGAGGGGGCCCCTCCGCGTTCGGAGGGCTTGCGTTGTTCGACCAGGAGACACTCAGCGTTCGCCGGGCGGGGCGCGCCGTGCGGCCGGGCCTACAGGTCCTGCAGCTCGGCCGGGAGGTTCGCGTCGGTGCCCGGGATGTCGAGGTCGGACGCGCGCTTGTCGGCCATCGCGAGGAGGCGGCGGATGCGGCCGGCGACGGCGTCCTTCGTCATCGGCGGATCGGCGTGGTGGCCGAGCTCGTCGAGGCTCGCGTCGCGGTGCGCGAGGCGCAGGCGCCCGGCGTAGCGGAGGTGCTCGGGGATGTCGTCGCCCAGGATCTCCATCGCGCGCTCGACGCGGGCGCACGCCGCGACGGCGGCCTGGGCGGAGCGGCGGAGGTTCGCGTCGTCGAAGTTGACGAGGCGGTTCGCGGTCGCCCGCACCTCGCGGCGCTGGCGCAGCTCCTCCCAGCTCGCGACGGTCGCGGTCGCGCCCATCAGGGTGAGCATCGCGCTGATGCTCTCGCCGTCGCGGATGACGACCCGGTGGACGCCGCGCACCTCGCGGGACTTGGCCTGGACTCCCAGGCGTCCGGCGGCTCCGACGATCGCCATGGCCGCCTCGTTGCCGGGGCAGATGATCTCGAGCGCCGCGGAGCGGCCCGGGTCGGTCAGCGAGCCCTGGGCGAGGAAGGCGCCGCGCCACAGGGCGGCGAGCTCCTCGCGGGAGCCGGTCGTCAGGCGGTTGGGCAGGCCGCGGACGGGCCGGCCCCGCTGGTCGAGGAGGCCGGTCTGCCGGGCGAGGGTGTCCCCGCCCTCGACGACGCGCACCAGCCAGCTCGTGGTCCTCCGGGATCCGCCGGCCGAGACGATGCTGCCCTCGCTGCGGACGCCGTACAGCTCGGCGAGGTCGCGGCGCACGCGGGTCGCGAGCGGGGCGGAATCGAGCTCGACCTCGACCGCGAGGCGGTTGGAGATGATGTGCAGTCCTCCGGAGAAGCGGAGGATGGTCGCCAGTTCGGCGGCACGGACGGTGTTCTTGCGCGAGACGATCGCGACCAGTTCGCCCTTGACGTCTGCGGTGAGGGCCACGGAGTCTTCCTTACGTCGGGTGCGCGGCTGAGCGCGCGGGGATCATTCTCGGCCGAGGTCGCGGTGCGCCACGTTGACGGCGACGCCCGGCAGCTCGGCCAGACGGGCCGCGACACGGCCCGCGACCGCGACGGAGCGGTGCTTGCCTCCCGTGCAGCCGATCGCGATGGTCGCGTGGCGCTTGTTCTCGCGCTGGTAGCCGTCGAGCACGGGGCGCAGGGCCCGGGAGTAGGAGTCGATGAACTCCTCGGCGCCCTGCTGGGCCAGCACGTAGTCTCTCACCTCTTCGTCGAGACCCGTGTGCGGACGCAGCTCCGGGATCCAGTACGGGTTCGGCAGGAACCGCGCGTCGGCCACCATGTCGGCGTCCGTCGGCAGCCCGTACTTGAAGCCGAAGCTCATCACCGTGACCTGGAGGCCCGCGCGGCCGGCCTCGGCGAAGCGCTCGGTGATGCTGGTGGCCAGCTGGTGGATGTTGAGGTCCGAGGTATCGATGACGATGTCGGCCGACTCCCGCAGCTGAGCGAGGCGCGTCCGCTCGGCGGAGATGCCGTCGAGGAGGGTCCCCCGGCCCTGCAGCGGGTGCGGACGGCGCACCTGCTCGAAGCGGCGGACGAGCGCGGCGTCGGTGGCCTCGAGGAACACCACTCGGAGGTCGACCCCGGCGCGCAGCTCGCGGACGATGTCGCCGAGGTCCTCGAAGAAGTCGCGTCCGCGGACGTCGACGACCGCCGCGATCTTCGGCAGCGTGTCCCCTGCACGCTGCGCCAGGTCGACCAGCGGGCGCAGCATCTGCGGCGGCAGGTTGTCGACGACGTACCAGCCGAGGTCCTCCAGCGCGTTCGCGGCCGTGGACCGGCCCGCTCCGGACATCCCCGTGACGATCAGCACGTCCTGCTGCTCGCTCTCCGTGCTCATGCGCTCTCCGTGCTCGTGTCTGCTCGTGTCCTCGGTGCCGGGCACCGGCCGCTCTCCCCCGGAGCGCGGGCCTCCAGCCTAAGGCGTGCCCCCGACGGCGGACCCGTCCGGATGCAGGTGCGCGTGGATCGCGCCCGCCAGCGTCGGGCCGATGCCCTTGACCTCGGCGATCTCGGCCTCGCCCGCCTCGCGGAGCCGGGCGACGGATCCGAAGTGCTTCAGCAGGTCGCGGACTCGCGTGCCTCCGAGCCCGGGCACCTCGGCCAGCTGCGACGAGATGTCGCGCTTGCGACGCGTCCTCTGGTGGGTGATCGCGAAGCGGTGCGCCTCGTCGCGGATGCGCTGGAAGAGGAAGAGCGCATCGCTGTTGCGCGGCAGGATGACGGGGAAGTCGGAGTCCGGCAGCCAGATCTCCTCGAGGCGCTTGGCGATCCCGCAGAGGGTGATGCCGGTCACCCCGGACTCGTCGAGCGCGCGCTGCGCGGCTGCGACCTGCGGCTGGCCGCCGTCGACGATCAGCAGCTGCGGGGGGTACGAGAACTTGCGCCGCTTGGCCTCGCCGGTCTCGGGGTCGACCGCCGCGGGCTCGACCGGCTCGCGGAGGTACGCGAGGCGGCGGGTGAGCACCTGGTGCAGCGACTCGGTGTCGTCCGTCGACTCCGCGATGGAGAACCGCCGGTACTGGTCCTTCCGCGCGAGCCCGTCCTCGAAGACCACCATCGAGGCGACGATGTTGGTGCCGCTGAGGTGGGAGACGTCGTAGCACTCCATCCGGAGCGGCGCCTCGCTCATGCCGAGGGCGTCGCGGATGTCCTCCAGGGCCTGCGTCCGAGCGGTGAAGTCGGCGGAGCGGCGGGTCTTGTAGAGCATCAGCGAGTGCTTCGCGTTCTGCGTCGCCGTCTCGAGGAGAGCGGCCTTGTCTCCGCGCTGGGCCGCTCGGAGGCGCACGTTCGTGCCGCGCAGTCCGCTCAGCCACTCCTCGAGCGCCTCGGTGTCCTCGGGCAGCTCCGGCACGACGACCTCCCGGGGCGGGACGTCGCCGGTCTCGTAGGCGGCCTGGAGGGCCGTGTCGACGAGCTCCGCCGTGCTCATGTCGAGCTCCTTGTCGACGACCCAGCCCCGCTCGCCGCGGATGCGCCCGCCGCGGACCCGGAACTGCTGCACGGAGGCGGCGAGCTCGTCGTGGACGATCGCGTAGAGGTCGACGTCCACGTTGTCCTTGAGCACGACCGCGCTCTTGGCGAGGACCGCGTCGAGGGCGGCGGCCTGATCGCGCAGCTTCCCGGCGCGCTCGTACTCCATCGCGGCGGCGGCCTCGCGCATCTCCTTCTCGAGCTCGCCGATCATCCGGCGGTCGTGGCTGCCCATGAAGGCGACGAAGCGGTCGACCATCTCGCGGTGCTCGGCGAAGGTGACGCGGTGGGAGCAGGGCCCGCCGCAGCGGCCGATCTGCGACGCGAAGCAGGGCTTGCCGCTCTGCATGGCGCGCTTGTAGTTGGAGTCGTTGCAGGTCCTGATCGGGAACGCCTTGATCATCAGGTCGATCGTCTCGTGGATCGCCCAGATCTTGGGGTAGGGCCCGAAGTAGCGGGCCTTCCTGATCTTGGCGTTCCGCGTGACCATCACCCGCGGGGCCTCGTCGCCGAGCGTCACCGCCATGTAGGGGTAGGACTTGTCGTCGCGGAACTTGACGTTGAAGGGGGGATCGAACTCGTTGATCCAGGTGAACTCGAGCTGCAGGGCCTCGACGTCGGTGCCGACAACGGTCCACTCGACGCCGGAGGCCGAGGTGACCATCCGCCGGGTGCGCTCGTGCAGGCTCGGCAGCGGGGCGAAGTAGTTGCTCAGCCGCGCGCGGAGGTTCTTGGCCTTGCCCACGTAGAGCACCCGCCCCCGGGCGTCCGTGAAGCGGTACACGCCCGGGAGGGTCGGGATCTCACCCGGCTTCGGCCGGAAGTCGACTGTCTGCGCCATGCCTCTCGCTCGCGTCAGCCGAGGATCTCGGCGAGGAACATGCCGGTGTGGCTGCCCTCGACCTTCGCCACGTGCTCGGGGGTGCCCACCGCGACCACCTGTCCGCCGCCGGCGCCGCCCTCGGGACCCATGTCGATCAGCCAGTCGGCGGACTTGATGACGTCGAGGTTGTGCTCGATGGTGATCACCGTGTTGCCCTTGTCGACCAGGCCGTTGAGGACGAGGAGGAGCTTGCGGACGTCCTCGAAGTGCAGGCCCGTCGTCGGCTCGTCGAGCACGTAGACGCTGCGGCCGTTGGAGCGGCGCTGGAGCTCGGTGGCCAGCTTGACGCGCTGCGCCTCGCCGCCGGAGAGCGTGGTCGCGCTCTGGCCGAGGCGGACGTAGCCGAGGCCCACCTCCACCAGCGTGCGGAGGAAGCGGTGGATCGCCGTGATGGGCTCGAAGAAGTCGGCCGCCTCGGCGATCGGCATGTCGAGCACCTCGGCGATGTTCTTGCCCTTGTAGTGCACGGTCAGGGTGTCGCGGTTGTAGCGCGCTCCCCCGCAGACCTCGCACGCCACGTAGACGTCGGGCAGGAAGTTCATCTCGATCTTGATGGTGCCGTCGCCCGAGCAGGCCTCGCAGCGGCCGCCCTTGACGTTGAAGCTGAAGCGTCCGGGCAGGTACCCCCGCGCCTTCGCCTCGGTGGTCTCGGCGAAGAGGTTGCGGATGCGGTCGAACACGCCCGTGTAGGTGGCGGGGTTCGAGCGCGGCGTGCGGCCGATCGGGTTCTGGTCGACGTGCACGACCTTGTCGAGGTTCTCGAGGCCGGTGACGCGCGTGTGCTTGCCCGGCACCTTGCGGGCGCCGTTGAGCTGGTTGGCGAGCACGCGGTAGAGGATGTCGTTCACGAGGGTGCTCTTGCCGGAGCCGGAGACCCCGGTGACCGCGACGAACGTGCCGAGCGGGAACTCCGCGTCGACCTTGCGGAGGTTGTTGGCGTTCGCCCCGACGACCTTGATCATCCGCTTGCGGTCGATCTTCCGCCGCTTCTTCGGGACCTCGATCGCCTTGCGGCCCGAGACGTAGTCGCCGGTCAGCGAGTGGGTGTTCTCGAGCAGCGACTCGTAGGAGCCGGAGTGCACGACCCTGCCGCCGTTGACCCCGGCGCCCGGGCCGATGTCGACGATCCAGTCGGCGGTGCGGATGGTGTCCTCGTCGTGCTCGACCACGATCAGCGTGTTGCCCAGGTCGCGCAGCTTGATGAGGGTGTCGATCAGGCGGCGGTTGTCGCGCTGGTGCAGGCCGATGCTCGGCTCGTCGAGCACGTAGAGCACGCCGGTCAGCCCGGAGCCGATCTGGGTCGCCAGGCGGATGCGCTGCGCCTCGCCGCCCGACAGGGAGGCGGCGGCGCGCGAGAGGTTGAGGTAGTTGAGCCCGACTTCGATGAGGAAGTCGATGCGCGCGCGGATCTCGCGCAGCACCTGCGCGGCGATGTGCGCCTCGCGGTCGGTCAGCTCGAGCCGGCTCATGAAGTCCTGGGCGTCGCCGAGGCTGAGGTCGGCCACGTCCGCGATGCTCGCCCCGTGCACGAGCACGGCGAGCACCTCCGGCTTCAGGCGGGAGCCCTTGCACACGGGACAGGGCACCTCGCGGAGGAACTCGGACCAGCGGGTGCGCTGGACGTCGGTCTCGGCCTGGACGAACTGGCGCTCGATGTAGGGCACGACGCCCTCGAAGCCCGAGGTGTAGCTCATCTCGCGGCCGTAGCGGTTCTTCCACTTGACCTTGACCTCGAAGTTGTCGCCGTGGAGGACGGCCTGCTGCACCTCGGTGCTGAGGCGCTTCCACGGGGTGGTGAGCGTGAAGCCGAGGTCGCGGGAGAGGCCGTCGAGCAGCTTCTCGTAGTACTGGAACAGGCCCTTGCCCTGGGTGGTCCAGGGGATGATGACGCCCTCGGCGATGCTCAGGTCGGGGTCGCCGAGCAGCAGCTCGTCGTCGACCGACATGCGCGTGCCGAGGCCCGAGCACTCCGGGCAGGCGCCGAAGGGCGCGTTGAAGGAGAAGGTCCGCGGCTCGATCTCGGTCAGCGAGATCGGGTGGTTGTTGGGGCAGGACAGCTTTTCGGAGTAGGTGGTCCAGGCGCCGTCGCCCTCGCCGTCGACGTAGTTGATCTGCACGATGCCGTCGGTGAGCCGCAGGGCCGTCTCGAGCGAGTCGGTGAGGCGCCCGAGGATGTCGGGGCCGGCCACGAGCCGGTCGACCACGACGGAGATGTCGTGCTTGTACTGCTTCTTGAGCACCGGCGGCTCGCTCAGCTGGACGAGCTTCCCGTCCACCATGGCGCGGGAGTAGCCGCCCGCGGTCAGCTCCTTGAAGAGGTCGACGAACTCGCCCTTCTTCTGCGAGACGACGGGGCTGAGGATCTGGTAGCGGGTACCGGTCTCGAGCTCCATCAGCTGGTCGGCGATCTGCTGCACGGTCTGCGCGGAGATCCGCTCGCTGCAGATGGGGCAGTGCGGGACGCCGATGCGCGCCCACAGCAGACGCATGTAGTCGAAGATCTCGGTGATCGTGCCGACGGTGGAGCGCGGGTTGCGGTTCGTCGACTTCTGGTCGATCGAGACCGCGGGGCTGAGGCCCTCGATGAAGTCGACGTCCGGCCGGTCCACCTGCCCGAGGAACTGGCGGGCGTACGCGGAGAGGGACTCGACGTAGCGCCGCTGGCCCTCCGCGAAGATCGTGTCGAAGGCCAGGGAGGACTTGCCCGAGCCCGAGAGACCGGTGAACACCACCATCGAGTCGCGCGGGATCTCGAGGTCGACGTTCTGCAGGTTGTGCACCCGCGCGCCGCTCACCACCAGCTTCGAGGACGACTCGTCGAGCGAGGAGACGAAGCGGTGGAAGGAGGGAGAGGGGGTGGAGGAGGGGTCCGTAACGGCGTTCAGGATCGACACTCCGAAAGTGTATGCGGAGCCACCGACATCGCCCGTGGCGTTCGCTGGGCGCTGATCCGCGGGCCCCTCCCCTTGCGGATCAGCGCCCCCGATCAGGACAGGTGCCCGGCCTTCTCCATCTGGCGGAGCTCGCGCTTGAGCTCCTGGACCTCGTCCCGCAGCCGGGCCGCGAGCTCGAACTTGAGCTCGCCCGCCGCCTGGAGCATCTGCCCGTTGAGGTCGGAGATGATCGCCTCGAGGTCGTTGCCGCCGTTCGCGGCGAGACCCTGACGGCGCAGGTTCGGCGTCGGGCTCTTCTTCTTGGCGTCGCGCCCGGCGAGCAGCTTGGCGGTGTCGGCCCCCTCGCGGGCGAGGGCGTCGGTGATGTCGGCGATCTTCTTCCGCAGCGGCGTCGGGTCGATGCCGTGGTCGAGGTTGTAGGCGACCTGCTTCTCGCGTCGGCGGTCGGTCTCGTCGATCGCGAGCCGCATCGAGTCCGTCACCTTGTCGGCGTACATGTGGACCTCGCCCGAGACGTTGCGCGCCGCACGGCCGATCGTCTGGATGAGCGACGTGGACGAGCGGAGGAAGCCCTCCTTGTCGGCGTCGAGGATCGCCACGAGCGAGACCTCGGGCAGATCGAGCCCCTCGCGCAGCAGGTTGATGCCGACCAGGACGTCGTAGACGCCCGCCCGCAGCTCCGAGAGGAGCTCGACGCGCCGCAGGGTGTCGACGTCGGAGTGCAGGTAGCGGACCCGGACGCCGGCCTCCGTGAGGAAGTCGGTGAGCTCCTCGGCCATGCGCTTCGTCAGCGTCGTGACGAGCACGCGCTCGTCGCGCTCGGTGCGGCGCTTGATCTCCTCGAGCAGGTCGTCGATCTGGCCCTTCGTCGGCTTGACGACGATCTCGGGATCGATCAGGCCGGTCGGGCGGATGATCTGCTCGACTATGCCGTCGGCGATGCCCATCTCGTAGCGGCCCGGGGTCGCCGAGAGGTAGACGGTCTGACCGACGCGCGACTTGAACTCCTCCCACTTCAGGGGCCGGTTGTCCATCGCCGAGGGCAGGCGGAAGCCGTGCTCGACCAGCGTGCGCTTGCGGGACGCGTCGCCCTCGTACATCGCACCGATCTGCGGCACCGTCACGTGCGACTCGTCGATCACGACGAGGAAGTCGTCCGGGAAGTAGTCGAGCAGGCAGTGCGGGGCCTCGCCCGACTCGCGGCCGTCGATGTGGCGGGAGTAGTTCTCGATGCCGGAGCAGAATCCGATCTGCTGCATCATCTCGAGATCGAAGGTCGTGCGCATCCGCAGGCGCTGCGCCTCGAGGAGCTTGTTCTGCTTCTCGAGGTCGGCCAGGCGCACCTCAAGCTCCTGCTGGATGGTGTCGATCGCACGGTGCATGACGTCCTGGCTGGCGACGTAGTGCGAGCCGGGGAAGACCGACACGGAGTCGAGCTTCCGGACGATGTCGCCGGTGAGCGGGTGGAGCGTGTAGAGCGCCTCGATCTCGTCGCCGAACATCTCGATCCGGATCGCGAGCTCCTCGTACATCGGGATGATCTCGATCGTGTCGCCCCGCACCCGGAAGGTGCCGCGGGCGAAGTCGACGTCGTTGCGCGCGTACTGCATCGACACGAACTTGCGGATGAGGCGGTCCCGGTCGACCCGCTGGCCGACCTGGAGCGCCACCATCGCCTCGAGGTACTGCTCGGGCTGGCCGAGGCCGTAGATGCAGGAGACGGTCGACACCACGATCACGTCGCGGCGGCTCAGGAGCGAGTTCGTGGTGGAGTGGCGCAGCCGCTCGACCTCGGCGTTGACCGAGCTGTCCTTCTCGATGAAGGTGTCGGTCTGCGGGACGTAGGCCTCGGGCTGGTAGTAGTCGTAGTACGAGACGAAGTACTCGACGGCGTTATTGGGGAACAGCTCGCGGAACTCGTTGGCGAGCTGCGCGGCGAGGGTCTTGTTGTGCGCGAGCACGAGCGTGGGACGCTGCACGGCCTCGACGAGCCAGGCCGTGGTCGCGGACTTGCCGGTCCCGGTGGCGCCCAGCAGGACGACATCGGTCTCGCCGGCGTTGATGCGGGCGCTCAGATCGGCGATCGCGCCGGGCTGGTCACCGCTCGGCTTGTACTCGCTGATGACCTCGAACGGGTGCACGGCACGGGTTGGCTCCATGGTTCGAAGCGTAGCCGCGACCACCGACACCGGACGGCGCGTGCGCTGGCGGCGAACGGGGGTGCGCTCTCCGGCCGGGCCGCTCGGCCACGAGGGCGGGTGTCCGGGACGGACCGTCAGCGGGCGAGACGCTCCCACAGCGCGTCGGTCCGAGCGAGCGTCTCCTCCAGCGTGCCGGAGGAGTCGATCACGACGTCGGCGAGGGCGAGGCGCTCCTCGTCGCTCGCCTGCGACGAGACCCGCGCACGAGCCTCCTCCTCGGTCAGTCCCCGGAGGGCGACGAGACGCTCGATGCGGAGGTGCTGCGGCGCGTGCACGACGACCACCTCGTCGAACTCCCCCGCTCCACGGCCCTCGGCGAGGAGGGGGACGTCGTAGACGACCACCGCGGCCGGGTCCGCCTCGGCGGCCTCCGCGAACAGCCGCTGCGAACGGAGGGTCACCGCCGGATGGGTGATCGCATTGAGGTCGGCGCGGGCCGCCGCGTCCGAGAAGACGATCGCGCCGAGCGCCGGGCGGTCGAGCGCGCCGTCCGCGCGGATCACGGACGGGCCGAAGCGCTCGGCGATCGCCGCCAGCGCCGGCTCCCCCGGCTCGACGACCTCGCGCGCGAGGACGTCGGCGTCGACCACCACCGCTCCGTGCTCGGCGAGACGGCGGGCGACGGTGGACTTGCCCGAGGCGATGCCTCCGGTGAGGGCGACGAGATGCACCCGGCCACCCTACCCAGCGCCGTCGCCCGGAACGCCGAACGGCCGGCCCCCGAGGGGACCGGCCGTTCGATGCGATGTGCTCGCGATCAGTTGTTCGAGGACAGCTTCTCGCGGAGCGCGGCGAGCGACTCGTCGTCGGCGAGGGTGCCGCCGGTGGTCGACTCGCTGGTGAAGCCGGCGCCGACCGAGACGCCCTCGGAGACGGTGGCTGCCTCCTCCTGCGACTTGGCCACCTGGGCCTTGTGGGCCTCCCAACGCGCCTGAGCAGCGGCGTACTCCAGCTCCCAGGCCTCGCGCTGCGACTCGAAGCCCTCGCGCCACTCGTTGGTCTCGGGGTCGAAGCCCTCGGGGTACTTGTAGTTCCCCTGGTCGTCGTACTCCGTGGCCATGCCGTAGAGCGCCGGGTCGAACTCGGTGCCCTCGGGGTCGACGTTCTCGTTCGCCTGCTTGAGCGAGAGGGAGATGCGGCGACGGTCGAGGTCGATGTCGATGACCTTGACGAACACCTCTTCGCCGACCGACACGACCTGCTCGGCGAGCTCGACGTGCTTGCCCGACAGCTCGGAGATGTGGACGAGGCCCTCGATGCCGTCCGCGACGCGGACGAAGGCACCGAACGGGACCAGCTTCGTGACCTTGCCCGGCGCGACCTGTCCGATCGCGTGGGTGCGGGCGAAGACCTGCCACGGGTCCTCCTGGGTCGCCTTGAGCGAGAGCGACACGCGCTCGCGGTCGAGGTCGACCTCGAGGATCTCGACGGTGACCTCCTGGCCCACCTCGACGACCTCGGAGGCGTGCTCGATGTGCTTCCAGGAGAGCTCGGAGACGTGGACGAGACCGTCGACGCCGCCGAGGTCGACGAACGCGCCGAAGTTGACGATCGACGACACGACGCCCTTGCGGACCTGACCCTTGTGCAGGTTGTTCAGGAACGTGGTGCGGCTCTCGGACTGGGTCTGCTCGAGGAGCGCGCGACGCGACAGGACCACGTTGTTGCGGTTCTTGTCGAGCTCGAGGATCTTCGCCTCGATCTCCTGGCCGAGGTACGGCGTGAGGTCGCGGACACGGCGCAGCTCGATGAGCGAGGCCGGGAGGAAGCCGCGGAGGCCGATGTCGACGATGAGACCGCCCTTGACGACCTCGATGACCGAGCCGGTGACGACGCCGTCCGACTCCTTGATCTTCTCGACGTCGCCCCACGCGCGCTCGTACTGCGCACGCTTCTTGGACAGGATCAGGCGACCCTCCTTGTCCTCCTTCTGGAGGACGAGGGCCTCGACGCTGTCGCCCACGTTGACGACCTCGGAGGGGTCGACGTCGTGCTTGATGGAGAGCTCGCGCGAGGGGATGACGCCCTCGGTCTTGTAGCCGACGTCGAGGAGGACCTCGTCGCGGTCGATCTTCACGACGGTGCCTTCGATGAGGTCTCCGTCGTTGAAGAACTTCAGAGTCTTTTCGACCGCGGCAAGAAAGTCTTCAGCAGACCCGATGTCGTTGATCGCGACCTGCTTGGTTGCCTTGTCGGTCGTTGCGGTTGTCATTAAGGGATGCTCCAGGATGGATGGGTCTCGGGCGGCGGCCGCCTGCGGGCCTCGCGGCTCGGCGGAGTGGTGACCACTGCGGTGGTGAGGGATGTGCCTCCGGCCCGGGAGCCGCGCTCGGCCGGCCGGAGGACCGGCCTTCCTCGCGCGCCGCGGGCACGGCGGCGCCACAGATGTGACACCCCAGCTTAGACGCCCCGGGAGGCGCACGGCAATCTCGCCGCGCCCGTCCAGGCGCGGGTTCCGGAGTCAGCCGGCGAGGGAGGAGCGGAGGGTGTCGAGACCGACGCCGCCGAGGTCGAGCGCCCTCCGGTGGAAGGCCGCGAGCGAGAACGCGGCGCCCTCGCGCGCCTCCGCCTCGTCGCGCAGCTGCTCCCAGATCCGCTGCCCGATCTTGTAGGACGGAGCCTGCCCCGGCCAGCCGAGGTACCGGTTCACCTCGAAGCGCACGAACGCGTCGTCCATGTTCACGTTGGCCCGCGTGAAGTCGAGGGCCGACTCGGCGGTCCAGACGGTGCCGGAGCCCGGCATCGGCTTCTGGAGGTGCACGCCGATGTCCAGCACGACGCGCGCCGCGCGCATCCGCTGGCCGTCGAGCATGCCCAGGCGGTCGGCCGGGTCGTCGAGGTAGCCGAAGCGCTCCATCAGCCGCTCCGCGTAGAGCGCCCAGCCCTCGGCGTGGCCGGAGGTCCCGGCGAGCTGACGGCGCCAGGTGTTGAGGCGGGCGCGGTTGTGGACGGCCTGGCCGATCTGCAGGTGATGGCCCGGGACGCCCTCGTGGTAGACCGTGGTCAGCTCCCGCCAGGTGGCGAACTCGGTGACTCCGGCCGGGACCGACCACCACATCCGCCCCGGGCGCGAGAAGTCGTCGCTCGGACCGGTGTAGTAGATGCCGCCCTCCTGGGTCGGCGCGATCCTGCACTCGAGGCGGCGCACCTCCTCCGGGATGTCGAAGGCGGTGCCGGCGAGCTCGCGGACGGAGCGGTCGCTGGTCTCCTGCATCCACGCCTGCAGAGCGTCGACGCCGTGCAGAGTGCGGGCCGGGTCCGCCTCGAGGTGGGCGATCGCCTCGGCGACGGAGGCGCCGGGCAGGATCTCGCGCGCGATCGCCTCCTGCTCGGACGTCATGCGGGCCAGCTCCTCGATCCCCCACTCGTAGGTCTCGTCGAGGTCGACGACAGCGCCGAGGAAGCGGCGGGAGTGCAGCGCGTACAGCTCCCGGCCGACGGCGTCCTGCTCGGTCGCGGCGGGGGCGAGCTCGCCCCGGAGGAACTGCGCGAGCGACCCGTAGGCGGCCGAGGCACGGCGGGCGCCGTCCTCCAGCCGCTGAGCGAGCGACGCGGGCAGGGATCCGGCGGCGGGAGCGGCCTCCGCGGCCAGCTCGGCGAAGAACCCGCGGGGAGCGGCGATCTTCCGCGCCTGCTCGGCGACGAGCTCGACCTGGCGGCGGGCGGGGACCACGCCGGTGCGGATCCCCTCGCGCAGGGTCTCCGCGTAGCCCTCGAGGGCGGCCGGCACGGCCAGCAGCCGCTCGGCGACCGCCTCCCAGTCGGCGACCTCGTCCGTCGGCATCAGGTCGAAGACGTCGCGCAGCTCCTGCGCCGGGGACGCGATCACGTTGAGGTCCCGCAGCGGCAGACCGGCGTCGTGCCCCTCCAGGGAGAGCCGGAGCTCGGCGCCGAGGTCGGCGACCGTGACGCGGTCGACGTCGTCCACGGGGTCGGCGGCCTCGAGCTCGGCGAGGGCCGAGGCGGTCGCCGCCCGGGCCTGCTCGAGACCGGCCGGCGAGTAGTCGCCCAGACGGCCGTTCGCGCCGCTGCGTCCGATCGCGGTGCCGAGGGTGGGGTCGAGGTCGACGAGCGTGTCGACCCAGCGCTCGGCGACGGCGTCGACGGCGGTGGGCTCGCGGGGGGTGTCGGTGCTCATGCCTCCGAGCCTAGCCAGGCCCTGCGGCCGGCTCAGTGCGCGGCGACGTCCCAGTCGGACCCGTGGCCCACCTGCACCTCGAGCGGGACGCTCAGGTCGGCGGCACCCGCCATCCGGCCGCGGACGATCGCCTCGAGCGGCTCCTCCTCGCCGGGGGCGACGTCGAAGATCAGCTCGTCGTGCACCTGGAGGAGCATCCGAGAGCCGAGCCCCTGCTCGTCGAGGTCGGCCTGCACGCCGATCATCGCGCGCTTCATGATGTCGGCGGCCGAGCCCTGGATCGGCGAGTTGAGTGCCGCCCTCTCGGCGTTGTCGCGGAGGACGCGGTTCGCGCTCTGCAGGTCGGGGAACGGACGCCGGCGACCGAAGATCGTCTCGGTGTAGCCGGTCTCGCGGGCCTGCTCGACGACGCTGCGGAGGTAGTCGCGCACCGCGCCGAAGCGGACGAAGTAGTCGGTCATCAGCTGCTTGGCCTCGGCGCTCGAGATGCGCAGCTGCTTCGACAGGCCGAAGGCGCTCAGGCCGTAGGCGAGGCCGTACGACATCGCCTTGACCTTGTTGCGCATGGCCGAGGTGACGTCGCCCGGATCGACGCCGAAGATCCGCGACCCGACGAAGCGGTGCAGGTCCTCGCCGGAGTGGAAGGCCTCGATCAGCCCGGCGTCGCCGGAGAGGTGCGCCATGATCCGCATCTCGATCTGCGAGTAGTCGGCGGTGAGGAGGGTGCTCGCGTCCGCTCCGTGGACGAAGGCGGTGCGGATGCGGCGGCCCACCTCGCTGCGGACGGGGATGTTCTGCAGGTTCGGGTCGTTGGAGGAGATCCGGCCGGTGGCCGTGCCGGTCTGGTCGTAGCTGGTGTGGATCCGGCCGTCGGCGGTGACCGACTTCTCGAGCGTCTCGATGATCTGCTTGAGCTTGGTCGCGTCGCGGTGCTCGAGGAGCAGCCCGAGGAACGGGTGCGGGTGGGACTCCTGCAGGTCGGCGAGGGCGGAGGCGTCGGTGGTGTAGCCCGTCTTCGTGGCCCGGGTGCGCGGCATGTCGAGCTCCTCGAAGAGGACCTGCTGCAGCTGCTTGGGCGAGCCGAGGTTCATCTCGTGGCCGATCTCGGCGAACGCGCGGCTCGCGAGGTCGGCGGCCGAGACGGTCAGCTCGGCGCGGAGGCGCGCCAGCACGTCGGCGTCGATCGCGACGCCGGTGAGCTCCATCGTCGCGAGGACCTGGACGATCGGCAGCTCGATGTCGACGAGCACCGAGAGCATCCCCTCGCCCAGCCGCTCGCGCAGCGGAGCGACGAGCCGGTACGCGTACCAGGCCTCGGTGGCGGGCCCCATCGGCTCGACGGTGGGGACCAGCTGGTTCGGGTCGCCCTGCGCCATGGTCTCGTCGAGGTGCTGCGCGACCTGCGCCGCGAGCGTGGCCGGATGCCCGGTGGGCTGCACCAGCCAGGAGGCGACGCGGGTGTCGAACGCGAGCCCCGCGACGGGGAGTCCGGCCCTCCGCAGCGCCTTGATCTGGGGCTTCGCGTCGGCGAAGTACTTGGGGGCGGGCCCGGCCAGCCACTGCTCGAGCGCGGTGTAGTCGGGCCGCTCGGCGGCCCACGGGACGAACGCCGTCTCCTTCTCGACCGCGAGGCCCACACCCTCGAGCCCGCCGGCTCCGAGCAGGACCTGCACGGCGACCGGCGCGGTGCCCTTCGCCGACACGCGGTCGAGCCAGTGCGCGAGCTCCTCGTCGACCAGGGTGCGGACGGCGGGTGCGGAGGTCGTGACCACGTCGCCCGCCAGGGCCGCGGCAGCGCCGTCGACGCCCTCCTCCGCGGCGATCGTGAGGACCCGCTCCTGCAGGGTCTTGAACTCGAGGCGGCTGAAGATCTCGCGGACCGCGTCGGGATCGATCGGACGGCGCGTCAGATCGTGTGGCCCGAGGGGGAGCTCGACGTCCGTCACCAGCCGGTTGAGGCGGCGGTTGCGGAGCGCGTTCTCCTTCTGCTCGCGTAGCTTCTCGCCGACCACGCCCTTGATCTCGTCGGCGTGGGCGATGATGTCGGCGACCGTGCCGTACTGGTTGACCCACTTCGCGGCCGTCTTGGGGCCGACCTTGTCGACGCCGGGCAGGTTGTCGCTGGTCTCGCCGACGAGCGCGGCGATCTCGGGGTACTGGTGCGGCTCGACGCCGTACTTCTCGAAGACCTTGTCGCGGTCGTAGCGGGTGAGCTGCGAGACGCCCTGGGTGGAGGGGTAGAGCAGGGTGACGTCCGGGGTCACCAGCTGTATGGTGTCGCGATCGCCCGAGACGACCAGCACGCGGAAGCCGGCCTCGGCCCCCTGGCGCGCGAGCGTCGCGAGGATGTCGTCGGCCTCGAAGTCCTCCTTCGAGACGGTCCGGATGTTCATGGCGTGCAGCGCCTCCTCGAGGAGGGGGACCTGGCCCTTGAACTCGGGCGGCGTCTCGCCGCGGGTGCCCTTGTACTCCGGGTACTCGCGGGTGCGGAACGAGTAGCGGGAGATGTCGAACGCGACGCCGAGGTGGGTCGGCTTCTCGTTCTTCAGCAGCAGGATCAGCATCGAGAGGAAGCCGTGGATGGCGTTCGTGTGCTGGCCCTCGCGGGTCTGGAAGCTGTCGACCGGGAGCGCGTAGAACGCCCGGAACGCCAGGGAATGGCCGTCGACGAGCAGGAGGGTAGGCTGTTCCGGATCTGACACAGGGCCAGACTACACAGCGCCTCCGACACCGGATCGGCCCGCTCGCGCCCGCCGGTCAGGGCCGCTCCGAGGCTCCAGCGCGAGGAGCGACGTGACCGAGCCGACCCCCACCACGACCGCCTGGATCCGCCCGCCCGCGCTCGACCTGGTCGCCGGGATCGGCCGCGGCATGGGCGAGCTCGCCGAGCGGATGGGGATCCTCTGGCACGAGCTCACCCCGCAGCACTCGGTGGCCTCGATGCCCGTCGAGGGCAACCGGCAGCCGGTCGGCATCCTGCACGGCGGCGCACACGTCGTGCTCGCCGAGTCGATGGGCTCGATCGCGGCGAACGTGCACGCCGGCGCGGGCCGCCTGGCGATGGGCATCGAGCTGAACGCGAGCCACAGCCGGTCGGTCCACTCGGGCTTCGTGATCGCCACCTGCGACGCGATCCACCTGGGCTCCACCCTCACCACCCACGAGATCGTCGTGCGCGACCAGGAGGGGCGCCGCCTCTCCACCGTGCGGATCACCAACATCATCCGCGACGCCCGCTGACGGGAGCGGACGGGTCCCCCTCGCGGGAGCGGAGGGCGAGGACCGCGCCCAGGACCGCGATCGCCGTCGGGACCGCCCGCGCCTGCGCGCGACCGGGGATCGACCGGTCGGCCGCGCCGCTCGGGGACCCGGCACCGCGGCGAGCGGCACTGTCAAGCGACGGCGCGCGACTGTCCCCGGTGGTGCCCGAAGGGCGACACTGAGCGGATGAGCCTTCGCCATCTCCTCAAGAGCCTCCCGTCCATGCCCTCCGAGCTGCCCTCGTTCGATGCGGAGGCGGCTCCGGCCGATCCTCTCGAGCTGTTCGCGCAGTGGCTCGAGGAGGCGAAGGACGCTGGCCAGCTCCTCCCCCACGGTGCCACGCTCTCCACCGCCTCCGACGACGGCACGGTCTCGGCGCGCGTGCTCGTGCTGCGCGAGATCGACGAGGCGGGCTGGGCGTTCTCCACCCATGCCACCAGCCCCAAGGGACGCGCCGTGGAGGAGAACCCGCACGCCGCGCTGACCTTCTTCTGGCCGGTCCAGGGCCGTCAGGTCCGGGTCGAGGGCCGGGTCGAGCGCGCCTCCGCGCAGGAGTCGGCCGACGACTTCCGCCGCCGCTCCGAGGCCGCTCGCACCGCACTGCTCGTCGGACGCCAGAGCGAGCCGATGCGCAGCGCGCAGGACTTCGGCCTCGTCACGCTCCAGACCAGCGTCGCCGTGGGCTGCTCGCCCGCGGCGCTCGACCGGGAGTGGGCCGTCTACCGCGTCGTGCCCGAGCGCATCGAGTTCTGGCAGGGCTCGACCGCGCCGGAGCAGGATCACACCCGTCTCGAGTACCGCCCGGGAACGACGGAGGCGGGCGGCTCCCCGTGGGAGCGCACCCGCCTCTGGCCCTGAGGCCGTGGGCCCTCGGGCCCGGCCTCGCGCTAGGCCTTCTTCGTGCTCAGCTGCTCGATGATCGCCTGCGCGACGTCGTGCATGGTGAGCCGGCGGTCCATGGAGGCCTTCTGGATCCAGCGGAACGCCTCGGGCTCGGTGAGCCCCATCTTCTCGTTGAGCAGGCCCTTGGCGCGGTCGACGAGCTTGCGGGTCTCGAAGCGCTCGACCATGTCGGCGACCTCGGCCTCGAGGGTGAGGATCTGGGCGTACCGCGAGAGGGCGATCTCGATCGCGGGCAGCAGGTCGTTGGGCGTGAAGGGCTTCACGACGTAGGCGAGCGCTCCGGCCTCGCTGGCGCGCTCGACGAGCTCCTTCTGGCTGAAGGCGGTGAGCAGGACGACGGGCGCGATGTGCGCCTTCGAGAGGCGCTCGGCCGCCGAGATGCCGTCGAGCTGGGGCATCTTGACGTCCATGATGACGAGATCGGGGCGCAGCTCGGTGGCGAGGGCCACAGCGGTCTCGCCGTCGCCGGCCTCGCCGACGACCTCGAAGCCGTTGTCGCGGAGGATCTCCACGATGTCGAGGCGGATGAGGGATTCGTCTTCGGCGACGACGACCCGACGGGGTGCGGTCGACGAGGGTTCCTGGTCAGTCACGCCGATGAGCCTACGGTATTCTCGACGGGCTGGTGATGAGCCGGTGTGGCGGAATGGCAGACGCGGGGCACTCAAAATGCTCTGTCCGAGAGGGCTTGTGGGTTCGAGTCCCACCACCGGTACCCGCCTGGTCGCGCGGTGCGCGCCTCCGCTCGCTAGCGTCGTCGGATGAGCACCGACCCCTGGCCCCTGTTCTCGCTGGAGCTGCGCACGCCGCGGCTCGAGCTGCATCCGGTCCGCGACGCCGACCTCGGCCCTCTCGCCGAGGCAGCCCTCGCGGGCGTGCACGAGAGCGGCCGCTCGCCGTTCCCCTCCCCCTGGGCCGAGGCGCCGGCGGAGCGCCTGCCCGGCGAGCTCGCCCGCTTCCACTGGTCGCAGCGCGCGCAGACGACGCGGGAGTCGTGGCGCGTCGCGTTCGCCGTGGTCGAGGACGGCCGGGTCGTCGGCTGCCAGGACGTGGTCGCCGAGTCCTTCGCCGCCACCCGCACCCTGACCTCGGGCTCGTGGCTCACCCGCTCGGCGCAGGGCCGCGGCCTCGGGCGGGAGATGCGCGCCGCCGTGCTCCTCCTCGCCTTCGACCACCTCGGAGCCGAGGTCGCCGAGAGCGCCGCTCTCGCCTGGAACACCCGCTCGATCCGGGTCTCGGAGGCCCTCGGCTACCGGCCGAACGGGACGCACCGGATCGTCGGTCCGGACGGTGCGCCGGTCGAGGAGCTGCGGTTCCGCGTCACACCGGAGACCCTGGTGCGGCCGGAATGGACGCTGGAGGCCTCGGGGATCGACGCCGCACGAGCGGTCCTCGTCCAGGACCCGCTCGGTCCGCCCTCCCCCGTCTGATTCACCAGAACATCGTGCCCGGCGAGCCCTTGAACGGACCGACCACGCGCGAGGTGATCCAGCCGCCGTAGAAGTCGCCCGGCTGCGGCTGGACCGCCTCGCCGTCGACGGTGCAGGAGTCCATCCGGGCGGGGTAGAGGGCGACCGTGTCGACGAGGGCCTCGAAGCCGTCCATCGGCTCGGGGTACGTCCAGCCCGCCGCCTCCGCGACCGCTCCTCCTCCCCCGCGCACGGTGAGGTAGGAGGCCGCGCCCTTGAACTCGCAGATGCTGCGGCCGGGCGCGGGCTCGAGCGCCCCGGGCGCGAACGAGGACACGGGGAGGTAGTAGACGGGAGGGTGGCTCGTCTCGAGGACGCGGAGAGCGTCGCGGGTCTCGGCGACGACGACGCCGCCCAGCCGCACGACCACGTGCTCGGTGGTGGTCTCGACCCTCGGGGGTCGCGGGTAGTCCCAGACGGATTCCTGGCCCTCGGCGGGCGGCACGCGCTTCATCCCGCTCACGCTACGCGGCGGGGAGCGGTGCTCCGGCGCCTCCCAGAGGATGCCCGGGCGGACGCCGCGGCCCCGCGGATCGCCGCCGCCGGGACGCGCGAGGGCCCCGGTCGCGTAACGTCGTCCCTGCGGCGGAACCCCGAGCCCGCGCGCAGAAGGAATCCAGAGTGCCCACCGAATGCATCCACGGCCTCGACATCGCGCTCTGCGACGTCTGCACCCCGAAGAAGCTCCCCGAGCAGGTCGGCCGTGCCACCCGCGCCCCCGCGCGCGTGCCCGGGACCTCCCGTGCGGCCACCGCCCGTGCCGCCGCCCGCGGCACGGCGCGCGAGAAGCCCCTGCCGAAGGTCGACATCGCCGCGCAGCGGATCTACCACGTCACCCACCTCGACAACCTCGAGGCGATCGTCGCCGCCGGCGCGATCCTGGCGGACCAGCAGCTCCAGGAGCGCCCCGCGATCGACGTCAGCGCCGAGACCACCCGCGAGCACCGCCGTGCCGTGCAGGTGAAGGACGGCGTCAGCGTCGCCGGCTTCGTGCCCTTCTTCCTCTCCCCCGACGCCGCCCTCTGGGCCGACCTGCGCGGCGAGCGGGTCGCTCCGCACTGGTCGCCGAGCGCCCACGAGACCACCGCTTCGCAGTACGTCGTCCTGGTGGGCTCGCTCGCCTCCGCCCCGGTCCTGAGCGACGGCGACGCCTCCCACGTCCTCACGCGCTTCACCGAGGGCGACGCGCTCGTGCGCACCTTCGCGCGCCTCCTGGTCGACGAGCCGGCCCTGCGCAGCGCCGAGGCGCTCGTGCCCGAGCGCTTCCCGCTCGAGGGCGTCGCGACGGTCGGCGTGGCGTCGGTCGCCGCCCGCAACCGCGTCAAGGCTCTCTTCGAGGGCATCGACGCCTCTCCCCGCGTCGCCGTCTACCCGCCGTGGTTCCATCCGGTGGCCGAGGAGGAGTGACCCGGCGCTAGTCGGCCTCGAGGAGGTCGAGGCGGTCGGCCAGGTACCGGCGCAGCGGCATCAGTCCCTGCTCTCCCAGACCGGGCGCCCAGCGCACGAGCACCTCGGAGCCGTGCAGTGCCAGCGGCTCCTGGCCCGACTCGAGCGCTGCGGCGTCCAGTGCGAGGCGCCGGCAGCCGTAGTTGACGATCTCGCCCTCCTGGAACGGACCGTCGAAGGCGGCGCGCCGGATCTCGCGGCGCGCCTCCTGCGACTCGGACTGGTTGTTGGCGTGCAGCGGAGCGACGGCACGCGTGACAGAGCCCGTCGCGAGGAGCTCTCCCTCGCGTCCGAGGAGGAGCACGCCGAGGCGCCACGCGCGGGTCACCGGCGCCATCACCGGCTTGCGGTGGAAGCCGAGGATCGCGCGCGGCGTCCGCAGCTCGGCGACGGCCTGGTCGGCGATGCCGCGGGCGTCGAGCTCGGCGGAGACCTCGCGCAGGAGCGCAGCCAGATCGGCAGCGGCCTGCTCGGCCCCGGGTGCTGCGGGCATCGCTCCTCCTCGGCTCGTCCCGCCAGCCTACGGGCGCGGTGTGCACCGGCCACCCTGCTCCGCACCGCTAGCATCGCCTGACGACACCGAGGAGGACGAGCGATGCGCGTCATCATGATGGGCCCGCCCGGCGTGGGCAAGGGCACCCAGGCGGCCGTGCTGTCGCGCGAGCTGGGGGTGCCGGCGATCTCCACCGGCGATCTGTTCCGCGCGCACGTCGCCGACGGCACCGACCTCGGACGGCGTCTGCGGGCGCTCGTGGAGGCCGGCGAGTACGTGCCGGACGAGCTGACAAACGCCCTGGTCGCCGAGCGCATCGCCGAGGAGGACGCCCGGGACGGGTTCATCCTCGACGGCTACCCGCGCACGCTCGCCCAGGTGGACGCGCTGGCGGAGCTCCTCGAGGAGCGGGGCACGCCGCTCTCGTGCGTCGTGCTGCTGACGGCCGACGCGGACGTGGTCCTCGAACGGCTGCACGTGCGGGCGCAGGAGCAGGACCGCGCCGACGACGACCCCGAGGTGGTGCGGAACCGGATCGAGGTCTACGAGCGCGAGACGGCTCCTCTGGCGGAGGTCTACGACGAGCGCGAGCTCCTGGTGCGGATCGACGGCTCCGCCTCGCAGGACGAGGTCGCCGCGAGGATCATCGCGGCGTGCCGACCCGAGTGAGCCGACCCGCCGCGACGCCGGGTCAGATCGCCGAGGCGAGGACCTCGTCGAGCTTGGCCGAGGCCTCCTCGTCGGTGCCCTTCAGGGCGAGCGAGAGCTCCGACACGAGGATCTGACGCGCCTTGAGGAGCATCCGCTTCTCGCCGGCCGAGACGCCGCCCGCCTGCTCGCGGCGCCACAGGTCGCGGACGACCTCGCTGACGCGGTACACGCTGCCGCTGGCCATCTTCTCCTGGTTGGCCTTGAAGCGGCGGGACCAGTTGCTGGCCTCCTCCGCGACGTCGCTGCGCAGGACGTCGTAGACCGCCTGGACTCCGGCGTCGTCGATGATCTCGCGGACGCCGACGAGCTCGGCGTTCTCGACGGGGAGGGTGATGGTGAGCTCGCTGGTGTGCACGTTCATCGTCATGAACGTCTTCTCGACGCCCTTGACCGAGCGCTTCTCGAGCCCGGTGATCGTCACCGCTCCGTGGTGCGGGTAGACCAGGGTCTCGCCGACCTCGAATGTCATCATGTCGTGCCTTTCGTCGTGGGGCGTGGTGGGAGTGAGGAGTCCAGGGGGCGCAGCGGCGCCGCGGCGAGCCAGGCCGGGAGCAGCGCGACGAGGTGCTCGACCAGCTCCTCGTCGGTGCCGTCGAGGGAGCCGGCGAGCCAGGCGCCGACCACGGAGAGGACGCCGCCGGCCGCGAAGACCGCGGTGAGCTCGGGGTCGACCGCTGCGGGGACGTCGACCCGGGCGAGCACCTCGCGGTGCAGGGCGAGCGCCGTGTCGAGCACGGCGTCGTCGGAGGCGACCCGGGCGGAGGCCCGCGCGCGGAGCCGGGCATGGAAGGCGTGGCGGTCGACCAGCCGCTCGACGAGCCGCGAGTAGCCGCGCTGCAGGGCGTCGGCTCCGGAGCGGTCGGCGGGATCGCCCTCGGCGACGTCGGCGACCACGAGGTCCTGGCGGAGCAGCGCGGAGGCGACTCCCGCCGCGTCGTCGAAGTGGGCGTAGAACGAGCTGCGGCTGATCCCGGCCTCGCGCACGATGTCGCTCACCGCGATGCCCTCGGCCCTCTCGCCGTCGCTCTGCATGACGAGCCGCTCGACCGCGTCGAACACGCGGCGGCGGGTGCGCCGGGCTCGCGGATCGGCGGAGCCGAGCGCCGAGGGGGACTCCGCCGCGGGCACGGAGGCGAGGCGGGCGGGAGTCATCGACGTCAGTCTACCACTTCCCGGACAGGTGTACGGGAAGAGCGTCAGGCGCCGGTGCGAACCTGGTCGAGGCCGGCGATGCGGTCGATCGCGGCCTGCTCGCTCGGCGAGACCCGGCCGAGATACCGGCCCAGGAACACGAACAGCAGGCGGTTCGCCGTGATCGCGGGCCACCACGGGCGCCGGAGGCCTAGGAGCCTCCGCACCTCGGGGCTGAGCGAGGCGACCGCGCCGGCGAACAGCAGCGGGTAGACCACGCCCGCCTCGCCCGGCAGCCGGATGTCGCGGAGGAACCCGACCGCCTCGTGCACGCGTGCGTCGGGCTTGAGCTCGCCCGCGAATCCGGCGAGCTGCGCGCGGAGCTCCGCGACGCTCTCGGGCGGATCCTGCACTCCGAGCAGCCGGCCGGAGGCGGCCCACTCGCGCACGTAGGCGTCGGGGCCGCCGGGGATCCGTCCGCCCCAGATCTCGTGGGCGCCGAGGAACGCGTCGGTGAAGGCGTCGTGCACCCAGAGCAGCAGGCGGGGGTCCTGCGCCGAGTAGGAGCGCTCACGCCCGCCGGCGTCCTCGTAGGAGCCGACGATCCGCTCGTGCACGCCGGTCACCCAGCGCGCCGCTCCGCTCGCCGCGGCGGTGTCGCCGAAGCTGGTGGTCAGGACCCAGCGGACCGTGTTGTCGAGGCGGCTCATCGGGTCCTCGCGGTAGCGGGAGTGGTCGTGCACACCGGCCATCGCTCCGGCATGGAGGGTCTGCATGAGCAGAGCCCGCACTCCGGCGATCATCGTGGGCAGGCCGCCGTTGACCGCCCAGACCGCGCTGCCCGGTCCGAAGAGCCCGGCGTCGTCGCCCTTCTCGAGGGCGACGATCCAGTCGGCGCGGGGGCGGGGGCGGCGGCGTCTCATCCGCTCAGTGTGCGCTCGGATCCTGGGCCGCGGCTGGCCGTTCTGTCACCCTTCGTGGGGCCGTGGTCACTCGGCCAGCAGTTCGCGGACGTCGTCGGCCGACAGCGCCCGGGCGAAGAGCTCGCCCTCGTCGAGCACCGCCGTGCTGAGGCGGCCCTTGCGCTCCTGGAGGCGCACGATCTTCTCCTCGATCGTGTCCGTCGCCACCAGCCGGTACACGTTCACCCGCCGCTCCTGGCCGATGCGGTGCGCGCGGTCGACGGCCTGCGCCTCGGCCGCCGGGTTCCACCACGGGTCGAGGATGAAGACGTGGTCGGCCTCGGTGAGGGTGAGCCCGGTGCCGCCCGCCTTCAGGCTGATCAGGAAGACGGGCGCGGCTCCCGAGCGGAACTCCTCGATCACTCCCGCGCGGTCCCGCGTGGAGCCGTCGAGCTGCACGAACGGGATGCCGCGCCGACGCAGCCGCTCCCCCGCCCGCTCCAGGTACGAGGTGAAGGTGCTGAAGACGAGGGCCCGACGGCCTTCCGCGATCACGTCGTCGAGCTGCTCGACGAGCACGTCGAGCTTCGCGGACGGGACGTGCCGGTAGGCCGGGTCGACCAGGGACGCGTCGAGCGCGAGCAGGCGCAGGAGGGTGAGCGATCGGAACACCGTGAAGCGCTGCCGGTCGAGGTCGTCGACCAGACCCAGGAGCTTCCGCCGCTCGCGCTGGAGGTAGCCGTCGTAGAGCACCCGGTGGGCGGGGGTCAGCGCGACCTCGATCGTCTGCTCCTGCTTCTCGGGGAGCTCCGGCGCCACCGCCTCCTTGGTGCGGCGGAGCAGGAACGGACGCAGTCGTCGGCGCAGTCTCTCGAGGCGGCGGCGCGCGCCCTCGGTGTGGCTGACGGTCCGTCCCTCGGACAGATCGGGCGAGGCGATGCCGACGGGCGCCTCCGCGTGCAGGATCGGCCGGGTGTACTCCTCGCGGAAGCGGCGCAGCGGCGGCAGGAGCCCGGGCGCCACCAGGGCGAGGACCGCCCAGAGCTCGTCGAGCGAGTTCTCCAGCGGTGTGCCGGTGAGCGCGAGCGTGACGGCCGCGCCGACCCCGCGGGCGGCCCGGTGCGTCTGCGAGGCGGGGTTCTTGACGAACTGGGCCTCGTCGAGGATCAGCGCCGACCACGTCCTCGACGCCCAGCGCTCGCCGCCGAGGCGCAGGACCGCGTAGCTGGTGAGGACCACGTCCGCGTCGGCCGGGATCGCGTCGAGCGCGCCCTCCCGCGAGCTCGCGACGACGTGGACGCGCAGGGCGGGCGCGAAGCGCTCGGCCTCCGAGCGCCAGCCCGGCACGACCGAGGTGGGGGCGACCACGAGGAACGGCGCGCGGCGGATCCCGGCGCGGCCCGCCTCCTCGACCGCGTCGAGCATCATGGCCAGCGCCTGCAGGGTCTTGCCGAGGCCCATGTCGTCGGCCAGGATCCCGCCGAGCCCGTGACGGAGGCGGTGCACGAGCCAGGCGTAGCCCGCCCGCTGGTACGGACGCAGCCGGGCGGTCAGGCCCTCCGGCGGCTCCACGTCCTCCGGCGACCCGGCGGCCAGCGCGGAGTCGAGCACGGCGCGCCACGCGTCGGAGGGGACGCTCTCGTCGGCGAGCTCCTCCAGCTCGTTCCACAGCCCGGCCTGGTGCCGGCCGAGCCGCGGTCCCGTCTCCCACTCCTCGAGCTCGTCCGCCCGGGTCAGCAGCTCCCGGAGCCGGTCGAGGCCGGGGTGCGCGAGCGAGAGGTAGGAGTGGTCGACCAGGCGGATGCGGTCGCCGCCCGCGGCCAGAGCGCGGAAGAGGGGCAGGAACGGCACGGTCGCGTCGCCGATGGTCACGACGACGCCGAGGTCGAACCAGTCGGCGCTCTCGGTGTCGACCGCGGTGATGGTGAGCGTGAGCGGTCCGGTCAGCAGGCGGTAGTCCGGGGCCGCGCCCTCGCGCTCGATCCGGACCCCGCCGATCCCCTCCAGCTGCGGGAGCTGCTCCACCACGAACACCGCCGCCTCGGCCCCGCGCAGGACCGCGCTCGTCCCCGGCTCCGGCACGAGAGCGGACCCGGCCTCGCCGAGCACCGAGCGCACCCGGCGGAGCACCGCGCGCTCGAGAGCCGCGTCGGCCGTGCCGTCGAGCTCGCCCGCGCGATCGGGCGAGCGGCGCCAGTGCCAGCCCACCCTGACGGCGCGCCGCGGCTCGAACGAGACCGTGCAGACCAGGCGCGGGGGCTCCGGATCGTCCAGGACGAGGTCGACGCCCTCCTCGCGCACCGCGACGCGGCCGCGGAGGGCGGGGAGGTGCTCGCCGACGAACTCGGGCACGTCCTCCGCCGGGACCTCCGTCTCCTCGGGGTGGTCGAGGAGCCGCAGCTCCTCGTCGTCGAAGGGCAGGGACGCGGGCGCGAGCAGGAGCGAGGACGGATCGCCGCCCTCGACCGCGTAGACGCCGTGCCGGGCGACCGGACGCGCCGACTCGGGCGCGTGCTCCGCGCCGTCGATCCGCAGGACGGGCCGCAGCCGGAGCGCTCCCTCCTCCGCCGAGACCGTCACCGCCACATGCGCGGGACCGGCGAGACGGACCGCGCCCTTCTCCGGGGCGAGCAGCGGGATCCCGGCGGCCTGCGCCTGCTCGAGCAGCCGCCAGAGCAGTGGGCTCTCGTAGTCGTCGAGGTGGATCCAGTCGGGGTCCTGCCCGAGGTGGACGGTGCGCGTGGCGCGGTGCAGAGCCGCGAACTCGGCGAACCAGCGCTGGTGAGCGGGGTCGAGCGAGAGCCGGTGGGTCTGGAAGTTCAGCGACTTCCAGGTGAGGGTGGTGCGGTTCCAGGCGCCCCCGCGCCCACGGACGGCGGGGCGGGTGGCCAGACGGTGGTCGCGGCGCTCGTCG
This sequence comes from Rathayibacter sp. AY1F9, assembly GCF_002932155.1. NCBI lineage: Bacteria > Bacillati > Actinomycetota > Actinomycetes > Micrococcales > Microbacteriaceae > Rathayibacter > Rathayibacter sp. AY1F9. The sequence continues at coordinate 31,705 of NZ_PSVA01000003.1, read as the reverse complement.
GGGTCGTAGGTCTTCGCCGTGACGCGCTCGCTCGCCGGCGCCCGCCACGGATCGTCGGCCCGGCGCACCAGCCGGCGCAGCTCGAACTGCAGCCCGATCGGAGTGAGGACGGTCGGCGACTCGGCCTCCGCGGATCCGCTGAGCTCGCCGACGCGGGCGCGCCAGGAGGAGGGGGTCGACTCGGGAGGCACCGCCCCATGCTGCCACGCGCCGCCGACACCCCCGCCCGCACCGCGTGACGGGCAGAATCGGAGGATGACCAGCAGCGACTCCCCCGCGCCCACCGTCCTCACCCTCGGCAGCGAGAGCCTGCGCCTCGCCCTGACGACCGCCGGGGCCGAGATGACGTCCCTCCGCGACGACGAGGGCCGCGAGTACCTGTGGCAGGCCGGCCCGGAGTGGCGCCGGCACGCTCCCGTCCTGTTCCCGATCATCGGGCGCCTCCCCGGCGACACGCTGCACCACGACGGCGCGGACCACCGGATGGGGCAGCACGGCTTCGCGCGGGACCGGGTCTTCGAACTCGCGGGCGTCTCGGCGGACGAGGCGGTGTTCCGGCTCCGGAGCGACGACGCCACGCGCGCGGTGTTCCCCTTCGACTGGACGCTCCTCATCGCCTACGCCGTGACCGGCGCCTCGCTCCGGATCACCCAGACCGTCGAGAACAGGGGTCCCTCTCCGCTGGGCTTCTCGCTCGGCAACCACCCGGCCTTCGCGCTGCCGCTGCCCGAGGGCCGCGGCGAGCACCGCATCCGCTTCGCGCAGCCCGAGCCGGAGGGGTACCGCCGCGCTCCGGAGAACCTGCTGCTCGAGGCGCGCCACCCGGCGCCGCTCGAGGACGGGGTCCTGACAGTGGACGACGCGCACTTCGAGGAGGGCGTGATGATCTTCGACGAGCCGCGCCGGCGGACCCTCCGGCTCGAGGCCGACGGCGCCGCCCGCGCGATCGTCGTCGACACCGGGGACTTCGACGTGGTCGGCGTGTGGAAGCCCGTCGGGGCCCCGTTCGTCTGCCTCGAGCCGTGGCGGAGCGTCCCGACCCCCGAGGGCTGGGACGGCGACATCGTCGACAAGCCGCGCCAGATCGTCCTCGTGCCGGGCGGCCGGCGGTCGCTGTCCTACAGCATCGCGCTGAGCTGAACGTCCGCACGCTGGATCTGCGCGTCGAGCAGCTCGAAGCGGCGGATGATCAGCCCCTCGCGGGTGGCCCAGGGGCAGATCACCAGCGTCTCGATGCCGAGGGCGTCCATGGCCGCCTCCGCGATGAGAGCGCCCGCGAGCAGCTGCGGAGCCCGCAGAGCGGAGACGCCGGGCAGCGCTGAGCGGTCGGCCGCGCTGATCGCGGCGAGGCGGGCGGACCACAGCCGGAGGTCGACCAGGTGCAGCTCCCGGCGCACCAGCGGACCGGCGGCGCTCGGAGCGGCGCCGGTGATCCGCGCCAGAGACCGGAAGGTCTTCGACGTGCCTGCGACCAGGTCGGGGCGCCCCAGGGCGAGGAAGCCGCGGACGGGCTCCGCGAGCACCTCGCGGGCGTGACGCCGGGCGGCCTTCACGCTCGTGGCCGAGGCGGGATCGCCGACCAGCAGGTCCCGCGTCACCCGCCCCGCTCCGAGCGGGACCGACACGGCGAGCTCGGGCACCTCGTCCACGCCCATCGAGAGCTCGAACGAGCCACCGCCGATGTCGAGGTCCAGGATCGAGCCCGCGCCCCAGCCGAACCAGCGGCGCACGGCGAGGAAGGTGGCCGACGCCTCCGCCTCGCCGCCGAGCTCCTGGAGGTGCACGCCCGTCTCGGCGCGGACCCGGTCGAGGACCGCCGCGCCGTTGCCGGCCTCGCGGATCGCCGAGGTCGCGAACGCCAGCAGGTCCTCCGCGCGGTGCTCGCGGGCGACCTCGGCGGCCTCGGTCACGAACGCGATCAGCTCGCGCTGGCCACGCTCGGTGATCTCCCCCGCCTCGTCGAGGTGCGCCACGAGAGCGAGGCTCCGCTTGTGCGAGCGGTAGGGCACCGGGCGGGCGCCGGGGTGCGCGTCGACGAGGAGCAGGTGGACCGTGTTGGAGCCGATGTCGAGCACGCCGAGTCGCATGGGTCCACGGTATCCGCCCGCGGAGGCGCGTCCCGCCACGCGGACCGCCGGGGAACGCCGGAGGGCCCGGCCGCTCGCGCGACCGGGCCCTCCGGGGGTGCTGGACTCAGTGGTCCCAGTTCTCGGCCCTGTCGGCCGAGCTGGACGAGCCGACGATGTGCACCCGCATGTCGTTCGTCGTGCCGGCGCGCCCGGGGGGCGATCCGGAGACGACGACCACGGTCTCGCCCGCCTGGGCGAGGCCCTCGCGGAGCAGCACCGCGTCCACCTGCGCGAACATCGCGTCGGTGTGGTTGACGCGCGGCGTGACGAAGGACTGGACGCCCCAGTTCAGCGCCATGCGGCGCCGGACGGCGGGCTCGGGGGTGAAGCCGATGATCGGGATGCCGTGGCGCAGGCGCGTCATGCGGCGGACCGAGTCGCCCGACTCCGTGAACACGCAGAGGAACTTCGCCTCGACGAACTCGGCGACCTCGGCGGCGGCCAGCGTGACGGATCCGCCCTGGGTGCGGGGCTTGCTCCCCAGCGGGGGGATGCGCTCCAGGCCGTGCTCCTCGGTGGACTCGACGATGCGGGCCATGGTCTGCACGGTGACGACGGGCCAGGCTCCGACGCTGGTCTCGCCCGAGAGCATGACCGCGTCCGCGCCGTCGAGGATGGCGTTCGCGACGTCCGAGGCCTCGGCCCGCGTGGGGCGGGGGCTCTCGATCATCGACTCGAGCATCTGGGTCGCGACGATGACCGGCTTCGCCCAGCGGCGGGCGAGCTCGACGGCGTGCTTCTGCACGATCGGCACCGCCTCGAGGGGCAGCTCGACGCCGAGGTCGCCGCGGGCGACCATGATGCCGTCGAAGACGTCGATGATCTCCTGCAGGTTGTCGACCGCCTGCGGCTTCTCGATCTTGGCGATGACGGGAGCCTTGCGGCCCTCCTCCGCCATGATCTCGTGCACGCGCTCGATGTCGCTGGCGTTGCGCACGAAGGAGAGGGCGATGATGTCGGCGCCGAGGCGGATCGCCCAGCGGAGGTCGTCCTCGTCCTTCTGGGAGAGTGCGGGGACGTTGACCGCGACACCGGGCAGGTTGATGCCCTTGTTGTTCGAGACGTTGCCGGGGACGACGACCTCGGTGACGACCCGGGGGCCCTCGACGGCGGTGACGCGGACAGCGACCTTGCCGTCGTCGATGAGGAGCATGTCGCCCGGGTTCACGTCGTCCGGGAGGCCCTTGAACGTGGTGCCCGAGAGCTCGCGCGTGCCGAGGACGTCCTCGGTGGTGATGGTGAAGACGTCGCCCTCGGCGAGGGCGTACGGGCCGCCCTCGAACTTGCCGAGGCGGATCTTCGGACCCTGCAGGTCGACGAGGATCGCGACCGCGCGCCCGGCGTCGTCCGCGGCCTTCCGCACGATGCGGTAGATGCCTTCGTGGACGTCGTAGCTTCCGTGACTGAGGTTCATGCGGGCCACGTCCACGCCGGCGTCGATGATCGCACGAATGGTCTCGTACGACGACGTTGCCGGGCCGAGGGTGGCGACGATTTTCGCTCGTCTCATTGAGGGGGTGCTCCGTTGTTCTGCGCCCGGAGGCGCGTCGTTAGCGGGGAGGGTGAGCTGATTGCTGGCGGGCCGAGACTATCGCGTCCCGGGGACTAGAGCGTGAAGCCCCGGTCGTTGGGGCCGACCGGCGCCGGCAGCTGGGTCGTGCCCTCGAGGTAGCGGTCGACCTCGGCCGCAACGGAGCGGCCCTCCGCGATCGCCCAGACGATCAGGGACTGGCCGCGCCCGGCGTCGCCGGCCACGAAGACGCCGGGGACGGTGGTCTCGAAGGCGTCGCCGCGCGCGACGTTGCCGCGCTCGGTGAAGGGGACGTCGAGCTGGCGGCCGAGGTGGTCCGCCTCCGGGCCGGTGAAGCCGAGGGCGAGCAGGACCAGGTCGGCCGGGATCTCGCGCTCGGTGCCCGCCTTGGGGACGCGGCGTCCGTCGAGGTACTCGGTCTCGGCCACGCGCACCGCGCGGACCTCGCCGCCCTCGTTCGCGAGGAACTCCACGGTCGACGCGAGGAACATCCGCTCCCCGCCCTCCTCGTGGGCGCTCGAGACCTCGAACACGGTCGGGTCCATCGGCCAGGGCTGGCTGTCCGGGCGCTGCGACGGCGGCTGCTGCCCGATCGCCAGGTTCGTGACCGACGCGGCCTTCTGGCGGTGGGCGGTGCCGATGCAGTCCGCTCCGGTGTCTCCTCCGCCCAGGACGACGACGTGCTTGCCCTCGGCCGAGATCTGCTCGAAGACGCGGTCGCCCGCGATCGCGCGGTTCGACTGCACGAGGTACTCCATGGCGAAGTGCACGCCGTCGAGGTCGCGACCCGGGATCGGCAGGTCGCGCGGTACGAGAGCACCGGTGGCGACCACGACCGCGTCGTAGCGCGCCCGCAGGTCGTCCCAGGTGATGTCGGAGCCGATGTCGACGCCCGCGCGGAACCGGGTGCCCTCGGCCTTCATCTGGTTCAGGCGGAGCTCGAGGTGCTTCTTCTCCATCTTGAAGTCCGGGATCCCGTAGCGCAGGAGACCGCCGATGCGGTCGTCGCGCTCGTAGACCGCGACGGTGTGCCCGGCGCGGGTGAGCTGCTGAGCGGCGGCGAGCCCCGCCGGGCCGGAGCCGACGACCGCGACGGTCTTGCCGGTCAGGCGCTCCGGCGGGTGCGGCTGCACCCAGTCGTTGCCGAAGGCCTGATCGATGATCGAGACCTCGATCTGCTTGATCGTGACGGCGGGCTGATTGATGCCGAGCACGCAGGACGACTCGCACGGCGCCGGGCAGAGCCGGCCCGTGAACTCCGGGAAGTTGTTCGTCGCGTGCAGGCGCTCGATCGCCTGGCGGCCCTCGCCACGCCACATCAGGTCGTTCCACTCGGGGATGAGGTTCCCCAGCGGGCAGCCCTTGTGGCAGAACGGGATGCCGCAGTCCATGCAGCGGCCCGCCTGCCGGCGCAGCACGGCGGAGTCGCCCTGCTCGTAGACCTCTTTCCAGTCCATCAGGCGGACGGACACGGGACGCCGCTTGGGCAGCTCCCGGTCCTGCACCTTCAGGAACCCCTTGGGATCAGCCACCGGTCACCTCCAGAATCCGTCCCCAGACGACGTCGCCGTCGGGGTCGAGCCCCTCCTCCACAGCGGATGCGCGCGTCGCGAGCACCGCGGCGAAGTCGCGGGGCAGTACCTTGACGAAACGCGAGACCGTTCCGTCGAAATCGTCGAGCATCCCCTGGGCCAGGGTCGACTCGGTCTCCGCGACGTGCCGCTCGAGCAGGTCGCGAAGGATCTCCACGTCGGCGCTGCCGAGCTCGGAGAGGGTCAGCTCGCCGGAGGCGATCGCGTCGCGGTTCACGAGCTCGCGGCGCAGGCCGTGGATGTAGGCCGTGCCGCCCGACATGCCGGCGCCGAGGTTCCGCCCGGTCTCGCCGAGGATCACCGCCAGGCCGCCGGTCATGTACTCGAGCGCGTGGTCGCCCACTCCCTCGACCACCGCGGTGGCGCCGGAGTTGCGGACCAGGAAGCGCTCGCCGACCATCCCGCGGATGAACATCGTGCCCTGGGTCGCCCCGTAGCCGATCACATTGCCCGCGATCACGTTCGTCGAGGCGTCGAAGGTGCTGCGGCGGTCCGGCCGCACCACGATCTGGCCGCCCGAGAGGCCCTTGCCGACGTAGTCGTTGGAGTCGCCCTCGAGCCGCAGCGTGATGCCGGCGGGGAGGAACGCTCCGAGCGACTGCCCGGCCGAGCCGCGGAGCGATACGACGATGGAGTCGGCCGGCAGGCCGTTCTCGCCGAAGCGGACGGTGACCTCGTGGCCGAGCATGGTGCCGACGGCGCGCTCGGTGTTCTTGATCTCGCGCTCGATCCGCACGGTGCCGCGGTGGTCGAGCACGTTCGCCGCGAGGCGGATCAGCTCGTTGTCGAAGTGGTGCTCGAGCTCGTGCTCCTGCGCGCGGCCGTGGCGGCGCGGCTCCTCCGCCGTGAAGACCGGTCCGACGAGGATCGGCGTCAGGTCGAGCCCGCTCGCCTTCCAGTGCTCGATCGCCTGGTCGACGTCGAGCAGCTCGCGGTGTCCGACGATCTCGTCGACGCTCCGGAAGCCGAGCTGCGCGAGGTACTCGCGCACCTCCTGGGCGATGAACTCGAAGAAGTTGACGACGAACTCCGGCTTTCCGGAGAACCGCTGGCGCAGCTCCGGGTTCTGCGTCGCGACGCCCACCGGGCAGGTGTCGAGGTGGCAGACGCGCATCATGATGCAGCCCTCGACGATCAGCGGGGCCGTCGCGAAGCCGAACTCCTCGGCCCCGAGCAGCGCGCCGATGACGACGTCGCGACCGGTCTTCATCTGGCCGTCGACCTGCACGACCACGCGATCGCGCATGCCGTTGAGCATCAGCGTCTGCTGGGTCTCGGCCAGGCCGAGCTCCCAGGGCGTGCCCGCGTGCTTGAGCGAGTTCACCGGGCTCGCGCCGGTGCCGCCGTCGTGACCCGAGACGAGGATCACGTCGGCGAGGGCCTTCGCGGTGCCGGCGGCGACCGCTCCGATGCCCGACTGGCTGACCAGCTTCGCGTGGATGCGCGCCGACGGGTTCGCCCGCTTGAGGTCGAAGATCAGCTGCTTCAGGTCCTCGATCGAGTAGATGTCGTGGTGCGGCGGCGGCGAGATCAGGCCGACGCCGGCGGTCGCGTGCCGGGTGCGCGCGATCCACGGGTACACCTTCGTGGGCGGGAGCTGACCGCCCTCGCCGGGCTTGGCACCCTGGGCGAGCTTGATCTGGATGTCGTCGGCGTGGGTGAGGTACATGCTCGTGACGCCGAAGCGGCCCGAGGCGACCTGCTTGATCGCGGAGCGGCGCTCCGGGTCGAGCAGCCGCTCGGTGTCCTCGCCGCCCTCGCCGGTGTTCGACTTGGCGCCGAGGCGGTTCATCGCGATGGCGAGCGTCTCGTGCGCCTCCGGCGAGATGGAGCCGTAGCTCATCGCGCCCGTCGAGAAGCGCTTGACGATCGCCTCGACCGGCTCGACCTCGTCGATCGGGATCGGCGTGCGCCCCGCGGTGTCGAGCTTGAACATGCCGCGGAGGGTCATCAGCGAGCTCGCCTGGTCGTCGACCATCTTCGTGTACTCGCGGAAGACGTCGTAGCGGCGGTTGCGCGTCGAGTGCTGCAGGCGGAACACCGTGTCCGGGTTGAACAGGTGCGGGGCGCCGTCGCGGCGCCACTGGTACTCGCCGCCGACCGCCAGGCGCTCATGCGCGACGATCGCGCCGTCCTCGGGGTACGCGGCGCGGTGACGCGCGGCGTTCTCCTCGGCGACGACGTCGATGCCGATGCCGCCGAGCTTCGAGACGGTGCCGGTGAAGTACTGGTCGACGAACGCCTGGCTGAGGCCGACGGCCTCGAAGGTCTGCGCCCCGGCGTAGCTCGACACGGTGGAGATGCCCATCTTGGACATGATCTTCAGCACGCCCTTGCCGAGCGCCTTGATCACGTTCTTCACGGCCTTCTCCGGCGAGACGTCCGACAGCATGCCGCTGCGGACGAGGTCCTCGCAGGTCTCCATCGCCAGGTACGGGTTGACCGCGGAGGCGCCGTAGCCGATGAGCGTCGCCACATGGTGCACCTCGCGGACGTCGCCCGCCTCGACCACGAGCCCCACTCGCATCCGGTTCTCGGTGCGGATGAGGTGGTGGTGCACGGCGGCGAGCATCAGCAGCGAGGGGATCGGCGCGAGGTCCTTGGTGGAGTCGCGGTCCGAGAGCACCAGGAACTGCGCTCCCGCGGCGATGGCCTCGTCGGCCTCATCGCACATCTCGTCGATGCGGTCCTGCATCGCGCGGGGTCCCGCGTCGACGCGGTAGAGGCCGCGGATCGTCGTGGTGATGTGGCTCAGCGGGCGCGGCGCGATGTGCTGGATCTTCGCGAGCTCGTCGTTGTCGATGACCGGGAAGTCGAGGACGACCTGGCGCGCGTGCTCGGCACCGGCGGTCAGCAGGTTGCGCTCGGGGCCGAGGCCCAGACGGAGCGAGGTCACGACCTCCTCGCGGATCGAGTCCAGCGGCGGGTTCGTCACCTGCGCGAAGGCCTGCGTGAAGTAGTCGAAGAGCAGGCGGGGGCGCTTGGACAGGACGGCCACGGGGGTGTCCGAGCCCATCGCTCCGAGCGGCTCCGCACCGGCGCGCGCCATCGGCAGCAGGAGGAGGCGGACCTCCTCCTCGGTGTAGCCGAAGGTGCGCTGGCGGCGGTTGACCGAGGCGGGCGTGTGCACGATGTGCTCGCGCTCGGGGAGGTCCTTGAGGTTGATGCGGCCCTTCTCGAGCCACTCCTCGAACGGACCGGAGGCGGCGAGCTGCCCCTTGATCTCCTCGTCCTCGACGATGCGGCCCTGCTCGGTGTCGACCAGGAACATGCGGCCGGGCTGCAGGCGTCCCTTGCGGACCACCTTCGCGGGGTCGATGTCGAGCACGCCGATCTCGCTGGCGAGCACCACGAGCCCGTCGTCGGTGACGACGAAGCGGCCGGGTCGGAGCCCGTTGCGGTCGAGGGTGGCGCCGACGAGCTCGCCGTCGGTGAAGACGATCGCGGCCGGGCCGTCCCACGGCTCCATGAGCATCGAGTGGTACTCGTAGAACGCGCGGCGCTTCGGGTCGAGCGCGCCGTCCTGGTTCTCCCAGGCCTCCGGCACCATCATCATGACCGCGTGCGGGAGCGACCGGCCGGCCAGATTGAGCAGCTCGACGGTCTCGTCGAACGAGGCGGAGTCGCTGCGGCCGGGCGAGACGATCGGGAACAGCGGGGCCAGGTCGCCCAGCTCGCGGCTCTTCAGCTGCGACTGGCGCGCGCGCATCCAGTTGCGGTTGCCCTGCACCGTGTTGATCTCGCCGTTGTGCGCGATCATCCGGAACGGCTGAGCGAGCGGCCACGAGGGGAAGGTGTTGGTGGAGTACCGGGAGTGCACCAGCGCGAGCTTCGACGCGAAGCGCTCGTCGGACAGGTCCGGGTAGAACGGCTCCAGCTGGAGCGTCGTCACCATCCCCTTGTAGACGAGCGTGCGGCTCGAGAGCGACATGAAGTAGACCTCGAGCTCGCGCTCGACGCGCTTGCGCAGGCGGAAGGTCAGGCGGTCGAGGCGCACGGAGGAGAGGGGCGTGCCGCTCTCGTCGGTCAGCTCGCTCCGGATGAACAGCTGCTCGATCGCCGGCATGGCGGCCCGGGCGAGCGTGCCGATCTCGTCGGGCTGCACGGGCACGGAGCGCCAGCCGACCACGGCGAGGTTCTCCTCGCGGGCGATGTCGGCGATCGTCGACTTGACCCGCTCGCGCTCGAAAACGTCCACCGGGAGGAAGGCGTTGCCCACCGCGTACTGGCCCAGCGGCGGGAGCTCGAAGGGAGCGACCGCGCGGAGGAACTCGTCCGGGATCTGCGTGATGATCCCCGCGCCGTCGCCCGTTCCCGCGTCGGAGCCGACGGCGCCGCGGTGCTCGAGGTTGCGCAGCGCGTTCAGCGCGGCGTCGATGATGTCGTGGCCGGCGGTGCCGCGCATGGTGGCGACCATCGCGAGACCGCACGCGTCCTTCTCGGCGGCCGGGTCGTACATCCCCTGCGCCGGCGGCATGCCCAGGAAGGGCACGGCGCGGGCCGGGGTCGAGGGCTGGGCGGAGGCCATGGGAACCGTCCTCACGGGGGTGATGGCTGATCGGGACGTCGCTGGCCCGCGGTGGTGGAGGAGGAGCGGCTCCCCGATCGGGAGGGCCGCAGGGTTCTGCCGTGGCGCGAGCGTCGCGCGCCGCCGGCGGTGCCTGCACGACGACCCGCCCGCGGCAGCGCTCGTGGCTGCGCCGCGATGGGGCGGTCGTGGAGGTGTCGGGCACCCGGGAGGCGGTCGCGGAGGCTCCGCGACCTCCGTCAGGTGCGGGAGACCGTCGGCTTCTCGGCGTCGGTGCCGGAAGCAGGGGTGGTGGTGTCGTCGGAGTCCGACTCGACGTCCTCGAATTCTACCGCAGCCGGGGCGGGCGTCCACTCGCGACCCGGCCGGTAGGCCGAGGGCTCGGCGCCCGGGTGCTCGCGCTTCTGGATCACCACGAGGACCAGGCCGATGACCACGGCGATGAGCGCGGCCCAGACGTTGGTGCGGATGCCCCAGAAGAACTCGCTCGGGTCGATCCGGATGGACTCGAACCAGACGCGGCCGATCCCGTACCAGATCAGGTAGGCGGCGAAGACGGTGCCCCACTGCAGCTTGAGACGGCGCTCGAGCAGGAGGATGACCGCGATGCCGACGACGTTCCAGAGGATCTCGTAGAGGAAGGTCGGGTGGAAGAGCGTGCCCGCCGGGAGGCCGACGGGGAAGGCCGGGTTGGTGGTCTCGATCTCGAGGCCCCAGGGCAGGGTCGTGGGCAGGCCGAAGAGCTCGTGGTTGAACCAGTTGCCCAGGCGCCCGAGCGCCTGAGCGGCGAGCATGCCGGGGGCGAGGGCGTCGGCGAAGGTCCAGAAGCGCACTCCTGTCCAGCGGCAGCCGATGAACGCGCCGACCGCGCCTCCGATGAGCCCGCCGAAGATGGCGTTGCCGCCGTTCCAGATGCGGACGACCTCCCACGGGTCGGCGCCGTCGTAGAAGTAGTCGCCGGGGTGGGTGAGCACGTGGTAGGCGCGGGCGCCGACGATGCCGAGCGGCACCGCCCAGATGATGATGTCGAGCACGACCCACGGCTCCGCGCCGCGGCGCTTGAGGCGCTGGTTCGTCATGATCGTCGCCACGATGATCCCCGCGAGGATGCAGAGCGCGTAGGTGTGGATCGCGAGCGTGAAGGTGCCGATCGTGAGGTCGTACTGACTCCACGCGTCGGGGGGGCTCGGAATGCTCAGCGGTACGGACACCGGTACTCGACCTTTCGAAGGAGGGGGTCCCCCGGGCGCGGCTCGGCCGCGCCCCGGTGGGCATCCCGATTGTAGCGGGAGGGTGTCAGCGCGCGGAGCGCAGGCGGGTGCCCTCGGCGAGGCCGCGGGAGGTCTCGGCGACCGCGTCGACCCCGCCGGACGCCAGCGCCCGCACCAGGGCGGATCCGACGATGGCGCCGTCCGCGTAGGCGAGGATCTCGGCGACCTGCTCGCCGGTCGAGATGCCCAGGCCGACGCACGCGCTCTCGGAGCCGGCGGCGCGGAGGCGGTCGACCAGGGTGCGGGCCGCGGAGTCGACATCGGTGCGCGCGCCGGTGATGCCCATCGTCGAGACCGCGTAGACGAATCCACGGCTCGAGTCGACGGCCTGGCGCAGGCGCGTGTCCGTCGAGGACGGTGCCGCGAGGAACACGCGGTCGAGTCCGAGCCGCTCGGAGACGGCGAGCCACTCGGCGCCCTCGTCCGGGATCAGGTCGGGCGTGATGAGGCCGGACCCGCCGGCCTCGGCCAGATCGGTGGCGAAGCGCTCGACCCCGTACTGCAGGACGGGGTTGTAGTAGGTCATCACCAGGACCGGCACGTCGACGCGCGCCCGGATCTCGCGGACGGCCTCGAAGCCGTGGCGGAGGCGGAAGCCGCCCGCGATGGCGGCCTGGGTCGCCTCCTGGATGACGGGTCCGTCCATCACCGGATCGGAGTAGGGCAGACCGAGCTCGATCGCGTCGACGCCGTTCTCGGCCATGGCCACGGCGGCGTCGATGCTGGTCGGCAGGTCGGGGAAGCCGACGGGGAGGTAGCCGATCAGGGCGCCCGCCGCCTCCTCGTTCCGGCGCCGGACGGTCTCGGCGACGCTCGGTCCGCGGCCGCTCACGACTGCACCGCGCCCTTGTCCATGAGGCCGAAGTAGTGCGCAGCGGTCGTCATGTCCTTGTCGCCGCGGCCCGAGAGGTTGACCAGGATGGTGGCCTCGGGGCCGAGCTCGCGCCCGAGCTCCAGCGTGCCGGCCAGCGCGTGCGCGGACTCGATCGCCGGGATGATCCCCTCGGTGCGGCTGAGCAGCATGAGCGCGTCCATCGCGGCCGAGTCGGTGACCGCGCGGTAGTCGGCGCGGCCGATGCTCGAGAGCCACGCGTGCTCCGGGCCGATGCCCGGGTAGTCGAGGCCGGCCGAGATCGAGTGCGACTCGACGGTCTGGCCGTCCTCGTCCTGGAGGAGGAAGCTGCGGGCGCCGTGCAGGACGCCGGGGCGGCCCTTGCTGATGGTCGCCGCGTGGCGGGGGGTCTCGATCCCGTCGCCGCCGGCCTCGAAGCCGACGAGGCGGACGTCGGGGTCGTCGAGGAAGGCGTGGAAGATCCCCATCGCGTTGGAGCCGCCGCCGACGCAGGCGGTGACCGCGGTGGGCAGCGAGCCGGTCAGCTCGAGGACCTGCTCGCGCGCCTCCTCGCCGATGATCTTCTGGAAGTCGCGGACGAGGGCCGGGAACGGGTGCGGGCCCGCGACGGTGCCGAAGATGTAGTTCGTGGTGCCCACGTTCGTCACCCAGTCGCGCATCGCGTCATTGATCGCGTCCTTGAGGGTGCGCGAGCCGGTCGTCACGGGGATCACCTCGGCGCCGAGCAGGCGCATGCGGGCGACGTTGAGGGCCTGGCGCTCGGTGTCGACCTCGCCCATGTAGACCACGCAGTCGAGGCCGAACAGGGCGGCGGCCGTGGCGGTCGCGACGCCGTGCTGGCCCGCTCCCGTCTCGGCGATGACGCGGGTCTTGCCGATCCGCTTGGTGAGCAGCGCCTGGCCCAGCACGTTGTTGATCTTGTGCGAGCCGGTGTGGTTGAGGTCCTCGCGCTTGAGGATGATCCGCGCTCCGCCGGCGTGCTCGGCGAACCGCGGCACCTCGGTGATGATCGACGGACGGCCGGTGTAGCTGCGGTGCAGCTCCATCAGTTCTGCCGCGAACGCGGGGTCGACCTTCGTGCGCTCGTACTCGGCGCTCAGCTCGTCGAGGGCCTCGACGAGGGACTCGGGGACGTAGCGTCCGCCGAACTCGCCGAAGTAGGGGCCGAGTTCATCCCGGAGTGCCATGGGGGTACCGCCTATCGGAGTGGTCAGTGCGCCAGGAAGCCGGCGAGGGTGGAGACGGGGTCGCCGCCGGTGACGAGAGCCTCGCCCACGAGGACGACGTCGGCTCCGGCGCCGCGGTAGTGCGCGACGTCGTCGGCGGTGAGGACGGCCGATTCGGCCACCTTCACCGCGTCGTCGGGGAAGCGCTCGGAGAGGCGGCCGAAGAGGTCGCGGTCGAGCTGGAAGGTGGAGAGGTCGCGGGCGTTCACGCCGATGAGCCGCGCGCCGAGGTCGGCGGCCCGCTCGAGCTCGTCGGCCGAGTGCGTCTCGACGAGCGGGGTCATCCCCAGCTCGAGGACGAGGGCGTGCAGCTCGGCGAGCAGGGGCTGCTCGAGCGCGGCGACGATGAGGAGGACCAGGTCGGCTCCGGCCGCGCGGGCCTCGAGGACCTGGTAGGGCTCGGCGACGAAGTCCTTGCGCAGGACGGGGATCGACACGCGCTCGCGGACCGCCTCGAGGTCCGCGAGGGACCCCTTGAAGCGGCGCTCCTCGGTGAGGACGCTGATCGCGCTCGCTCCCCCGAGCTCGTACTGTCCGGCCAGCTCGGCGGGGACGGGGATGTCGGCGAGGGCTCCGCGCGACGGGCTGGCGCGCTTCACCTCGGCGATGATCCTGACGCGCTCGGCGGGGGCCAGAGCGGCCAGGGCGTCGAGGGCGGGCGCCTGGGCGAGCGCGCGGCGCTCGACGGCTTCGAGCGGGGCGCTCTCGCGGCGCCGGGCCGCGTCGGCCAGGGCGCCGGCGGTGAGGTCGGCGAGCACCTAGGCGCGCGCCTTCGGGTTCGCCTTCGCGCCGTTGACGCCGTAGCCCGCCTTGGCCATGCCCATGCCCACGAGCAGACCCACCACGACCAGGCCGGCCGAGAGCCAGACCACCAGGGGCACGTCGAACCAGAACGCGATCGTGCCGATCGTGAATCCGACCAGCATGATGACGACGGCCGTCCACGCTGCGGGCGAGTGGCCGTGGTTGTCGTCGTCGTGCTCGGTGCTCATGGGTCTCCTCCTGGGGGTGCATCGGGACCAGAGCAGTCTAGCGTGAGGCGCCTGAGCGCCCGGCCCGGACTCGCCTGCGCAGCCCCTGCAGGAGGCGGGGATGCCGGACCGCCGGACACGTCCCCGGCCGGTGTCAGCGGCCCGAGGTGGGGTCGTCGCCGCGCGAGAGGTCGTCCCACGAGATGACCGGATCGATGTCGCCGTCGTCCGTCTGCACGGTCGACGCGCCGTGGCCGTAGCCGTCGGCGGGCTCGAAGCGGGACGCGCGCTTCCGCGCCGCTCCCGGCCAGCGGCGCGAGGTCGCGACGACGCCGATCCCGAGCAGCGCGGTGAGCACGCCGCAGACCAGGGCGACGACGGGCCAGGCCGTCGCGGAGGACGAGGCCACGAGTGCGGCGACGGACTGCTCCCCCGCGATGGCGGTCGCCTCGGTGACCAGCGAAGCGCCGGCGCGCACGGGGTCGCCCAGTGCCGTCGCGGCCGTGAGCACCACCGAGGCGCCGAGGACGGCCTGCAGCAGACCGAGCACGATCCGGAAGACGGGGCCGGCGATGGCGAGGGCCGCGGCGAGAGCGAGGCCCGCGAGCGCCAGGGCGGAGAGCGCGGGCGCGGCGACGGTCCCGGCCACGTCGATCCGCTGGCCCTCCCCCTCGATCGCGGCCAGGGTCAGCGTGGACCAGGTCTGGGTGGAGGCGGTCAGCTCGAGCGCGGCGAGCAGCACGACCCCGAGGATCGCCGTGTACTTCAGCCGCCGTCCGCTCATGCTCACTCCGCCGGGCCGAGGCCGGTGAACGGCACGAGGGGGTCGACGTCGAAGCAGGCGTGCTCGCCCGTGTGGCAGGCTGCGCCGATCTGCTCGACCTGGACCAGCAGGGTGTCGGCGTCGCAGTCGAGGGCGGCACCCCGCACGTACTGCGCGTGCCCGGACGTGTCGCCTTTGCGCCAGTACTCCTGACGCGAGCGCGACCAGAAGGTGACGCGGCCCTCGGTGAGGGTCCGCCGGAGAGCCTCGCGGTCCATCCAGCCCATCATGAGCACCTCGCGGGTGTCGTGCTGCTGGATGATCGCGGGCAGGAGCCCGGTCGGATCGAAGGCGGCGCGGTCCAGGACGGCGTCGAGCTCGGCGGGGGTCATCGGATCTCGATCCCGGAGGCGGCGAGCGAGCGCTTGACGTCGCCGATCGTCAGCTCGCGGTTGTGGAAGACGGAGGCGGCGAGCACGGCGTCGGCTCCCGCGTCGACGGCCGGAGCGAAGTGCTCGACGGCGCCGGCGCCTCCGGAGGCGATGACCGGCACGGAGCTCAGCTCGCGCATCGCGGCGATCAGCTCGAGGTCGAAGCCCTGCTTGGTGCCGTCGGCGTCGATGGAGTTGACCAGCAGCTCCCCGGCGCCGCGCTCGACGGCCTCGGCCGCCCAGGCCAGGGCGTCGAGCTCGGTCTCGCGGCGTCCGCCGTGAGTGGTGACGACGAAGCCGGACGCCGTGGCGTCGCTCCGCTTGACGTCGAGCGAGAGCACGAGCACCTGCGCGCCGAAGACGTCGGCGATCTCGCCGAGGAGCTCGGGCCGGGCGATCGCGGCGGAGTTGACGCCCACCTTGTCGGCGCCGTGCGCGAGCAGTCGCGAGACGTCCTCGGCGCTGCGCACGCCTCCGCCGACCGTGAGCGGGATGAAGACCTGCTCGGCGGTCGCCCGCACCACGTCGTAGGTGGTCGAGCGGTCGTCGACCGTGGCGGTGACGTCGAGGAAGGTCAGCTCGTCGGCGCCCTGCTCGAAGTAGAGGCGGGCGAGCTCGACGGGGTCGCCCGCATCGCGCAGGTTCTGGAAGTTGACGCCCTTCACGACGCGGCCGGCGGCGACGTCGAGGCAGGGGATGACGCGGACGGCGAGACTCATCGGCTCCCCCTCTACAGGCGCGCGGCGTGGATGGAGGTGACCAGGATCGCGCGGGCGCCCAGGTCGTACAGGCGGTCCATCACCTGGTTCATGTCCGAGCGCGGCACCATCACGCGGACGGCCACCCACTCGGCGTCGTGCAGCGGCGAGACCGTCGGCGACTCGAAGCCCGGGGCGATCGCCGTGGCGCTCTCCAGGAGCGCGACGGGGCAGTCGTAGTCGAGCAGCACGTACTCGCGGGCGACCAGCACGCCCTGCAGGCGGCGCAGCAGCACCGGGATGCCCTCGGGCTCCCCCGCGGCGGAGACCAGGACGGCGGTCGAGTTCAGGATGACCGGGCCGAAGATCTCGAGGCCGGCCTTGCGGAGCGTGGTGCCGGTCTCGACGACATCGGCGATGACGTCGGCGACGCCGAGCTGGATCGCGGACTCGACCGCGCCGTCGAGGCGGATCAGCGTCACCTCGACGCCGTGCTCCCGGAGGAAGCGGCCCACGAGGCCCGGGTAGCTGGTCGCCACGCGGAGGCCGTCGATCTGCGCGAGCTCGTCGTAGCGGCCTGCGGGCCCGGCGAAGCGGAAGGTGGAGTTGGCGAAGCCGAGGCTCGCGATCTCGCGCGCCTCGGAGCCGGAGTCGATCAGGAGGTCGCGGCCGGTGACCCCGACGTCGAGAGCGCCGGAGCCGACGTAGGTGGCGATGTCGCGCGGGCGCAGGTAGAAGAACTCCACCCCGTTGCGCTCGTCGACGACGTGCAGCTCCTTCGGGTCGCGGCGGCCGGTGTAGCCGGCCTCCGCGAGCATCTGACCGGCGGTCTCCGAGAGGGAGCCCTTGTTGGGGACGGCGACGCGCAGGAGCGTCGGGGCGGGGGTGGTGGTCACGGGACGTCCTTCATGACTCGACGGCTGTTCAGGGGGCGGCACGGCTCCTCGGGGAGCGTGCGGGCGCGACGGCGCGGAGCGGAGGCGCACCCCGGCGAGCGGGGCGGGGCTCACAGATGCCGGTAGACGTCGGCCGTCGTCAGTCCCTTGGCGAGCATGAGCACCTGCAGGTGGTAGAGCAGCTGCGAGATCTCCTCGGCGGTGCGCTCGTCGCCCTCGTACTCGGCGGCCATCCACACCTCGGCTGCCTCCTCGACGATCTTCTTGCCGATGAAGTGCACGCCGGCGTCGAGCTCGCGGACGGTGCCCGAACCCTCGGGACGGGCGGCGGCCTTCTCGCCCAGCTCAGCGAAGAGGTCGTCGAAAGTTTTCACCGGGGAAGTCTATACGGCGGCCGGGCGCGGGACGCCTCAGTGCCGGTGCAGGTGAGCGGTCGCCGTCTCGCGCAGCGACGCGATCGCGGCCTCCGGGTCGTCCGCGCCGAAGACCGCGGAGCCCGCGACGAAGGTGTCGGCTCCCGCCTCCGCTGCGATCTCGATCGTGCCGGGTGCGATCCCGCCGTCGACCTGGAGCCAGACGTCGAGCCCGGTGCGGTCCACCACGTTCCGGAGCGTGCGCAGCTTGGGCATCGTCTCCTGCATGAAGGACTGGCCCCCGAAGCCGGGCTCGACCGTCATCACGAGGACCTGGTCGAACTCGGGCAGGAGGTCGAGGTAGTCGTCCACCATCGTGCCCGGCTTGAGCGCGATCCCCGCCCGCGAGCCGATCCCGCGCAGGCGCCGCGCCAGGGCCACGGCGTCGCGCGCGGCCTCGGCGTGGAAGGTCACGGAGAAGGCGCCGGTCTCGGCGTAGTCGGGGGCCCACCGGTCGGGGTCGTCGATCATCAGGTGCAGGTCGAGCGGGCGGGGCGAGACGTCCTGGAGGCGCTGGACCATGGTCAGCCCGAAGGTGAGGTTCGGCACGAAGTGGTTGTCCATCACGTCGACGTGCACGAGGTCGGCTCCGGCGATGCGCTGCAGCTCGGCCTCGAAGTTCACGAAGTCGGCGGAGAGGATGCTGGGGTTGATCCGTGCGGGCATGCGTCCAGCCTAGATCGGAGCGTCCTCGGCGTCCGCCCGGCTGAGCACGCTCCCGCTCCGGAGGGGTCAGGCGTCTCCGGACGCCGCCTCGAGGGGCCGGCGGCGGCGGAGGAGCTGGACGAACATGGCGTCGGTGCCGTGCCGGTGCGGCCAGAGCTGCACGTGGAGGGGGCCGTCCGGCAGCGGGAGCGGGTCCGCCGTCACCGCGCGCAGCACGGCCGGCGTGTCGACGAGCTCGAGCTCGTGCCGCTCCTGCGCGAGGGCGAGCACGCGCCGGGTCTCGCCGAGGTGCGGCGAGCAGGTCACGTAGGCCAGCAGCCCGTCGGGAGCGAGAGCCCGGACCGCGGAGTCGAGCAGCTCGCCCTGGAGGGCGGCCAGCGGCTCCACGTCGGCCGCGGACTTGCGCCAGCGCGCCTCGGGCCGACGCCGCAGCGCACCGAGACCGGTGCACGGCGCGTCGAGGAGGATGCGGTCGAACGAGCCCGGCTGCTCGTCGCCCAGGTCGCGCCCGTCGCCGGTGCGCACCTCGACCGACGGGTCGACGGCGGCCAGCGCCTGCCGCACCAGGCCCGCGCGGCCCGGGACCACCTCGTTGGCGAGCAGCGCCGCCCCGCCTGCGCGCGCCTCCGCCGCGAGCAGCGCCGCCTTGCCGCCGGGTCCCGCGCACAGGTCGAGCCAGCGCTCGCCCGGGCGGACCGGCCGTGCCCGGGAGAGCGCCAGAGCGGCGAGCTGGGAGCCCTCGTCCTGCACGCGCACGCGGCCCTCGTGCACCGCGGGGACTGCCTCCGGGTCGCCGCCGGTGCTGGTCATGCCGACCGGCGAGAAGCGGTCGGATTCGGCGCCGGCGATCTCGCCGGGAGACGCCAGGCCCGGCAGAGCCACCAGGTTCACCCGCGGAGCCGCGTTGTCGGCGGCGAGCAGCGCGTCGAGCTCGTCGGCCGCCCCCTCCGCCGCCAGCGCCCGTCGCAGGGCGCGCACGATCCACACGGGGTGGGAGCTCAGCGCGGCGATCCGGTCGTCGCCGGAGACCGCGGCCGCGGATACCCGCTCGCGCCACTCGCCGGCGCCCGAGCGCGAGACCGCGCGCAGCACGGCGTTGGCGAAGGCCACCGCTCCCCGCGAGGAGCCGGCCGCGACGAGCGCGACGCTCTCGTTCACCGCGGCGTGCGGGGCCACGCGGGTCGCGAGCAGCTGGTGCACGCCCAGGCGCAGCGCGTCGAGCACCGGCGCATCGATGCTCTCGACGGACCGGCCGGCCGCGAGGGCGATCACGCGGTCGTAGTAGCCGGACATCCGCAGAGTGCCGTAGCAGAGCTCGGTGGCCAGTCCCGCGTCGGCGGGCGAGAGGCCGGCGGCGCTGATCCGCGCGGGCAGGACCAGGTTGGCGTAGGCGTCCGACCCGCTCACCGCGAGCAGGACGTCGTAGGCGACCCGCCGGGCGGGAGCGGCCTCGCGACGGGCGCTCACGCGAGCACCGTGCTCTCGCGCAGGCCGCGGGCCCAGGCGGCGCCGGCCATCGGGGTCCTGCCGGCGGGCTGGACGGTGACCAGCTCGACCGCTCCGTCCGCGGTGCCGACGAGGGCGCGCCCCGAGTCGAGGCGGACGACGCCGGGAGCGAGGTCCCCCTCGGCCGCGCGGACCGCGAGCACCTTGAGGCGCGCGTCCCCCACCGCGGTCGAGGCTCCGGGCTCGGGAGTCGTTCCGCGCACGAGCGCGAGGACCCGCGCGGTCGGGAGGCTCCAGTCGATCCGGCCGTCGGCGGCGTCGAGCTTGGGAGCGGGGGTCGCCTCTCCGGCCTGCGGAGTCGCGACGGCCGTGCCCTCCTCCAGCGCGTCGACCACGCCGAGGGTGAGGCCGGCGCCGCTCGCGGCCAGCTCCGTCAGCAGCTCGCCCGCGGTGCGCTCCCCCGCGTCGACGGCGAGCTCGGCGTACACGTCACCGGCGTCGAGCTCGGCGACCAGCTGGAAGACGCTCGCGCCGATCCGCGTGTCGCCCGCCATCAGCGCCCGCTGGACGGGAGCCGCCCCGCGCCAGCGCGGCAGCAGGGAGAAGTGCAGGTTGATCCAGCCCAGGCGCGGCACCGCCAGCAGGCGCTGCCGGACGAGGCCGCCGTAGGCCACGATCACGCCGAGGTCGGGGGCGAGCTCCGCGATCCGGTCGGTCACGTCCTCGTCGAGGCGGTTCGCCCGGATCACCGGGATCCCCAGCTCCTCGGCCACGACGGCGACCGGCGAGGGGGTGAGCACGCGCTTGCGTCCCACCGGGGCGTCCTCCCGGGTGACCACGGCCACGACCTCGTGCGCGGAGGCGGCGAGGTCGCGGAGGGTCGGAACGGCGGCGGCGGGCGTGCCGGCGAAGACGAGGCGCACGGGGGTCTCCTGGGGAGTCAGAGGATGTCGGGGTCGTCGAGACGGACCCGGAGCCGGGGGGCCGGCCGGAAGCGGCCGGGCGTGGTCGGCGGGCGACGACGGCGCGTGGCGTTGCGGATCACGGCGGAGCGGAGGCGCGCGGCCACATCCGCACCGCGAGCGTAGTCGAACCGGACGATCGCCCGGACGGAGCCGTCCTCGAGCCCGACAGGACCGAGGACCTCGTGCCGGTCGTCCTCGTCGAGCGCCTCGAGCGCCTCCTCCACCGCGTGCGCGTCGCCGCTCACCGTGGCCAGGCGCACCGCGGGCGGGAAGCGCAGAGCGCGCCGCTCCTGGAGCTCGGCCCGGAGGTACTCGGCCTGCCGCCAGGTCGCCAGGGCGGTCGCGAGCCGGCCGCCGACCCCGACCAGGAGGACCGGCGCGCCCGGGCGGGCCAGCGCCGCGGCGTTCGACCAGGTGCGGAGCGCGTCGTCGGCGACCCGCAGGCTCTCGCGGGCCAGCATCCGCTCGCCGTCCAGCAGCAGGACGGCGTGGTAGCCGCCGTCGGCCCGCGGCTCCGCCCCGCGCGTGGCCACGACGAGCGCGGGCTCGTCGGGGAGGGTGAGCACGGGGCGCTGCCCGTCGGCGACGATCACCTTGGCACCCGGGAAGGCGCGTCCGAGCTCCTCCGCGGTGCGGCCCGCGCCGAGGGAGACGAGGCGCAGAGCCGTCGCCTCGCAGACGGAGCAGGTCCAGTCGGCCGCGATCAGGCCGCACCAGCCGCAGCTCGGCCGCCCGCCCTCGGAGTGCACGCCGAGCGGACCCTGGCAGCGGTTGCAGCGTGCGACGGTCCGGCAGCGGGCGCAGGCGACCACCGGCGCGTAGCCGGGGCGCGCGACCTGGACGAGCACGGGACCGGAGTCGAGGGCCTTCCGCGCCTCCCGCCAGGCGGAGGAGGGGATGCGCGCTGCCGCGTCGTGCTCGTCGGCCGCCCACTGCTGGGCGGTCGGCACGACGTGCGGGCGGCGGCTCGGCCGCGGCTCCACCTCGGTCGCGAAGCCGATCTCGACGAGCCGCTCGACCTCGACCGTGCGCGTGTTGCCGAGCAGGACGAGGCCGGCGCCGCTCTGCTCCTGCCGCACCAGGGCGACGTCGCGCGCGTGCGCGTAGGGCGCGAGCGACTCGGCGAAGAGTGGATCGCCGTCGTCCCAGAGCCCGATCAGGCCGAGGGCGGAGGAGGGCGCGTAGAGGACGGAGCGGTTGCCGACGACGACCCGCGGCCCGGGATCGAGGCAGCGGACGAAGGCGGAGTAGCGCTCGGCGCCCTTCTGCCGCGCATCGAGGCGCACCACCGCCTCCGCGGGGACGAGGGCGGCGAGAGCGAGCTCCAGCTGCTCCTGGTCGCGGTAGTCGGGGACGGCCAGGATCGCGTCGCGGCCCGCGGCGAGCGTGTCCCGGGCGAGCTCGGCGAGCGTGACGGCCCAGCCGCCGACCCACGCGCCCGAGTCGAGCCTCACGGGAGCCGGCACGGCGCCGACCGCCAGCCGGGCCCCCTCGGCGAGTCCCGCGAAGGAGGCGTCGGGGTAGCCCGTCACGCCGCCCGCCTCGACCGCGGGCGCCGCAGGAGCGGGACCCGCGGCGAGTCGCGCCTTCTCGACGCGGACGTGGCGGCGCGGCACGGCCAGGCGCAGCACGTCGCTCGCGCCTCCGGAGGCGCGGTCGGCCACCCGGCGGGCGAGGGCCCAGACCTCCGGGGTCAGCACGACGAGCGGCGAGACCAGCTCTTCGATGCCGCTGAGCGCTCCGGCGTGCTCGGTCCCCTCCCCCGTCTCGACGACGAACGCGTCGGCGATCCGGCCTCCGGTCCGCAACGGCACCCGCACGCGCACGCCGGGGACCACCTCGCCGCGCAGCGCCTCCGGCACCGCGTAGTCCAGGAGCCGGTCGAGCTGCGGGAGGGGCGAGTCCAGGAGCACGCGTGCGACGGCTCCGCTCGTCGCCATCGCCGCCGCGCCCGCTACGAGAGGCCCGCGGCGGAGCGCAGGTCGTCGACCCGGTCGAGGCGCTCCCAGGTGAAGTCGGGCAGCTCCCGGCCGAAGTGGCCGTAGGCCGCGGTCTGCGCGTAGATCGGGCGGAGCAGGTCGAGTGCGTGGATGATCGCGGCCGGGCGCAGGTCGAAGACCGAGCGGATCGCCTCGGTGATCGTCTCGTCGGAGACGGTGCCGGTGCCGAAGGTCTCGACGTAGAGGCCGACCGGGGCCGCCTTGCCGATGGCGTAGGCGACCTGCACCTCCAGCCGCGAGGCGAGCCCCGCGGCGACCGCGTTCTTGGCGACCCACCGCATGGCGTAGGCGGCCGAGCGGTCCACCTTCGACGGGTCCTTGCCCGAGAACGCGCCGCCGCCGTGGCGGGACGCTCCGCCGTAGGTGTCGACGATGATCTTGCGGCCGGTGAGCCCGGCGTCGCCCTGAGGGCCGCCGATCTCGAAGCGGCCCGTCGGGTTGATCAGCAGGCGCACGGCGGAGGAGTCGAGGTCGACCGTCTCGAGGACGGGGCGGATGACGTGCGCCGCGATGTCCGCGTGGATCGTCTCGGTGCTGACGTGCTCGGCGTGCTGGGTGGACAGGACGACGGTGTCGATGGTGGACGGCGTCGTGCCGTCGTAGCCGATGGTGACCTGGGTCTTGCCGTCGGGTCGGAGGTAGTCGAGCTCGCCCGACTTGCGGACGGCGGCCAGGCGCTCGGCGAGGCGGTGCGAGAGCCAGCTCGGCAGCGGCATGTACTCGGGGGTCTCGTCGGTCGCGAAGCCGAACATCAGGCCCTGGTCGCCCGCGCCCTGGCGGTCGAAGGCGTCCTCGCCCGCCTCGGAGGAGCGGACCTCGAGCGCCGTGTCGACGCCCGCCGCGATCTCGGGCGACTGCTGGCCGATCGAGACCGAGACGCCGCAGGAGCGGCCGTCGAAGCCCTTCTCCGAGGAGTCGTAGCCGATCTCGACGATCGTGTCGCGCACGATCTTGGGGATCTCGACGTAGCCGCTCGTGGAGACCTCGCCCGCGACGTGTACGAGCCCCGTCGTGACCAGCGTCTCGACGGCGACCCGGCTGTGCGGGTCCTCGCGGAGCAGGGCGTCGAGGATGCGGTCCGAGATCTGGTCGCAGATCTTGTCCGGGTGGCCCTCGGTGACGGACTCGGAGGTGAACAGGCGGAGGGGACCGGAGGTCATGCTTCTCTTCTCGTCCCGGCTCGTGCGGACCGGGGTCGTTCGTACCGGGAGTGGCCTGGCGGGCGCGATGCCGGGCGGCAGGCGATCGGCGCCTGGGTGGGCGGACCGGCGGGGCTAGCGCACGACCGCGTCGAGGACGCGATCGGCCACCTCCGCCTTGCTGCCCGAGGCCTCACCAACTATATCGCCGGCCCGATCGAGGACCACGACGGCGTTGCTGTCGCTCTGGAAACCCTCGGCCCAGCCCACCCTGTTGAGGACGAGCAGGTCGCAGCCCTTCCGGGCGATCTTGGCGCGGCCGAGGGCGAGCATCGCGTCCCGGTCAGGCTCGGTCTCCGCGGCGAAGCCGACGACGATCTGCCCCTCCCGCCGGGAGGCGGAGATCTCGGCGAGGACGTCCGGGTTCTTGACGAGCTCGAGGACGAGACGGTCGCCCTGCTGCTCCTTCTTGATCTTCGCGTCGGCGACCGCGGCGGGCCGGTAGTCGGCGACGGCCGCGGCCATGATCACCACGTCCGCGCCGGGGGCCGCGGCGAGGGCGGCCTCGCGCAGCTCGAGCGCGGTGCCCACCGGGAGGACCGTGACGCCCTCCGGCGCCGGCACGTCGAGGTTCGCGGCGAGGAGGGTGACCTCCGCGCCCCGGGCCGCAGCGGCCAGCGCGAGCGCGACGCCCTGCCTGCCGCTGGAGCGGTTGCCGACGAAGCGCACCGGGTCGAGGGGCTCGCGGGTGCCGCCGGCGGTCACGAGGACGCGCACGCCCGCGAGGTCGCGGCGGGCGGAGGCTGAGCGGGCGTGGACGGCGAGGGCCTCCGCCACGATCGTCTCGGGCTCCTCCATGCGGCCGGGGCCCGAGTCGGCGCCGGTGAGGCGGCCGACCGCGGGTCCGACGACGTGCACGCCGCGGGAGCGGAGCACCGCCGTGTTCGCGACGGTGGCGGCGTTCGCCCACATCTCGGTGTGCATCGCGGGGGCGACCACGAGCGGGGCGGTGCTCGCGAGCACCGTGTTGCCGAGCAGGTCGTCGGCGAGGCCGGCAGCGAGTTTGGCGAGCGTGTGCGCCGTCGCGGGCGCGATCACTATGAGGTCGGCGGCCTGGCCGATGGCCACGTGCCGGACCTCGGCGACGCCCTCGTAGAGCTCGGTGTGCACCGGGTTCCGCGAGATGGCCTCGAGGGTGGGCTTCCCGACGAAGCGCAGCGCGGCCTCGGTCGCGACGACGTGCACGTCGTGCCCCGCGAGGACCAGCGCGCGGACGACTCCGACGGCCTTGTACGCGGCGATGCCGCCGGTGATGCCGACGACGACGTTGAGCCGTCGGCCGGCCTCGAGAGAGGAGCCCACCCGGAGGGGACTACTCGGCGAGGGGCTTGGCGACGAGCTTGTCCTCGTTGATCTCGTGCAGTGCGACCGAGAGGGGCTTGTCGTCGATGGTGGAGTCGACCAGCGGGCCGACGTTGTCGAACAGGCTGCCCTCGTGGAGGTCGGCGTAGTAGTCGTTGATCTGGCGGGCGCGCTTGGAGGCGAAGATCACCAGCGCGTACTTGGAGTCGACCTTCGAGAGGAGCTCGTCGATGGGCGGGTCGATGATGCCGAGGTTGTTGGCCATGGGTGTCTCCTTGCAGGCGCATCAGCGCCGATCTGCGGCTCCGGAGCAACACGGCGCGCGGGCTCCGAGGGGCGTGTGCCCGGTGGGACCCGGGGCGTCGGCCCGGAGGTGGTCGGTGGCCCGGTGTCAGCGGCCCGGGTCAGCGGGCGCGCCGTCGGCACGAGGCGACATCAATTCTACGACCTCGCGGGCCGCTTCGGGCACGGTGCTGTTGACGACGGCGAAGTCGAACTCGTCCTGCGCGGCCAGCTCCACCTTCGCGGTGGCCAGACGGCGCTCCTGCTCCTCCGCGCTCTCGGTGCCGCGGCCGACCAGCCGGCGGACCAGCTCGTCCCAGCTCGGCGGCAGGAGGAAGACCAGCCGCGCGTCCGGCATCCGCTCGCGCACCTGGCGGGCACCCTGGATGTCGATCTCGAGCATCACCTGCCGGCCCTGCTCCAGCGCGGCGTCGATGGGGCCGCGGGGCGTGCCGTAGCGGTGAGCGTTGTGGACGACGGCGTACTCGAGGAACTCCCCCGCCGCGACCATCCGGTCGAACTCGGCGTCGTCGACGAAGTAGTAGCTGACGCCGTCCACCTCGCCCGGACGCGGGGCCCGGGTGGTGGCCGAGACCGAGAGCAGGACGTCCGGGTAGTTCTCGCGGATGTAGGTCGACACGGTGCCCTTGCCGACCGCGGTCGGACCGGCGAGGACGAGCAGGCGGTTGCGGCCGGGGCGGCGCTGCCGCGACTCCCGCTCCTCGAGGAACGACGCCAGGCCCTCGACCTGGCGCCGGCCGAGCCCGCCGAGGCGCTTCGACTCGGCGATCCGCAGCTGGTCCATCACCCGGGGCGTCTTCACCACGCCGAGTGCGGGCACGGCGCGGAGCAGCTCGCTGACGCGCATCCGCCCCTCGACTCCGAGCGGCTCGGCCTGGGCCGCCGCGAGCACGGCGGTCGCGGGGCGGCGTCCGGCGGCGACGGCCTTCTTGACGGCGGCGCGGGCACGGCGCGCCGCGATCGCGGCCTCGGAGGCGGCGCGCCGGTCGACCTCGGGCGGCGAGGGACGGCGCACGGCCTCCGGGCGCGAGGAGGCGCCGGGATCGGGGCTGACGGTTTCAGCGGACAAGGGTCTCCTGGATGTCGGTCGCGCGGCGGGTGATCTCGGCCGCGATCCCCGAGGGGCCGGCGCCGAGCACGCTGCGCGACTCGCTGACGATGGTGGCGGCGCTCAGCGCGCCGAACAGCCGCTGCGCGTCCGCGACGGCTGCGCCCTGGTGGCCGAAGCCGGGCGCGAGCACCGGAAGTGCGGGGTGCAGCGGCTCGTCGATGCCGATGCCGAAGTCGCCCAGGGCGACAGTGGCGCCGAGCACCACGCCGACCGAGCCGATCGACGCGCGAGCGTGAGCGTCGTTCCAGGATGCCACGTCCGCCACGACCGCGCGTGCCACGGTGGATCCCGCCCGGCCGCCGTCCTGCACGAGGGCGCGCTGCACGGGGCGGGCCTCGGGGTTGGAGGTGGCTGCGAGGACGAACACGCCCTTGCCCGCCTCCTCGGCGAGGGTCAGCATCCCCTCGAGGGAGCCGAGCCCCTGGTAGGCCGCCGCGGTCATGGCGTCCGCCTCGAGCGGCGAGCCGGGCCGGAGCCACGCCTCGGCGTAGGCGGTGACGCTCGTGCCGATGTCGCCGCGCTTGACGTCGGCGATCACCAGCAGTCCGGCCTCGCGGGCGTCGGCGAGCACGCGCTCGAGCGCGGCGTAGCCCGCCGAGCCGTGCCGCTCGAAGAACGCGATCTGCGGCTTCACCACGCCCGCACGGCCGGCCGCCGCCTCGACGACCGTTCGGCCGAAGCTCTCGAGCCCGGCCGCGTCGTCGGCGAGGCCCCACGCGTCGAGCAGGTACGCGTGCGGGTCGATCCCGACGCAGAGCCGGCCGTGCGCGGCGAACGCCGCCTCGAGGCGCGAGCCGAAGGAGGCGGTGCCCGCCGCGCCGCCGCTCACGCGGTGCGCTCCGCGCGGCGCAGGGCGTAGTCCTGCAGGCTCGTCACCTCGAAGGGCTCGTTCGCCGCGTCGAGCGAGGCGACCGCCGCCGCGAGCTGGGCGATCGTGGTGAACAGCGGCTTGTCCGCGGCGACCGCGGCGGCGCGGATCTCGTAGCCGTCGGCGCGGGTCGCTCCTCCGCTGGGCGTGTTGATCACCACGTCGACCTCGTCGCGGGCGATCAGCTCGACGATGGAGGGCGCGTCGCCCTCGGCGGTCTCGCTGTACTTGCGGACCACGCGGGCCTGGATCCCGTTGCGGTTCAGCACCTCGGCCGTGCCCTCGGTCGCGAGGATGTCGAAGCCGAGCTGACGCAGGCGCAGCGCGGGCAGGACGATCGAGCGCTTGTCGCGGTCGGCGACCGAGATGAAGACGGTCCCGCTCGCCGGCATGCCGCCGTACGCGGCGTCCTGGCTCTTCGCGAAGGCGCGCGGGAAGTCGCGGTCGATCCCCATGACCTCGCCAGTGGAGCGCATCTCGGGCCCGAGCAGCGAGTCGACGATCTGGCCCTCCTTGGTGCGGAAGCGCTTGAACGGCAGGACCGCCTCCTTCACCGCGATGGGAGAGTCCATCGGGACGTCGGAGCCGTCGCGCTCGGGCAGCAGGCCCTCGGCCTTCAGCGCGGCGATGGTCTCGCCCACCATCAGGCGCGACGCGGCCTTCGCGAGCGGGATGCCCAGCGCCTTCGACACGAACGGCACGGTGCGCGAGGCCCGGGGGTTCGCCTCGAGCACGTAGAGCACGCCCTGGCCGATCGCGAACTGGACGTTCAGCAGTCCTCGGACGCCGACGCCCTGCGCGATCGCGAGGGTCGCCTCCCGCACCTGGTCGATCTGGCGGCGGCCGAGCGTCACCGGCGGGAGCGTGCACGCCGAGTCGCCGGAGTGGATGCCGGCCTCCTCGATGTGCTCCATCACTCCTCCGATGTAGAGCTGCTCGCCGTCGAAGAGCGCGTCGACGTCGATCTCGATCGCGTCGTCGAGGAAGCGGTCCACCAGCAGCGGGTGCGCCTCGTCGATGATCCCCTCGCCGGCCATCCGCTCGAAGTAGTCCTCGAGCTGGGGCGTGCCGTAGACGATCTCCATGCCGCGCCCGCCGAGGACGAACGACGGACGGACGAGGACCGGGTAGCCGATCTCCACCGCGACCTCGCGGGCGCCGTCGAGGTCGGTCGCGGTGCCGTTGCGCGGAGCGAGAAGTCCCGCCTCGTCGAGGATCCGCGAGAACGCGCCGCGCTCCTCCGCGAGGTCGATGTTCGCGGGGGTGGTGCCGAGGATGGGCACGCCGGCCGCCTCGAGGCCCGCGGCGAGCCCGAGCGCCGTCTGGCCGCCCAGCTGCACGACGACGCCGACGAGCTCGCCGGACTGCGACTCCGCGTGGATGACCTCGAGCACGTCCTCGAGAGTCAGCGGCTCGAAGTAGAGGCGGTCCGAGGTGTCGTAGTCGGTCGAGACCGTCTCGGGGTTGCAGTTGATCATGATCGTCTCGAAG
This sequence comes from Rathayibacter sp. AY1F9, assembly GCF_002932155.1. Taxonomy (NCBI): domain Bacteria; kingdom Bacillati; phylum Actinomycetota; class Actinomycetes; order Micrococcales; family Microbacteriaceae; genus Rathayibacter; species Rathayibacter sp. AY1F9. The sequence goes on along the minus strand of NZ_PSVA01000003.1, from coordinate 3,052 downwards.
CCCGCGTCCGAGAGCGCGAACGAGGCGTGCACGCAGGAGTAGTCGAACTCGACCCCCTGGCCGATGCGGTTGGGGCCGGAGCCCAGGATGACTACCTTGCGGCGGTCGGCGGCGACGACCTCCGTCTCCTCGTCGTACGAGGAGTAGTGGTACGGCGTGAGCGCCGGGAACTCGCCCGCGCAGGTGTCGACGGTCTTGTAGACCGGGCGCACGTCCAGCGCGTAGCGGGTGCGGCGGACCTCCGCCTCGTCGAGCCCGCGGAGCTCGGCGATCTGCGCGTCCGAGAAGCCGTGGTCCTTCGCCAGGCGGAGGAGTCCGGCGTCGAGGCCGTCGTGCTCGCGCACCAGGTCGGCGATCTCGTTGATCAGCACGATCTGGTCGAGGAACCAGGGGTCGATCTTCGTGGACTCGAACGCCTGCTCGACCGTGGCTCCCAGGCGCAGCGCCTGCTGCACGGTGACGATGCGGCCGTCGGTCGGGGTCCTCGCGATCTCGAGGAGCTCCTCGACCGAGCGCTCCTGCGCGCCCCAGTGGAACGACGAGCCGCGCTTCTCGAGCGAGCGGAGCGCCTTCTGCAGCGCCTGCGCGTAGTTGCGGCCGATCGCCATCGCCTCGCCCACCGACTTCATGGTCGTGGTCAGCGTCTTGTCGGCGGCCGGGAACTTCTCGAACGCGAACCGCGGGACCTTCACGACCACGTAGTCCAGCGTCGGCTCGAAGCTCGCCGGCGTCACCTTGGTGATGTCGTTCGGGATCTCGTCCAGGCGGTAGCCGATGGCGAGCTTCGCGGCGATCTTGGCGATCGGGAAGCCGGTCGCCTTGGAGGCGAGGGCGGAGGAGCGGGAGACGCGCGGGTTCATCTCGATCACGATGATCCGGCCGTCCGCCGGGTCGATCGCGAACTGGATGTTGCAGCCGCCGGTGTCCACGCCCACGTCGCGGATGATCCGGATGCCGATGTCGCGCAGCTTCTGGTACTCGCGGTCGGTGAGGGTCAGCGCCGGTGCGACGGTGATCGAGTCGCCCGTGTGCACGCCGACGGGGTCGACGTTCTCGATCGAGCAGACGACGACCGTGTTGTCGGCCGTGTCACGCATCAGCTCGAGCTCGTACTCCTTCCAGCCGAGGATCGACTCCTCCAGGAGCACCTCGGTGGTGGGGCTCTGGTGCAGGCCGTCGCCGACCATCCGCACCAGCTCCTCGCGGGTGTAGGCGAAGCCGGAGCCCAGGCCGCCCATGGTGAACGACGGGCGGATGACGAGGGGATAGCCCAGGTCCTCGGCGTACTCGATCGCCTCGTCGACGGTGTGCGCGATGTAGGACTTCGCGACGTCGGCGCCCGCGTCCAGCACCAGCTGCTTGAAGATCTGCCGGTCCTCGCCGCGGTTGATCGCCTCGAAGCTCGCGCCGATGAGCTCGACGCCGTACTTCTCGAGGATCCCGAGGTCGTGCAGCTGGATGGCCGCGTTCAGGGCCGTCTGCCCGCCGAGGGTCGGCAGGATCGCGTCCGGCTTCTCCTTGGCGATGATCGCCTCGATCGCCTTGGGCGTGATCGGCTCCACGTAGGTGGCGTCGGCGAAGTCGGGATCGGTCATGATCGTCGCCGGGTTGGAGTTGACGAGGATCACGCGCACCCCCTCGGCGCGCAGCACGCGGCAGGCCTGGGTGCCGGAGTAGTCGAACTCGACGGCCTGTCCGATGACGATCGGGCCGGAGCCGATGACCAGGACGCTCTGGATGTCTTCCCTGCGCGGCATTACTTCTGCTCTCCGATGCTGCTGGTCGTGGGGATGTCGGTGGGCTCCGAGGCCCCGCGCCCGGCCGTGCGCTGCACGACCATCTCGCGGAAGCGGTCGAAGAGGTGGTTGGAGTCGTGCGGGCCGGCCGCCGCCTCCGGGTGGTACTGCACCGAGAAGGCGGGGATGTCGAGGCAGCGCAGGCCCTCCACGACCGAGTCGTTGAGGGAGTAGTGGCTGACCTCGACGCGGCCGAAGCCCTCGGGCGAGTCCAGCTCGCCCTCGATCGGCGCGTCCACGGCGAACCCGTGGTTCTGCGAGGTGATCTCCACGCGGCCGGTGAGCTTGTCGAGCACGGGCTGGTTGATCCCGCGGTGGCCGAACGGGAGCTTGTAGGTGCCGAAGCCGAGAGCGCGCCCCAGCAGCTGGTTGCCGAAGCAGATGCCGAAGAACGGCAGGTCGGCGCGCAGGGTGGTGCGCAGCAGCTCGACGTGGCGGTCCGAGGCCTCGGGGTCGCCGGGGCCGTTGGAGAAGAAGAGCGCGGACGGGTCGAGCGCGAGCACCTGCTCGGCGGTCACCGACTCGGGCAGCACGTGGACGTCGAAGCCGCGCTCCGCGAGGTAGTTGACCGTCGAGGTCTTCACCCCCAGGTCGATGACCGCGACCGAGCCGACGCGCTCGCCGCGGGCAGGCACCGTGTACTGCTCGTCGGTCGAGACCGAGGAGGAGAGGTTGAGCCCCTGCATCTGCCGGCCGCCGAGGACCAGCGCGAGCTGCTCCTCCTCGGGGAGGGCGAGGTCCTCGCCGGAGAACACGCCGGCGCGCATCGAGCCGGCCGAGCGGATGTGGCGGGTGATCGCCCGGGTGTCGACGCCGGAGATCCCGACGATGCCGTCGGTCTCCAGGTCGTCGCCGAGGGAGCGCTGCGCGCGGAAGTTGGAGACGACGCGGGAGGGGTCGCGGACGACGTAGCCGGCGACCCAGATGCGGCGCGACTCCATGTCCTCGTCGTTGGTCCCGGTGTTGCCGATGTGGGGCGCGGTCTGCACGACGATCTGGCCGGCGTAGCTCGGGTCGGTCAGCGTCTCCTGGTAGCCGGTCATGCCGGTGGCGAAGACGATCTCGCCCAGGGTGCAACCTCGGGCGCCGTAGGCCTGTCCCCGGAATCGTCGTCCGTCCTCGAGGACGAGGACGGCGGTGGGTTCGGTGCTGAGGCGTGTCGTTGGCACGGACTAGGAGCCCTTCTGGGTCGTGTCGGGGCCGCCGTCGGCGGCTCCGACACGACCCAGAAGGGCTCCTAGTCCGTGCTAACGACA
>NZ_PSVA01000029.1:0-39923 GCF_002932155.1 Rathayibacter sp. AY1F9 | reverse complement strand
GTGTACCCCTCCGCCCGGAGGAAGGGCGGGCTCGCCGCCGAGAACGCGCGGAACGCGGCGAACTGGGGTCTGACGGTGATCCCCTCACCGGCGAGGACCCGGTCCGCACGCCGCCCCTGCTCCACGACCTCGACGGAGTGGACGTCGACGTCGACATCACCCCTCCGGCGCAGCCCGGCTCCCTCTCGCTCTCCGTCGCCGCCGACGCCGTCGACCTCGCCGAGTCGGGCTCCACCGCCCTCCAGCGCCGGTTCACGGGCGGGCTCCCCACGGTCACCGTCACCGACTCGCGCGTCGGCGCGCAGAACGACTGGTACGTCCTCGCCTCGGCGAGCGCCCTCACCGGCGCGAGCGCCTCGATCGGAGCCGACCACCTCGGCTGGACCCCGCGCCTGATCACCGGCACCGGCGCCGTCGCGGGCGATCCGGTCGCCTCCTCCCTCGAGGGCGGCGCGGGCCTGCGCGACGCGCTGCTGCTCGGAGCCGCCGGCGGGGCCGGCACCTGGAGCGCCGACGCCGAGCTGCGGCTGCTGGCCGAGCCGGACGTCGAGGCCGGCTCCTACCGCTCGACGATCACGCTGTCGCTGTTCGCCTAGGCGCGGACCAGCGCAACGGCCGGGGACCGCGCCCCGCGGTCACTCCTGAGCGACCGCGACCGCCACGACGAGCGCGGAGTGGACCGTCGGCTCCGAGACGGCGAAGTAGCGGCTCGAGCCCTCGATCCAGGCCTCGGTCGCACCCTCCCTGGTGCGGAAGCGGACGGGCTCGTCGCTCGAGGTCCCACGCCCGTCGGCCTTCGCGACCGCCTGCGAGCGCAGATCGGCGAGCACCTGCTCCGCCGTCGTCGCCCCGGAGGCCACGCGGTCGCGGACGGTGCGGGCGCGCACCGCGTCGATCCCGATGTCGCGTCCGGTCGCCAGCGCCGCGACCACCGCGCCGTCGCAGTGCGCGATGCTGATCCGCATCCGCTCCAGCGCCGGGTGCTCGCCGCCGAGCACCGGGCGGCCGTGCGGTCCGGAGCAGCGCTCGCAGCGCGCGTCCACGGCGACCTCGAGGGGATCGATCCCGAGCGTCTCGGCGGCAAGCTCGCGCACGAGGACCCGGCCGAGGAGGAAGCCGTCCCGGACCTCGCGCCGACTCGTCGCCTCGTAGCGCAGGCGCTCGGCGAGGGTGAGCAGGCGCAGCATCCGGTGGCGGGCGGAGTCGAGGACCTCGGGCCGCGCCCAGCGCAGCTGCACGTCGTCGGTGGCGAGGAGGGGGAGTCCGGTCATGCCCCGGACGCTACGCACGCCAGGCGACATCGGCGTGACGGGAGGGTGGCCGGAGGGAGACGGGCCGCTGTTGACTGGGAGGCGTGCAGACCTTCCTCCCCTACCCCGACTTCCACCGCAGCGTCCGCGCCCTCGACGGCAAGCGGCTCGGCAAGCAGCGCGTCGAGACGCTGCAGGTCATGCGGGCGCTGACCGTCCCGGGGTACGGCTGGCAGAACCACCCCGTCACGCGGATGTGGCGGGGCTACCGGCCGGCGCTGATGACCTACCAGCGCGAGACCTGCGCGGAGTGGACGGAGCGCGGCTTCGCCGACACGTGCCTCGTGAAGACCGAGGAGGCCCTCGCCGCCGCCCCGGAGGATCTCGCCGCCTACCTGACCGGCGACTACCCGCTCCCGCCGTGGTTCGGCGACGAGCGGCTGCACCTCTCGCACCGCTCGAAGCTCGTGGCCAAGGACGAGGACCACTACGGCCCGCTGTTCCCCGGCACGCCGCCGGGGCTCGACTACCTCTGGCCCGTCGGCGCCTGAGCTCAGGCCGCGGGCGGGCGGAGGAACGGGATCGCGATGCGCGGACGGAACACCTCGCGCTGGTTCGCCTTCACCAGTCCGCAGATGATCAGCACGAAGTGCACCAGCCAGAGCACGGCGAACAGCGTGATCGGGATGCCGATCGGGTAGAAGCCCTTCGCGAGCGGGGTGTCGGAGGCGGCGAAGAGCAGCACGACGTGCGCGCCGAGCGTCACGACCCCGATCAGGATCACCGTCAGACCCCAGTTCGCCGCGTTCCGCGCGTTCTCGGCGGCGAGCCCGCCCTTCCTCCGGGCGGAGGGGTACACGGACGCCATGACGATGCCGCCCACGATCAGGCTGAGGAACGGGATCCCGATGAACGCGAGGAAGCCGAGAGCGCACGAGAGGGCGCCCGTGGGCGGTGCGGGGACGGCCTGCGGGGGGGCGACCGGAGCGGCCTCCGGGGTCGTCGCGTCGGCCGGTCCGGGGTCGGAGGAGGGGCTCGCCATGCCGACAGCCTAGGGAACACCGTCCCCCGGGTCGCGGTCAGGGTCTTTTCAGGCCTCTGGCCGGGCCTTCGTCTTCGGGGGCTCTCGGGTTAGTCTGTCGAGGTTGACCTGCCGCACGGAGCGTGCAGGGCGTCGGCCGCGGTCGTCGCAGCATCCGGGGGGATTCGCGAAGGAGAAGGTTTGGCGTCCGACAGAAGGACCACCGGTGGTGTGGTCAAGGCGATCGTGGGCTTCCTGGGCATGAGCGTCGTGGCCGGAGTCCTCGTGACCGCCACCGTCACCCCGGCTGTGGCGCTCGCCGGAGTCGCCGCGAACCAGTCGATCGGCGTCTTCGACGGCCTGCCCGACTACCTCGAGGTCGACAAGCTCTCCGAGAAGAGCAACATCTACGCGACCGGCTCCGACGGCCCGCAGCTGCTCGCCTCCTTCTACGTCGAGAACCGCGTCGAGGTGCCGCTCGACCGCATCGCCCAGGCCGCCAAGGACGCCGCCGTCTCGGGTGAGGACCCCCGCTTCTACGACCACGGCGGAGTCGACCTCCCCGGCACGCTCCGCGCCGTCGCGCAGACCTACGTGCTCGGCAACGACGTGCAGGGCGGATCCTCGATCACCCAGCAGTACGTGAAGAACGTCCTCGTCGAGAAGGCCGTCCGCAACATCTCGGACGACGCCGAGCGCGCGGCCGCGATCGACGAGGCCACCCGGACCTCCCCCGAGCGCAAGCTCCGCGAGATGAAGCTCGCCATCGGGCTCGAGAAGCAGTACACGAAGGACCAGATCCTCCAGGGCTACCTCAACATCGCGTTCTTCGGAGGCACCACCTACGGCCTCGAGACCGCCGCGAACTACTACTACGCGACCTCGGCCGCGGACCTCTCGATCGCCCAGGCCGCGAGCCTCATCGCGATCGTCAACAACCCGGCCGTCCTGCGGATCGACCAGCCCGACAACCCGGACAACGGCGCCGCGAACGGCTACGCCCGCAACAAGGACCGCCGCGACTACATCATCGGCAAGATGCTCGAGGAGGGGAAGATCTCGCAGGAGGACCACGACGCCGCCGTCGCCGCTCCGATCGAGCCCCGCATCACTCAGCCCAGCACCGGCTGCTCGACCGCGGGCAACGCGGGCTTCTTCTGCGACTACGTCACCAACGTCCTGAAGAACAACGAGATCTTCGGCGCCGACGAGGACACCCGCTGGACCAACTTCCGCCGCGGCGGCCTCGACGTCTACACGACGCTCGACGTCGGCCTGCAGGACGCGGCCGTCGCCGCCGTCGACGCGCAGGTCCCGCAGACCTGGAACTTCGACGTCGGAGCCGTCTCCGTCAGCGTCGAGGTCGGATCCGGGCGCGTGCTCGCGATGACGCAGAACAAGAAGTACTCGCAGGATCCGGACGTCCTCACGACCGACCCGTCCTACAGCGCCGTGAACTACAGCACCGATCGGGCCAACGGCGGATCCTCCGGGATCCAGCCGGGCTCGACCTACAAGCTCTTCACCCTGGTGGAGTGGCTGAAGGAGGGCCACAGCATCAACGAGTCGGTCGACGGGACGCGCAAGTCCACCTGGGGCACCTTCACGGACTCCTGCGTCTCCGGCGGCACCGACACGAGCAACGAGACGAGCGCGAAGAACGACGAGGGCGGAACCGGCGAGGTCGGCACCCCGGTGTCCTTCACGAAGACCTCCCTCAACACCGGCTTCGTCGGCATGGCCCGTGAGCTCGACCTGTGCGGCATCCGCGACACCGCGGTCGACATGGGCGTGAAGCAGGGCAGCGGCGAGGAGCTCGAGCACAACCCGTCGTCGGTGCTCGGCACGAACTACGTCTCGCCCCTCTCGATGGCCGGCGCCTTCGCCACCATCGCCTCCGGCGGCACGACCTGCGACCCCGTCGCGATCGACCGCATCACCGACTCCGCCGGAGCCGACCAGCCGGTGCCCCCGGCGAACTGCCGCCAGTCGATCGACCGCAACGTCGCCGCCACCGCGGCCGTCGCGCTGCAGGCGACCTTCACCGGCGGAGGGACGGCCGTGGCCTCCCGCACCGGCGACGGCGTTCCGCTGATCGGCAAGACCGGCACCACCGACGACGCGAAGGCCACCTGGATGACCGGAGCGAGCACCCGCGTCGCGACCGCCGTCGGCGTGTTCAACGTGAAGGGTGACGCGAACCTGCGCCTCGGCCGCTACTCCTTCGACTCCGGATCCGCCGCCACCGCGCGCCACCGCATCTGGCCGGTCGTCATGCGCGCCGCCGACGCGACGTACGGCGGGACGGCGTTCCCGGAGGCCGACGGCTCGCTGCAGGTCGTCCCGAAGGTCGACATCCCGGATGTCGTCGGGCTCTCCTCCGCCGACGCCGAGGCCAAGCTCGAGGCGGCCGGCTTCGGCGTCGTGCAGGGCGGCACGGAGGCGAGCGACGCCGCGGTCGGGACGGTCACCCGCGCCGACCCGTCGGGCTCGGCCCCGCGCGGCACCGCGATCACCGTGTTCACCAGCTCCGGCAACCAGAAGACCGTGCCGAACGTGACGGGCCAGGACCTGGAGGCCGCGAAGAACGCCTTCGGCGCCGCCGGCTTCACGAAGATCACGCTCGCCTGCGCCGAGGACCCGAAGGCGCCCGACGCCGGCCAGGTCACCGGGCAGGAGCCGGCCGGCGGCTCCCCCGTCGCTCCGGACGCCACGCTGAAGGTGACGATCACCGCGAAGAAGTGCCCCTGACCGGCGCCTGACGGCTCGTGAGAACGCGTCCGGCCCGCGAGGATCCTCGGATCCCGCGGGCCGGACGCGTTCCTGTCGGACGACGGCGTCGGAGCCGGGGCTACTGCCCGCGGCCCCGGATCGCGCCGACGATCGCGACGGTCGCGAAGTAGACGATGAGGGCCAGCACGCCGAACGAGGCGAGCGCCCCGCTGGCCTCGGCCCAGGGCCGTCGCTCGTCCGTCATGGTGCCGGGCATGACGATGTCGAGGGCGAACATGCCCACCGCCAGGGCGAAGCAGACGAGGCTCAGCACGAGCAGCGCCCGGACCGCCTTGCCCACGGGGTCGTAGTAGCGCGGGTTCGACATCGTGCCTCCGGTTCTCGTGCTCTCGTGTCTATCCCGCCCGGACCGCTGTGGCAAGCCGTGGGGACGCGGAGACCCCCGCCCCTCCCCCTCCGCGGGCGCCGCTCGCGACGACGGGCGGTGCCGTCGCCACGAGCGGTCTCTCGCGGGAGGATGAGGGACGGGGGTCGGAGCGGGACCGGCTACGCGGCCAGCGGGAGGGCGGCGGCCGAGGTCACCAGCAGCTCGCCGCCGACGGCGTCGACGCGGACAGCGCCTCCGTCGGAGACCTCGCCGCTGACGAACAGGTCGGCGATCCGGTCGTCGATGGAGCGCTGGACGAGGCGGCGCAGGGGCCGGGCGCCGTACTGCGGCTCGTAGCCGTTCTCGGCGAGCCAGTCGACGGCCGCCTCCGTCACCTCGAGCGTCACCTCGCGGGGAGCGAGGCGGGAGCGCGTGGTGTCGAGGACGATGCCGACGATCTCCCGCAGCTGCTCGCGGCCGAGGCGGCGGAACAGGACGATCTCGTCGATCCGGTTGAGGAACTCGGGGCGCATCGCCTCGCGGAGACGGCCCATGACGCGATCCCGCAGGTCCTTGTCCGAGGCGAAGCCCTCGGCCGACGCATCGCTCTGAGCGACGAAGCCGAGCGCACCCGACCGCGAGGCCAGGAACTCCGAGCCGAGGTTCGAGGTCATGATGATCACCGTGTTGCGGAAGTCGACCGTCCGCCCCTGGCCGTCGGTCAGACGCCCGTCGTCGAGCACCTGCAGCAGCAGGTTGAACACGTCGGGGTGCGCCTTCTCGATCTCGTCGAAGAGGACCACCGAGTACGGGTTCCGGCGCACGCGCTCGGTCAGCTGACCGGCCTCGTCGTAGCCGACGTACCCGGGAGGGGCGCCGACCAGCCGCGAGACCGTGTGACGCTCGCCGAACTCGCTCATGTCGAAGCGGATGACCGACTGCTCATCGGCGAAGAGGGAGCCCGCGAGGGTGCGCGCCAGCTCCGTCTTGCCGACACCGGTCGGGCCGAGGAAGAGGAACGAGCCGACCGGGCGCGAGGAGTCGCCGAGGCCTGTGCGGCTGCGACGGACAGCCCGGGCGACCGCGGTGACCGCGTCGTCCTGGCCGATGACCCGCTGGTGCAGCTCGGTCTCGAGGTGCGCGAGGCGCTCGCGCTCCCCCTCCGTGAGCCGCGACACCGGGATGCCGGTGGCGCGGGCAATGACGGCCGCGATCTCGGTCTCGCCGACGACCGCTTCCGCGGGGGCACTGCCGGTGGCCGCGTCGAGCTCCGCCTGCACGGCGCTGATCTCGTCGCGGACGCGGGACGCCTCCTCGTAGTGCTCGGCCGAGACGGCCGCGTTCTTGTCGGCCTCCAGGGTCGCCAGACGCTCGAGCAGAGCTCCGGTGTCGACGCCGGCTCCGAGGCGGAGGCGGAGGCGCGCGCCGGCCTGGTCGATCAGGTCGATCGCCTTGTCGGGCAGCACGCGGTCGGTGAGGTACCGGGCCGAGAGCTCGACGGAGGCGCGCAGGGCCTCGTCCGTGAAGCGCACGCGGTGGTGCTCCTCGTAGGCGGGGCGCAGGCCGTGCAGGATGGCGACCGCGTCCTCGATGCCGGGCTCGCCAACGCGGACCGCCTGGAAGCGCCGCTCCAGTGCCGGGTCCTTCTCGATGGTGCGGTACTCCTTGAGCGTGGTGGCGCCGACGAGGTGCAGCTCGCCCCGGGCCAGACGCGGCTTGAGGATGTTGCCCGCGTCCATGCCGCCCTCGCCGCCGCCGCCCGCACCGACCACGGTGTGGACCTCGTCGATGAAGACGATCAGCTCGCCGGAGTGCGCCGCGATCTCGTCCATGGTGCCGGTGAGGCGCTCCTCGAAGTCGCCGCGGTAGCGGGTGCCGGCCAGCATGCCGGGGAGGTCGAGCGAGATCACGCGCTTGCCGCGCAGCTGCTCGGGGACCTCCTCCGCCACGATCGCGCGGGCCAGGCCCTCGACGATCGCGGTCTTGCCGACGCCGGCCTCGCCGACGAGCACCGGGTTGTTCTTGGTGCGGCGGCTGAGGATCTCGACGGTCTGCTCGATCTCGTCGGCGCGCCCGATGACCGGGTCGAGCCGGCCCTCGCGGGCGAGAGCGGTGAGGTCGGTACCGAACTTGTCGAGCAGCGGAGTGTCGGAGGCGGGCTGTCCCGCCTCCTGCTGCTGCGGGGCCTCGGTCTCGCGCATGCCCTGGGTGAGGGCCTCGGCGGTGACGCCGGCGCGGGCGAGGACCTGCCCGGCGGGGGCGTCCTGGCCGAGCACGAGCGCGAAGAAGAGGTGCTCGGGCTCGATGTAGGTCGAGCCGCTGGAGCGGGCGACCTGGTAGGCGTGGAACAGCGCGCGCTGCGCGCTGGGGGTGATGGTGGCCGCGTTCTGCGAGGCGTGGGCCTCGTCGGCCTGCGGGAGGCGCGCCTCCGCGGCGGTGGCGATGGCGGCGGGGTCGACGCCGATGCGGCGCACGGCCTGCGAGACGGTCTCGTCGTCGATGAGCACGCGGAGCACGTGCAGGGCGTCGAGCTCGGTCTGGCCGCGCTCGAGGGCGAAGCGTCCTGCGGACTGCAGGATGTCGCGGGTACGGGCGGTGAGGAATCGGCTGAGGTCGATCGACCGCGCCGCGCGGGCGCGCTCACCGTCGAGGTAGCGGGCGAGGAAGTCGTCGAACGAGCTCGCTCCGGCCTCGCTGTAGTTGTCGGGCACCTGTCCTCCTGAGGAAGTTGAGTCGGTTACGCTCAAGTTCAACGCAGGGGTGCCGTTCCTATTCCCGCCTCTCCCCCGCGAGATGCCGCTTCGGTCCGCGGCACACCGCGGCGGGCGTTCCGACCGGCGTCTCGCGGGGACGGGAAGAGGCACGGACTCCGGGGAGTCCGTGCCTCTCTGCGCCGACGCGCATTTCCTCCGGGGTGGGAGCTCTAGGGGACGAGGTAGCCCGCCGCGCGGAACAGCTCGTACCACTCCGGCCGCGTGAGCGGCAGATCGGAGCCGAGGGCCGCATCGCGCACGCGCTGCTCGTTGGTCGTGCCGAGCACGACCTGCATGCCCGCCGGGTGGCGGGTGATCCAGGCGGTGGCCACGGCGATCGCCGGGACCTCGTACGTCGCTGCGAGCCGGTCGATGACGGCGTTCAACTCGGGGTAGGCCGGGTTGTCGAGGAAGACGCCGGTGAAGAACCCCGCCTGGAAGGGCGACCAGGCCTGCACGGTGATGTCGTTCAGGCGGCAGTAGTCGAGGATGCCGGCGTCGCGCATGACGGACTGGTCCTCGCCGACCATGTTGGAGGCGACACCCTGCGCGATCAGCGGCGCATGGGTGATCGAGAGCTGCAGCTGGTTCGCCACGATCGGCTGGTTCAGCGACTTCTTCAGCAGCTCGATCTGGTACGGCGTCTGGTTCGAGACGCCGAAGTGCTTCACCTTGCCGGACGCGTGCAGCTCGTCGAACGCGCGGGCCACCTCATCGGGCTCGACGAGCGCGTCGGGCCGGTGCAGGAGCAGCACGTCGACGTAGTCGGTGCGCAGCGCCTTCAGCGAGCCCTCGACCGAGGCGATCAGATGCTCGTACGAGAAGTCGAAGTAGGGGCCGTCCGGGACGATGCCCGCCTTGGTCTGCAGGACGACCTGCTCGCGCTCCGACGGGGTGAGCGCCATCGCCTCGGCGAAGCGCTCCTCGCAGCGGTGCAGCTCGCCGCCGTACACGTCGGCGTGGTCGAAGAAGTCGATGCCGGAGTCGCGGGCGGCGCCGACGAGGCCGCGGATCGCCTCGTCGCTCATCTCGGGGATGCGCATGAGGCCGAGGACGACGTTCGGGGAGTCGACACCGGAGGTGCCGAGGGGGACGTGCTTCACAGGGAGTGCTCCTTCGTTGGATACCTCGTCCAAGGTAGGCGCCCCGCCTGGGCGCCGTCCAATAGGGGGTGCTGGTGCGATTCATCCGGCGGAGTGGTCAATCGGCGGAGGGTGTTCAGCCTGCAGGAAGAACGTGCTGCCCGGGCCAGGATCCCGCGGCAGGACGGGAGCTCTCCGTCGTTCTTCCTGAGTTGTGAACGGCTTGTCCGACCGCTGGGACGGTGGAAGGCTGCCGCCATGACGATCGAAGTGCGCCCCGCCACCGTCTTCGAGGACGTGGCGACGATGAACGGCCCGAAGCAGCCCGCCGCGAGCGTCTGCTGGTGCCTAAGCTACCGGCTGCACTCCTCCGTCGAGAACCGCTCTCTGCTCGGACCCGCCCGCGGCGAGCGGATGCGCGAGCTCATCGCCCAGGATCCTGCGCCCGGCGTGCTCGCCTACGACGGCGACGAGGTGGTCGGCTGGGCGGCCGTGCACCGGAGGGCCGACACCAGCTACGCGAAGAACCGCCGCATTCCCCACGTCGACGATCTCGACGTGTGGAGCGTCTGGTGCATCCGCGTCCGTCCCGGCTTCCGCGGCCGTGGGATCTCTCACGCCCTCCTCGAAGGCGCCGTCGAGTTCGCTCGCGTCCACGGCGCACCCGCGATCGAGGGCTACCCGGTCGACAACGCCGGCGCTCGGGTCGAGGAGACGATGGCCTACGTCGGCACGCGCCCGCTGTTCGAGCGGGCGGGCTTCGAGAAGGCCTCGGACACGACCTCGGTGCTCGACGGCTTCCCCCGGGTGCTGATGCGCTCGGCCTTATGACACGATGCCAATATTCTCGTAACGGTAGGAGTCATTCGCAAAGACGTGGCCGGTGCTACCACTTCCCACGACCGACCCAAATCTCGCGCAATGTAAGCGGGGTCCCTAGCGACTAAGCATGCTGGACCCGCCGCCAACCAGGATGAGCTCTTCAAGCTCTGCGAGCACGGATCGCAACTCCTCTGGCATTTCTTCCACAAGAATATTTCTACTTAAAGAATGAGAGTTCACGGTTCGCGCTTGCCGCGCCTGAAGTTTCGCGTTTACTGATCGCAGCACAAGCTTTGCATCAGCCAAAGCGAGCTTTCCTGTCGCAGTCGACCAGGTGAGCTCAAACTCACTATCTGCGCGTTCCAGGACCGTCAGGTCTGCGAGCGAACCCGAACCGCCAACGTTCGACTTCTTCTCCGATAACCTTTGGGCGACAAGAGTCCTCCGCGCTTCGTCTCGACCGGCCTCCACCGCCTCAGTCAATAACTCGTCGGCATCGCTGTAACTTATTTTCGAAGCCTTGGACAGCGCTCCCGCATCAAGAACATAATTTTCGAGTTCCCGCCGCTGCCAAATGTGCGCTCGCGCTCCAGCCTCTTTGATCTTTGCGAGCTCGAATTCGATGGCTGCATCTGAACGCAAGTCATTGTCAAGAATCACGAATGTTTTGACGGCGTTCCCGAGTGACGTCATCGTCTCGGAGAATGCGCCCACTCGCCAGTTTTGACTAAAGCCTCCCAGTGGGATAGTGGCGTAGGCATCCGACCTGGCTATCGCATGCTTCCCGGCTTGTCTCGCGAGGTTCGCAATCACGGGGGCATCATCGCCTTCCACGAACAGAACAACATTGCTTCGCAGCGCTCTTCCAACCCCAAGTTCAAATCCGCTTCCAAGCCGCCTTCCGACAATGCTCAGAGCACCATCAGCTTTGGGTCGCTCCGAATTGCGGCGACCACGGTCGACCCACACCGCGCTTCCAGGTTCAGCTTCGGCCAAGATTTCGATGCTGTGGGTAGCGACAACAACTTGCCGATCCGCCCCAAACAGGACCCGCGCAAGTCGACGTTGGAGGTCGGGATGAAGGAATACGTCGGGCTCGTCTAATACAATGATTGGCGCTTGGCGCAATCGCCAAATGTGATAAAGAGCTTGAAGCCAGATTTGAATGCCGTCGCCCGCCCAAGCGATCTCTCGCTCGTGTCGCGCAGAGCCCTCCGCATAAAAAAGATCCAGTTCGTCGTCCTGCGATGCATGCGATCGAGCTAGCGAGAGCGACGACACTTCGGGGGTATGCCGACAGACGAATGACTCAAAATCGGTCCAGGCATCAGCCTCCAATGCGTACAAGGCATTGCGAAAGTACCTGCTGGAACTCTTCGCCGTCAGGTTCTTCGCGAGAGTCTCCGCCCCCACTACTCCTTCCCGCTGTTCAAGCGGTGTTAGAGTCGGCACGACCGAGATGTCGGGTACCAGCTCCCGAGCTGCCGCCGTCAGGTTAGTCCCGAATCCGTCCCGAGGGAATATAAAAAAGACCCCAGGCGGTGCAGGCTCGCCTTCTTGGTCATCGCTCGCGTCTGCCCAAGCGATAATCAAGAGGGTCTTGTCTCTAAGTGTTACCTCAATTCGTGTTTCCTGCGAGCGGAAGTCAAATCTTATGTTGTCCGTCGAGAAAGCGGCAGCATCAATCGCCGCTCCAGTAAGGACCCATCCACGAGTTGGTCGCCCGAAGACAGCACCAACGGTATTCGGACGAACCCTTCTGGCACGTGGAATCATCGCCACAACCAGTCGAAGCGCTCCGAGAACAGTTGATTTTCCAGCATTGTTTGCCCCGATCAGAACATTCGAATGCCGTAGTGAAACCAAATGATTCTCAAAACCCTTGTAATTCACCAACCGGATAGACTTGATTGATGGCAATTTGGAGGACATTGGCTCGGCCTTAGAAGTCCCAGTCTTCGTCCTCGGTGTTCACGGCCTTGCCGATCACGTAGGAGGAGCCGGAGCCCGAGAAGAAGTCGTGGTTCTCGTCCGCGTTGGGCGAGAGGGCCGACAGGATCGCGGGGTTCACATCGGTGACCTGCTTGGGGAACATCGGCTCGTAGCCGAGGTTCATCAGCGCCTTGTTGGCGTTGTAGTGCAGGAACTTCTTGACGTCCTCGGTCAGGCCGAGCTGGTCGTAGAGGTCCTGCGTGTACTGCGCCTCGTTGTCGTAGAGCTCGTAGAGCAGCGAGAACGTGTAGTCCTTGATCTCGTCACGCTTGGCCTGGTCGACCCGCTCGAGCCCCTTCTGGAACTTGTAGCCGATGTAGTAGCCGTGCACGGCCTCGTCGCGGATGATCAGGCGCACGAGGTCGGCCGTGTTGGTGAGCTTGGCGCGCGAGGACCAGTACATCGGCAGGTAGAAGCCCGAGTAGAAGAGGAACGACTCCAGCAGCGTGGAGGCGACCTTCCGCTTCAGCGGGTCGTCGCCGCGGTAGTAATCCATCACGATGGACGCCTTCTTCTGCAGGTTCGGGTTCTCCATCGACCAGCGGAAGGCCTCGTCGATGTCCTGGGTGTTCGACAGGGTCGAGAACACCGAGGAGTACGACTTGGCGTGGACCGACTCCATGAACGCGATGTTCGTGTAGACGGCCTCCTCGTGAGGCGTGATCGCGTCCGGGATGAGCGAGACGGCGCCGACGGTGCCCTGCACGGTGTCGAGCAGGGTGAGCCCGGTGAACACGCGCATGGTGAGCTGCTGCTCCTGGTGCGTGAGCGTGTTCCACGACTGGATGTCGTTCGACAGCGGGACCTTCTCGGGCAGCCAGAAGTTGCTCGTGAGGCGGTTCCACACCTCGACGTCCTTGTCGTCCTGGATCCGGTTCCAGTTGATCGCCTGGACGGAGTCGACGAGCTTGAGCTTCTCGGGGGGAGTCATGATTCCTTCTCGCTGCTGCGGATGGGTCGTGCGGAGGGGGGTGGGGCTGCGTGCTCTAGAGCATGCACGAGACGCACTGGTCGAGCTCGGTGCCCTCGAGCGCCAGCTGACGGATGCGGATGTAGTAGATCGTCTTGATGCCCTTGCGCCAGGCGTAGATCTGAGCGCGGTTGACGTCGCGGGTGGTCGCCGTGTCCTTGAAGAAGAGCGTGAGCGAGAGACCCTGGTCGACGTGCTGCGTGGCGGCGGCGTAGGTGTCGATGATCTTCTCGTAGCCGATCTCGTACGCGTCCTGGTAGTACTCCAGGTTGTCGTTCGTCATGAACGGCGCCGGGTAGTAGACGCGGCCGAGCTTGCCCTCCTTGCGGATCTCGATCTTCGACGCGATCGGGTGGATCGAGGACGTCGAGTTGTTGATGTACGAGATCGAGCCGGTCGGCGGGACGGCCTGCAGGTTCTGGTTGTAGATGCCGTGCTCCATGACCGAGGCCTTGAGCGCACGCCAGTCGTCCTGGGTGGGGACCGCGATGCCCGAGTCGGCGAAGAGGCGGGAGACGCGCTCGGTGGCCGGCGCCCACTCCTTCTCCGTGTAGGTGTCGAAGAACTCGCCCGAGGCGTACTTCGAGTCGGCGAAGCCCTCGAAGGTGGTGCCGCGCTCGATGGAGAGGTTGTTGGAGGCGCGCAGGGCGTGGAACAGCACCGAGTAGAAGTAGATGTTGGTGAAGTCGATGCCCTCCTCGGATCCGTAGTGGATCCGCTCGCGGGCGAGGTAGCCGTGCAGGTTCATCTGGCCGAGGCCGATGGCGTGCGACTTGTCGTTGCCGTCCTCGATCGAGCGGACCGAGGTGATGTGCGACTGGTCGGACACCGAGGTGAGGCCGCGGATCGCGGTCTCGATGGTGCGGCCGAAGTCGGGCGAGTCCATCGTCAGCGCGATGTTCAGCGAGCCGAGGTTGCAGGAGATGTCCTTGCCGATCTGCGCGTAGGAGAGGTCCTCGTTGTAGGTCGTCGGAGTGTTGACCTGGAGGATCTCGGAGCAGAGGTTGGACATGTTGATGCGGCCCTTGATCGGGTTCGCCTGGTTCACCGTGTCCTCGAACACGATGTAGGGGTAGCCCGACTCGAACTGGATCTCGGCGATGGTCTGGAAGAACTCGCGCGCCGAGATCTTGGTCTTCTTGATGCGCGGGTCGTCGACCATCTCGCGGTACTTCTCCGAGAGGGAGATGTCACCGAAGGGGATGCCGTAGACGCGCTCGACGTCGTAGGGCGAGAAGAGGTACATGTCCTCGTTGTTCTTCGCGAGCTCGAACGTGATGTCGGGCACGACGACGCCGAGGGAGAGCGTCTTGATGCGGATCTTCTCGTCGGCGTTCTCGCGCTTGGTGTCGAGGAAGCGGAGGATGTCGGGGTGGTGCGCCGAGAGGTACACCGCTCCCGCGCCCTGGCGCGCGCCGAGCTGGTTGGCGTAGCTGAAGCTGTCCTCGAGGAGCTTCATCACGGGGATGATGCCCGAGGACTGGTTCTCGATCTGCTTGATCGGGGCGCCGGCCTCGCGGATGTTCGAGAGCGAGAGGGCGACGCCGCCGCCGCGCTTGGAGAGCTGGAGCGCGGAGTTGATGCCGCGGGCGATCGACTCCATGTTGTCCTCGATGCGCAGCAGGAAGCAGGAGACGAGCTCGCCGCGCTGGGCCTTGCCGGTGTTGAGGAAGGTCGGGGTCGCGGGCTGGAAGCGGCCGGCGACGATCTCCTCGACGAGGGCGGTCGCGAGCGTCTCGTCGCCCTGGGCGAGGCCGAGGGCGGTCATCACGACGCGGTCCTCGAAGCGCTCGAGGTAGCGCTTCCCGTCGAACGTCTTGAGCGTGTACGAGGTGTAGTACTTGAACGCGCCGAGGAAGGTCGCGAAGCGGAACTTCTTCGAGTACGCCAGGTCGTTGAGCTGCTGGATGAACTCGAACGAGTACTGGTCGAGCACGGCCTGCTCGTAGTACTCCTTCTCGACCAGGTAGTCGAGGCGCTCCTTGAGCGTGTGGAAGAACACCGTGTTCTGGTTGACGTGCTGCAGGAAGAACTCGCGAGCGGCCTCGCGGTCCTTGTCGAACTGGATCTCTCCGTTCGGGCCGTAGAGGTTCAGCATCGCGTTGAGCGAGTGGTAGTCCATCTGTGCGGCATCGCGGGGAGCGTCGATCACTGCTGCGTCCAAAACGTGTCCAATCCTTCATCGACGGCGCGGACGTCGTCGGGTGTTCCGAATACTTCGAATCGATAGAGGTGCGGCACCTCGCACTTGCGGGCGATGATGTCGCCGGCGAGGCAGTACGCCTCGCCGAAGTTCGTGTTGCCGGCGCCGATGACGCCGCGGATCAGGGAGCGGTTGCACGGATCGTTGAGGAACCGGATGACCTGCTTGGGGACCGCTCCCCCGCCGTTGCCGCCGCCGTAGGTGGGGAGGACGAGCACGTACGGCTCGTGGACGTGGAGCGTGTCGAGGGCGGCTCCGTCGCGGCGGGCGTGGAGCGGGATGCGCTGCGCCGGCCGTCCGAGCTTCTCGATGAACCGGTGCGTGTTCCCCGAGCTGCTGGAGAAGTACACGAGCCCGCTCATCCTTCGGCCCCTCTCCCCGTCAGCTGCTGTTCTCGGTCCCGCCTCCGAGGCGGCTGCGCGGCGAGCCGCAAGGCGGAGGAGGAAGCCGCAGCGGCGCTACGGCGCCCGCCGACGACGTCGCGGATCGCCGTCCGTGCGCCTCAGAGGGTCGCGATCTTGTCGGGGCGGAAGCCGGACCAGTGGTCGTCGTCCGTGATGACGACCGGCGCCTGGAGGTAGCCGAGGGCCTTGACGGCCTCGAGGGCCTTCTCGTCCACGGAGAGGTCGAACACCTCGTAGTCGATGCCCTTGCTGTCGAGGGCGCGGTACGTCGCGGTGCACTGGACGCAGGAGGGCTTGGTGTAGACCGTCACAGCCATGGGTGTCGCCTTTCGGAGGGGGGTGTCCCGGTGCCGCTCCCCGACCGGCGGCCCGCGATGCGGGCGGGGTCGGAGGGTGGTCCGGGTGAGTTCTGGGTGCCGGTGGGGCTCTCGCTCCGACCTGCTCAGCAATACTACATATAGGGGGCGGGCCGGTGTCAGCCCACTAGACGTAGTAGTTACAGCCGTGTAGTTATCCACCGGTTCCTCCCCCGTTCATCCACAGGCCGGAGTCCGTGGAACCGCGGAAGGACGCGGATCCGGACGAACCATCCACAGGTGTGGACAGAAGGATCCCGTTCACTGTGTACAACGCGCCACGGCGTGTCGGCATGCCCGACCGGTGGGGTCCGCGCGGCGGCTCGACCACAAGATGTGGTGGTCGGATCGCATCGCGGGGCATGCCCGGACGGTACGCCCGACCACCGACACCGCGAACGGTCAGAGGAGCTGCGCGGCCCACTCCCGGGCGACGGCGCGCAGGTGCGGGAGCGGGTCCGCGAGGGCCGCGGACGAGGAGCCCGCCGCCTCCGTCAGCGACACCGCCGCGGTGAAGCCGGGAGTCGGCGCCGCGATCGCCCCGGCGACGAGGAGCGTCCGCGCCCCGGCCGCCTCGGCGAGCGCGAGGACGTGCACCGGGACCTTGCCGGCGGCGGACTGCGCGTCGAAGCGCCCCTCCCCCGTGATGACGACGTCCGCGCCCGCGAGGAGCGCCGGGAGCCCGATCGCCCGTCCGACGGCGTCGGCGCCGGAGGTCGGGCGCGCGCCCCAGGCGAGCAGCCCGAAGCCCGTCCCGCCCGCCGCCCCGGAGCCCGGCGCATCGGGATCCGCGTCCAGGTGCGCAGCGAGACGGCGGAGGCCGCTCTCGAGGAGGAGGACGTCCTCGGGGCCGGCCCCCTTCTGCGGTCCGAAGACGCGGGCCGCCCCGGAGTCGCCGAGCAGCGGGGTCGCGACGTCGCTGAGCACGACCGCGCCTCCGGGCGGCAGAGGACGCAGCGCGCGGAGGTCGGCGGCGGCGAGCGCGGGCAGCGCACCGCCTCCCTCGCCGAGGTCGCGGCCGGAGGCGGTGGAGAAGCGTGCGCCGAGCTCGCGGAGCGCTCCGACTCCGCCGTCGGTCGAGGCGCTGCCGCCGATCGCCAGCAGCAGGGCGTCCGCCCCCGCGTCGAGGGCGGCGGCGATCGCGCGGCCGAAACCGCGCGTGTGCGCGGTAAGCGGGCGGAGCGGGTCGAGCAGCGTGATGCCGCTCGTGGAGGCGAGCTCGACGACGGCTGTCCCGTCGGGGAGCAGCAGCCACCAGGCGCGGACCGGCCGGTCGTCCGGGCCGGGCACGACGACCGGCCGCCGAAGCGACCCCGGGACCGCGAGCGCGAAGGCCTCGACGGTGCCCTCTCCCCCGTCGGCCATCGGCGCGAGGACGATCTCGTCCCCCGCGCGCGCAGCGCTCCAGCCCTCGGCGATCGCCCGCGCGACCTCGACCGCGCTCGCCGACCCCTTGAAGGAGTCGGGCGCGACGACGACCCTCAGCCTGCCCACGCGCTCAGTGTGGCACCGCGCCCGGCGCGGCCTCGAGCGGTCGCCCGTCCGCGACCTCGGTCGCGTCGCCCCCGTCGCGCGTCCACTCGTGGTGAGCGGCGTGTGCCGAACGAGCGGAGTCGCGGCCTCCTCCGATCGACCCCTGGAGCCGCGCGAACGCGCGTGGAGAGGGCCGCAGCCGCACTGCGCCGCCGCTCAGAGCGGGGTCGCGAGCCGGTAGCCGCGCTTGATCACCGTCGCCACGAGCCGCGGTTCGGGGAGGGCCTGACGGAGGCGGCTGACGGCGACGTCGACCGCGTGGTCGTCGAGAGCCTCCGGCGCGGAGGCCGCGAGGACGTGACGCGCGACGGTCGCGCCCTCGGCGGCGACGAGAGTCCGGAACAGCGCGAGCGCGACCGGGGTCAGCGCCACCCGGGTCCCGGCCAGGACCGCGTGCCGGCCTCGGAGCTCGAGAGTGCCGAAGGCCGTCTCGATGCGGGGCGACGCCTGCTCGAGGTGCTCGCAGGTCAGGCGGATGAGCGCGCCCATCCGGAACCGGTCCGGCACGACCGGGAGGATCCCTGCCTCGACCAGGGGTGCTGCGGTCACCGGGCCGACGGCGGCGGCGACCACCGTCTCGCGGAAGGCCGCCTGGAGGTCGTCGAGGCGGCCCGCGGCCTCCGCGACCGTGAAGAGCGCCTCCACCGCCGGCGCGCTGGTGAAGGTGACGGCGTCGATGCCCCCTCCGCAGACCGCGTCGATCAGCCGCAGCACCCGGGCGGAGTCCTCGTGCACGCTCCAACGGTAGGGCGCGGCCGTGAGCACCCGGGCGCCGGCGTCGCGGAGACGCTGCAGCTGAGCCGGGTCGGTGAATCCGTGCAGCTGCACCGCGATCGTGCGGCCGGCGACGCCCTCGCGCAGAGCCAGGTCGACGAGGGAGGTGGTCGTCTCGCGCTCGCTCATCCCGTGGTCGTCGAGACCCGCCGCACGGATCGCTCCGCGCGCCTTGGGCCCGCGGACGAGGATCCGCGCGGAGGACAGCGCGTCGGCCAGCTCGATCCCCGCGGCGTCCGCGGCCTCGAGCCAGCGCCGCAGGCCGTAGGAGGTGGTGGCGAGGAGCACGTCGGGACGGGCGGCGACGATGGCGCGGGTCTCCTCCTCGAGCGCGCCCTCGGTGTCGACGCCGCGCATTCGGATGGTGGGGGCGTGCGTCACGGCGGCACCGCGGCGCTCGAACGCGGCGATCAGGTCCTCGGAGCGGCGGTCGGAGGTGACCCCGATGCGGAAGCCGTCCAGCTGGTCGGGTCGGAACCCCACGGCGGCGTCGGGATCGGTGCCGGTCATGCTCGGCCCCCTCGAGATCTCACGCGGTCAGTGCATCGACCGCTCGGGCGATGCTCTCGGGGTCCCCCGCATCATGGCACGCGGCCTGCCGGACCACCTCGCCGATGACGATCACGGCGGGCGAGCGCGGTGCCAGCTCGGCGAGCAGGCCGAGCACTCCGCCGACCGACGAGACCGTCGTGCGCTGGTCGCGCGACCAGCCCCGCTCGACGATCGCGAGGGGCGTGTCGGCGCGCATCCCCGCGCGCTGCAGCCCGGCGACGAGGTGCGGGAGGGTGTTCACGCCCATCAGCACCACGATCGTCCCGCCCAGCCCGGCCAGATGGCCGAGCTCCTGCTCGCTGAACGGCGCATGGCCCGAGACCACGGTGAAGGCCCTGCTGACCTCGCGGTGGGTGACCGGGATCCCGGCGGCGGCGGGCACCGAGATCGCGCTGGTCACTCCGGGGACGACCGTGGAGCCGACGCCGGCCAGCCGGCACGCGCGCACCTCCTCCGACCCGCGGCCGAACACGAACGGATCGCCGCCCTTCAGGCGCACGACGTCCAGACCTGCGAGGGCCCGCTCGATCATCAGCCGCTCGATCTCGTGCTGCGGCACCGCGTGATGACCCGGCGTCTTGCCCACGTCGATCAGCTCGGCGCCGGGCGCCCACTCGGCCAGGCCCTCGTGCGGACCGAGCCGGTCGTAGAGCACCACGTCCGCGTCGCGGAGGGCGCGGCGGGCGGCGAGGGTCATCAGATCCGGATCGCCGGGGCCGCCGCCGACGATGCTGACGTGCCCGACCGGCCGGGTCGGCGCGGGGTCCTCGTCGACGATCCAGGGGCAGAGCTCGGCCGCCGCTGCTCGGAGCGGCGCCGG
The DNA here is from genome assembly GCF_002932155.1 of Rathayibacter sp. AY1F9. Taxonomy (NCBI): domain Bacteria; kingdom Bacillati; phylum Actinomycetota; class Actinomycetes; order Micrococcales; family Microbacteriaceae; genus Rathayibacter; species Rathayibacter sp. AY1F9. Next base: position 20,291 of record NZ_PSVA01000029.1, on the reverse strand, counting down.
CCCCTCCACCCACACGATCAGGGCCGGGGGCGCCGGGGTGAGCGCGTCCTCCGCCTCGTGCCGCTCGACGAGTGCGCCGGCGGCTCGGTAGCGGGCGAGCACGCGGCGGGTCCCGGAGGCGGTGCCGATCACGAGCACACGGCGTCCGGCGAGGTCGAGGGAGAGCTGCATCACGAGTCCGATCCGATCCCGGCCGGACCGACGGGGATCCTCGGCCCCGCAACCAGCACGGGTCCGTCCGGTCTCTCGTCCCGGCCGGCGGGCCGGACCTGCCCGCGCTCGCGCACGGTCGCGACGCGCGGATCCGCGGTGTCCGGGGCGTTCACGAAGGAGCGGAAGCGGCGGAGCCGGTCGGGATCGGCGAGGGTCGCCGCCCACTCGTCGACGTAGGTGTCGACGTGCGTGGCCATGGCGGCCTCCAGCTCGGCGGCGATGCCGAGCGAGTCCTCGCAGACCACCTCGCGCACGTGCTCGAGTCCGCCGGGGAGCTCCTCCTGCCAGCGGGCGGTGCGCTGGAGCCGCTCGGCCGTGCGCACGTAGTACATGACGTAGCGGTCGATGTAGCGCACCAGGGTCTCGTCGTCGAGGTCCTGCGCGAGCAGCTGGGCGTGCGCCGGCTGGTAGCCGCCGTTGCCGCCGACGTAGAGGTTCCAGCCGAGGTCGCTCGCGATGACGCCGATGTCCTTCCCCCGCGCCTCGGCGCACTCGCGGGCGCAGCCGCTGACCCCGAGCTTGAACTTGTGCGGCGAGCGGAGACCCCGGTACCGCTCCTCGAGGAAGACCGCCATCCCGACCGCGTCCTGGACTCCGAAGCGGCACCAGGTCGATCCGACGCACGACTTGACCGTGCGCAGCGACTTGCCGTACGCCTGACCCGACTCGAAGCCGGCGTCGACGAGGAGGCGCCAGATCTCGGGCAGCTGCTCGAGGCGGGCGCCGAACATGTCGATCCGCTGCCCGCCGGTGATCTTCGTGTAGAGGCCGTACTGCTCGGCGACCTCGGCGATCACCTTGAGCTTCGCCGGCGTGATCTCGCCTCCGGGGATCCGCGGGACGACGGAGTAGGTGCCGTCCTTCTGCATGTTGGCCAGGGCGCGGTCGTTGGTGTCCTGCAGCGGCGCCTGGCCGCCGTCGAGGATGTAGGCGTTCGTCTGGGTGGCGAGGACGGAGGCGATCACCGGCTTGCACACGTCGCAGCCCAGCCCGGAGCCGAAGCGCTCCATCACCTGCTCGGCCGAGTGCAGCCCGAGGATGCGGACCGACTCGAACAGCTCGCTGCGGCTGAGCGCCACATGCTCGCAGAGGGCGCGGGAGACCTCGACGCCCGCACGGATCAGCTCCGTGTCGAGCAGCTTCTTCACCAGGGGCACGCACGATCCGCACTGGGTGCCCGCGCGGGTGCAGGCCTTGAGCGGCCCCAGCTCGGTGCACCCCTCGCCGATCGCGTGGCGGACCTCGCCGACCGAGACGTTGTTGCACGAGCAGACCTGGGCGTCGTCCGGAAGGTCGCCCGAGGGCGCCTCCGCCCCCGCCGCCGCGAGGTAGGCGCCGGGCTCGGCCGGCAGCTCGCGCCCCAGCAGCGGGCGGAGGGAGGAGTAGGGGTCCGCGTCGCCGACGAACATCCCGCCGAGCAGCGTGCGCGCATCGTCCGAGACGACGACCTTCTGGTAGAGACCGCGGGCCGGATCGGCGTAGACGACCTCGAGCGCTCCCTCCGTGGTGCCGAGGGCGTCGCCGAAGCTGGCGACCTCCACGCCCGAGAGCTTGAGCTTGGTGGCGTCGTCGACCCCCGGGAAGGTCGCGTCGCCGCCGAGGATCCGGTCGGCGACAACCTCCGCCATCGCGTTGGCGGGTGCGACGAGCCCGACGGTGCGGCCGTCGATCGCGGCGACCTCGCCGATGGCCCAGACTCCCGCCCTGCTGGTGCGGCAGGCCTCGTCGACGACCACGCCTCCGCGCGGTGCGACCTCGATCCCGGCCGCCCGGGCGAGCTCGTCGCGCGCCGTGATCCCGATGGAGAAGACCACGAGATCGGCGCTGATGCTGCTGCCGTCGGTCAGCGTGACGCCGAGCACCGTCCCTGTCGGCGAGGTGAGGATCGCGGTGGGCCGGTTGCCGAGGTGCAGCGCGATCCCCTGCGCCGAGATGATGCGGCCGAGGGCCTGCCCGGCGCCTTCGTCGAGCTGCGCGCTCATCAGCCAGCGGCCGGAGTGGACGAGGGCGGTGCGCGCACCGAGACGGTGAGCGCCTCCCGCCGCCTCGAGGCCGAGCAGACCGCCGCCGACCACGACCACGATCGCGGGGCGGCCGCGCCGGGCGCGGAACGCGGCGAGCTCGGCGACGAGCCCGTCCACGTCCTCGAGCGTGCGGTAGACGCGGCCGTGCTCGGCGCCCTCGATCGGCGGGACCGTGGCGGAGGAGCCCGTCGCCAGGACGATCTCGTCGCCCTCGAGGGAGCGGCCGTCCGCGAGCTCGACGCGCAGGCGGTCGGGATCGATCGCGACGACACGGGAGGAGGTGATCAGCCGCGCCGACTCCCACAGAGCGCCGTCGCCCAGAGTCAGGTCGTGCTCGCCGTCGAGGCGCTTCGAGAGTGCGACGCGGTCGTAGGGACGGTGCACCTCCTCGCCGAGGACGGTGATCTCCAGCGCCTCGTCGCCTGCCCGGGCGACGAGCGCGTCGACCAGGCGGTGCGCGGCGGGTCCCGCTCCGACGACGAGCACGCGTCGGGGCCGGGCGGCGGGGTTCGCTCCAGGAGTCATGACGTCCACCGTAGGGACGGCCCGTTTCCCCGCCGTTGCCCCTGTGTAACAGCGTGTGACGCGCGCCTCTCGGCGAGCGCCGCAGGCCGTGAGGGCTTCGTTACGCCCGTGACACCGGAGGCGTGCTCGCACGAAACGCGCGATCCCTACCGTTGCCTCATCGCGTCCGACCGGATGCGGTGGCCCACCCGCAGGAAGAAGGCGCAGCGATGACCCTCCTCGATCGGCTCGCCCCCGCGACCGCCACCACCTGGGTGCCGGTCTGCGCCGTCGGCGACCTCGAGCCGCTCTGGGGCGAGGCCGCCCTGGTCGGCGGTGTGCAGCTCGCCCTGTTCCTCCTGCCCGACGGGCGGGTGCGGGCCGTCTCGAACCTCGACCCCGCGACCGGCGCCGCCGTGCTCTCACGCGGCATCGTCGGCTCGCGTCTGGTCGACGGGGTGCAGCGGCCCACGATCGCCTCCCCCCTGCACAAGGACGTCTTCGACCTCGAGACCGGCGCCTGCTTCACACGAGCGGAGCTGCACCTCGCCACCTGGCAGGTGCGCGAGAGCGACGGCACGATCGAGGTCGCCCAGCGGACCGCTCTGGTCGCCGCGTCCCACGGGACCTCCGACGACGACGGGAGGCGTGCCGTCGCCGCGCTGGTCGAGGCGGTCCGCCGGGCCAACCCGGCGCTGGACGTGCTCGACTCCTTCGTCGACGTGCAGCAGCCCGACGTCCCCGCGACCCTGGGTTCTCTCGAGCCGGGCCGGCCGGCGGTGGTCGTGCCGCTGCTGCTCTCGGCCGGCTACCACGTGCACGTCGACCTCGCCGAGGCCGCGGCGGAGGCGGAGCGGCCGGTGCGGGTCTCGGGCGCGCTCGGACCCGATCCCCGCCTGGCGCGCGTGCTCGCCCGCCGGCTCCACGAGGCAGGGCTCGACGACGGCGACCGCGTCGTGCTCGCCGCTGCCGGCTCGAGCGACGCCGGTGCCGTCGCGGACTGCTGGACCACCGGCCGCCTCCTCGCCGCCGAGCTCGGCCGCGAGGTGAGCACCTCGTTCATCTCGGCCGCCGAGCCGCGGATCGCGGAGGCGGTCGCCGCCGAGCGCGCCGCCCACCCCGGCGCGCGCGTCGTGGTCGCCACCTACCTGCTCGCGCCCGGCTACTTCGCCGGCCTGGCCGCCTCCGCGGGGGCCGACCTCGCCTCCGCTCCCCTCCTCACCGCCGTCGATCCGCCCGCCCGCGAGCTGGTCGACATCGTCTCGGAGCTGTTCGGGCGCAACGCCTGACGCCTCCTCCCCGCACCACCACCGCTCCACCTCCCCGTCCCGAGCGCGCCCTCGCGCGCGCCGCCCACCCTCCGGAGGACCACGATGACTGCTGCACCCCCGACCACCGTCCCCACGACCGCCGCCACATCCACCGGCATCATCCGACGGCCGGGCCGCTGGATCGACGGCTGGAACCCCGAGGACCCCGCCCAGTGGGAGGCGGAGGGACGCTCCGTCGCCGCTCGCAATCTGAGGTGGTCGATCTTCGCCGAGTTCCTCGGCTTCGTCGTCTGGCAGCTCTGGTCGGTCGTCGTCGTCTCGCTGCCGGCGGCCGGGTTCGCCTTCGACACCGGGCAGATCTTCTGGCTCATCTCGATGCCGAGCCTCGTCGGCGCCACCCTGCGGATCCCGTACACGTTCATGGTCCCCCGCTTCGGCGGCCGCAACTGGACGATCGTGTCGGCGGGCCTCCTGCTGATCCCGAGCGTCGGACTCGGCATCGCGGTCTCGAATCCGGAGACCCCGTTCGGCGTCATGCTCCTGGTGGCCGCGCTCGCCGGCTTCGGCGGCGGCAACTTCGCCAGCTCGATGGCGAACATCACCTTCTTCTACCCGCACGCGCAGAAGGGCTGGGCTCTGGGGCTCAACGCCGCGGGCGGCAACCTGGGCGCCTCCGTCGCGCAGCTCGTCGTGCCGATCGCGATCACCGTCGGCGCCGCGGCCACGCTGAACCTGCCGATCGCCGGCTTCCTCTGGGTCCCCCTGATCGTCGTGGCGATGATCGGCGCCGCCAAGCGCATGGACAACCTCTCGACCGCGAAGTCCGACGTCGCCGCCTCCCTCGCCGCGCTCCGCGAGCCGCACCTCTGGCTGCTGGCCGTGCTCTACATCGGCACCTTCGGGTCCTTCATCGGATTCGCCGGCGTGTTCCCGAAGCTCATCGCCGACACCTTCCCCGAGTTCTCCGGCTTCGCCGTCGGCTCGGCGACGGTCGGCCTCGCGTTCCTCGGCTCCCTGGTGGGCTCGCTGTCCCGCCCCTCCGGCGGCCGTCTGGCCGACCGCTTCGGCGGAGCGCCTGTCACGGTCCTCGCCTTCGTCGCCATGGGCGCCGGGATCCTCGGCGTGATCGCGACACTGCCGCTCGGCAGCTTCTGGCTCTTCCTCGCCTGCTTCCTCGTGCTCTTCTCGGCGGCCGGTATCGGCAACGGCGCGACCTACCGCATGATCCCCACGGTGTTCGCCCTCCGCGCCCGCCAGCGCGGCGACGACGGCATCGGCGCCCAGCGCACGTCCGCCGCGGCGCTCGGCCTGATCTCGGCGATCGGCGCCTACGGCGGCTTCGTGATCCCCCAGCTGCTCGGCTTCTCCAAGACCGAGTTCGGCGACTACACCACGGCGCTGGGCTGGTTCGTCGGCGCCTACGCGGTGATGCTCGCGATCACGGCCGGCGTCTACCTCCGCCTCGCCGCGAAGACGGGGACCCGGATCTGACGATGAGCGCACCCGCCCCGACCGACTCCCACTGCCCGTACTGCGCCCTGCAGTGCGCGATGACGCTGACACCCGCGGCGGGCCCCGTGCCCCTGGCGGTCGAGGGGAGGGAGTTCCCGACGAACCGGGGCGGGCTCTGCGCCAAGGGCTGGACCTCCGTCGAGCTGCTGGCGAGCGGACAGCGACTGGTCTCCCCGCTGCTGCGCGGCGCCGACGGCGTCCTCGCGGAGGCGTCGTGGGAGGAGGCGCTCGACGCGGTCGCCGCGGCGGTGCGCGGCGTCCGGGCGCGGCACGGCGCCGACGCGGTGGCCGTCTTCGGCGGCGGGGGCCTCACCAATGAGAAGGCCTACCAGCTCGGGAAGTTCGCTCGAATCGCTCTCGGCACCTCCCGGATCGACTACAACGGCCGCTTCTGCATGTCCTCGGCCGCGGCGGCCGGCAACCGCGCCTTCGGCGTCGATCGCGGACTGCCGTTCCCGGTGTCCGACCTCGACGACGCCGACACGATCCTGCTCCTGGGCTCGAACGTCGCCGCGACGATGCCGCCGCTGCTCGCCCACTTCGCCGGTGCCCGCTCGCGGGGCGGCCTGGTGGTCGTCGACCCGCGCCGCTCGGCCACCGCGCGGCTGACGGAGGACGGCGCCGGCACGCATCTGCAGCCCGCTCCCGGGACGGATCTGCCGCTCCTGCTCGGGCTGATCCACCTGGTCTTCGCCGAGGGCCTCGCCGACACCGCCTACCTCGCCGCGCGCACGACCGGCGCCGAGGCGGTGCGCCGCAGCGTCTCGGCGTGGTGGCCGGAGCGCACGTCCGCGGTCACGGGCGTGCCGACCACGCTCCTCCGCTCCCTCGCGCGCCGGCTCGCCGCGGGGCGGTCGTTCGTGCTGACCGGCCGCGGGGTCGAGCAGCACGTCGACGGCACCGACACCGCGACCGCCGCGATCAACCTCGCTCTCGTGCTCGGCCTGGTGGGTCGCGAGGGGTCGGGGTACGGCACGCTCACCGGTCAGGGCAACGGCCAGGGCGGACGCGAGCACGGACAGAAGGCCGATCAGCTCCCGGGGTACCGCTCCATCCGCGATCCGGAGGCGCGGCGCCACGTCGCCGCCGTCTGGGACGTGACGCCCGAATCGATCCCGGGCCCAGGGCTGCCCGCCACCGCCCTGCTCGCCGAGCTCGGACGCTCCGTGCACTGCCTGCTGGTGCACGGCTCCAACGTGGTCGTCTCGGCCCCGGACGCCGACGCCGTCCGCGCCGGGCTCGAGGCCCTGGACACGCTGGTCGTCTGCGACTTCTTCCTCTCCGAGACCGCCGCGCTGGCCGATGTGGTGCTCCCGGTGCCGCAGTGGGCGGAGGAGGAGGGCACGATGACCTCGCTCGAGGGCCGGGTGCTCCGCCGCCGCCGGGCGATCGACCCGCCGGCAGGAGTGCGCAGCGAGCTCTGGATCATGAGAGAGCTGGCGCGCCGTCTCGACGCCCCCTCGAGCTGGTCGGCGGTCCCCTCGGAGGTGTTCGACGAGCTGGCCCGCGCGTCCGCGGGAGGCGTGGCCGACTACTCCGGCCTCTCGCACGCCCTGCTCGACACCGGGATCGCCGCCCACTGGCCCTACCCAGCGGGCGGCACGGGGACGCCGCGCCTCTTCGCTGAGCGCTTCGGGCACCCCGACGGCCGGGCGCGCCTGGTCGCCGTCATTCCCGCCGTCCCCGTCGTCGTGGACCGCGGCGAGGAGCTGACCCTCGTGACCGGCCGCTACCTCCAGCAGTACCAGTCGGGCACCCAGACCCGGCGGGTCGCGGAGCTCGATGCGGCCCGCCCCGAGGCTCGGCTCGAGATCCACCCGGCGACCGCCTCCCGGCTCGGCGTCCGCGACGGAGCACCTGTGGCGATCGGGAACGCGCGCGGCGTGGTCCGCGCCCGCGCGAGCGTCACCGCGGACATCCGCCACGACACGGTGTTCCTGCCCTTCCACTACGCGGGTGAGCAGTGCGCGAACCTCCTCACCGAGGCCGTCGTGGACCCGGTGTCGTCGATGCCCGAGTTCAAGCGCACGCGGGTCTGGGTCCGCGCGGAAGGGACGGCACATGCCTGAGACACCTCCCGAGCGGATCGTCCTGATCGGCTATGGCCCCGTCGGCTCGCGCTTCGTCGAGGAGCTGCTGCCGGCCGTGCGGGCCGGTCTGGTCGCGCTGACGGTGGTCGGCGCCGAGAGCGACGACCCGTACAACCGTGTCCTGCTCGCGGAGTACGCCGTCGGCCGGGCGACCCGCGAGCGCCTCGACCTCGGCGACCGGACGGCGGCGGAGGCGGCGGGCGTCGTCCTGCGCCTGGGAGCGGCCGTCGTGGGGATCGACCGCGCGCGGAACGTCGTGCGGCTGCACGACGGCGAGCGGCTGCCCTACGACCGCCTCGTCCTGGCCACCGGCGCCCGGGCGAACGTGCCGACCCTCGCCGGGATGGAGCGGTCCCGACGCGAGCGGACGGTGCGCGCCGCCGATCCGGAGTCGCTCGACGCGGGCTCCCGGCCCCTCCCGGAGCGGGTGGTGGCGCTGCGCGACCTGGCCGACGCCCGGGTGGTCCGCGAGTCCGTGCGCTCCGGCGCGCGCCTCGTCGTGCTCGGGGCGGGAGTGCTCGGGATCGAGTTCGCCCTCGCGGCCGCCGAGCAGGGCGCGCAGGTGGTGGTGGTCTTCCACGGCGACATCCCGATGGCCCGCAATCTCGACACGGGCGGGGGCCGGATGCTGGCCGCGGCCGCCCGCGCGGCCGGCGTCGAGATGGTGGCGCACGCCCGGTCCGAGAGCGTCCTGCTCGCGCACGACGACCGCGGCCGTGCGCACTTCCAGGCGCTCGTCTGCGCTGACGGCAAGCAGATCGAGGGGGATCTGCTGGTGCTCTCGTGCGGTGTCGGTGCGCGGGTCGAGCTGGCCGCGGGCGCGGAGCTCGCCGTCTCGACCGGGATCCTGGTCGATGAGCAGCTGCGCAGCTGGAGCGACCCGGACGTCTTCGCGATCGGCGACTGCGCGCACGTCGCCCCCCGCGGCTCGGCCCTGCCCGACGGCCGCGTGCCCGGCGGACCGAGCGGACTGATCGGTCCGGGATGGGAGCAGGCGGACCGGCTCGCAGCACGGATCCGGGCGGAGGCGGAGGGCCGCTGCGGCGAGGAGCGCGTCCCCGACGCCCGACCGGCGGTCGTGATGCTGAAGGCCGAGGGCGTCGACCTCGTGGCAGGAGGCGACGTGGCTCCGGAGCCGTGGGACCCGCACCGCCCGGGCGAGGAGCACCTCGAGGTGACGCTGTGGGCTGACCCCTCCCGCGGCGGCTACGCCAAGCTCGTGACCGCAGGAGGAGTGCTGCGCGGGTTCGTCTCGGTGGGTCTGCCCCGGGTCGGCGCCGAGCTCAGCCTCCTCTTCGAGCGGGGCTCGGAGCTGCCGGCGGACCGGTCGAGCCTCCTGCGTCTGGACGCCCCGGATGCGGGCGCCGCGGCGACCGGCGATCCGTTCGCCCCCGATGCCACGGTCTGCTGGTGCAACGGCGTGACGGCGGCGGTGATCACCGATGCGGCTGCGGCGGGACACGGGACGGTCGCCTGCGTCGGGCGGGCGACCCGCGCCGGCACGGGCTGCGGCGGCTGCACCGGTCGTATCGCCGAGCTGCTCGCGCGGACGGCGGTCCCCGCCTGATCGCCGCGAGGACCGGGCCTCGCCGCCTCAGCGGTCGAGCGCCTCCGCGAGGCGCCGGGTGACCGCCCGCAGTTCGAGCTCGGCCCCGCGGACGCGCTCGTCGAGAGCCGCCGCGGTGTCGGCGGCCTGCTCGGCGGCCGCCGCACCCGCCGCCTCGGACGAGGCTCGGTCGGCCGCGACCGACGCGCTGAGCTCGTCCAGCGCCTCCCGGAGGCCCGCCGACTCGTCGCGCAGCACGGAGACGTCGCCCTGCACCGCGCTCAGCTCGCCGCGGAGCCCGGCCACCTCGTCGCGCAGGGCCGCCGTCTCGGCGCGCAGCTCCTCCGTGCGCAGCCGCGCCTGCTCGAACCAGGGGGCGACCAGCCGGTGCACGGCGTCGCGGAGCACGACGCCGCCGCGGCCGAGCCGGGTGGGCGCCGAGCCGGGGTCCTGGAGGAAGTCGTGGTCAGTGGTCATCGTCGTGGTCCCGTCCGGAGAAGCGGCGGTGGAGCACGTCCATCGCCCGCAGATCCTTGTCCATGATGTCGGCCTCGAGGGTGGTGTCGGCGAGGCGGTCGGCGAGGCCCGGCCGGGAGCGGCGCTCGAGCGAGGCCTCGATCAGCTCGACGGAGCGCTCGAACGAGAGCGGTCCGCGCGCCGCGGCCCGGCCCCGCCGGCCGAGCGCCTCGAGGTCCACCGCCCCGCTCGCCACGTCCCGCATCGCCTCGAGGAGCGCCGGGGCGGAGCGGGTGATCTTGATGCAGTCGACGCCGTCGATGAGGAACTCCGCTACTCCGCTGGCCGCCGTCACGATCGGCACGGCGCCCGCCGCGGCCGCCTCGACCGGCGCGACGCCGAACGCCTCTCCGGCCCAGGTCGGGAAGAGGAACGCGTCGGCGCGGCCGTGCGCGGCGAGCACCTCGGCGTGGGGCGTCGGTCCGTGGAACTCGACCAGGCCGTCCAGGCCCGCCTCGTCCGCCCGGGCGCGCCAGCCGTCCACGTCTCCGTCGCCGTAGAGGTCCACACGGAAGTCGCGGGTCTCCTCCGCGAGAGACGCCGCCGCCTCCAGCACCAGCCCGACGCCCTTGTGCTCGCCCAGCGACGCGGCGAACGTGAACCGGGTGGTCCCGCCCTCGCGGTAGCGCCGCGGCTCCGCGGTGTCGGGGGGAACGGACACTCCCCGCCCGATCACCTCGACCTCGCCCAGGCTCAGCCCGCCGGCCTCGATCGCGTCGACGAGGGAGCGGCTGACCGCGACGATCTCGCCGCGGTCGAAGTGGTCGGGGGCCTGGGCGCCGTAGACGCGGAGCACGCGCTCGGGCAGCCCGTCGACCAGGGCGTTCGGGATGCGGTCGCCGAGGTTCCACATCCACGGGGCCTCCACCGCCCGCAGCAGGTCGATCAGCGCGAGGCCGCCGATCCCGAGCAGGTTGAAGGCCACCACGTGGGTCGGCGCGAAGTCGCGCAGCTCCTCGAGCAGGATGCGGGTGTTCTCGAACCGCGAGACGGCGCTCTCGTGGTGCAGCAGCTGAGCGATCTCGCCGCCGGTCTGCGGCAGCGGGAAGTAGGTGCGCAGGCTCAACGTGCGGTGCACCTCGACGCCCGAGGGCTCCGGCGGCAGGTAGGTCGGCGTGGTCAGCACGCGCACGGTGTGGCCGCGGGCCGCCATCGCCTCCGCGACGCGCGCACAGGTCATCTCGTATCCGCCGAGCACCTGGGGCGGATAGAGGTTGCTCACGAACAGCAGGCGCATCAGCGCACCTCCCCTCTCGCGGAGGCGTCCGCCGCGATCCGCGCCGTCACCTCGGGCGTGTAGGCCGCGCGGGCCTGGCGGTCATTGCCGCCGTCCCAGTAGTTGACGAGGTAGAGCCCGGACTGCTGCGTGCGCGGCACGAACGGGAACAGCTGGGCCCGGGGCTCGATCTGCGCGATCCGGTAACCGGCGTCGACCGCGCGCACGTGCAGCCAGATGTCGTCGGCGTCCGGGGCGATCTCGCGGAACGCCTCCCCGTGCGCGGCGATCTCGCCGAGGAGCGGGGCGGGCAGCAGCTGCCCGGAGACGGAGGTGCCGAAGACATCGGTCGACGCGCGCGTGTCGGCGACCGGCGTCCAGCTCGTGTACGGAGCCACGGCGCCGTCGACGATCCCCACCCGGTGGGCGCGGTAGCAGAGCACGGTCTCGCGTGGGTAGCGCGAGCGGGCGTCGAGCAGGCCCCTCAGCCAGGTGCGCGGGTACACGATGTCGTCGTCGGAGGTGACGAGGTCGCGCTCCCCCGCCCGGCCCGAGAGCAGGTGCGGGTAGTACTTCGTGTGCACGCGGTAGCCGTCGACCAGGCGGATCTCGACGCCGCGGCGGCGGAGGCGTCGCAGCGGCGCGGGCAGGTCGGCGTGCAGGGCCGGGTCGTCGAGCCAGAGCACCAGGCGCGCGGGCCGCGCGTCGCCGCGGGCGATGGACTCGAGCGCCACGTGGACCCGCTGCAGCCGCTCGCCGTGCGTGGTCATCGTCACCACGACCTCGCCCGCCGGATCGACCGCGGAGCGGCGGGAGAAGCGGTTGGCCAGATCGAGCAGCAGCAGCTCGCGCCGGAGCGCGGGCGAGGGGTGGTCGATCGGCCGGGCGGCGATCACGGCGGCGCGGCGCTCCGAGAGGCGCTGAGGGGCGGAGCGGACGACCCGGGCCGCGGAGCGCAGCCGCGTGCGGGGGCGGACACGACGGCCCAGCGCCGCGAGGCGCGTGCGGGGCCGGACGCGCCGGCCGACGGCGGCGAGAGCGGGATGCATCGGTCCAGGTTAGCCGGAGGCGCCCGGGGGCCCTGCGCCGGTCAGGGCTCGTCGACGACCGCGAAGGCCCGCACCGGGAAGGTCCCGAAGCCCCGCACCTTCGGCGGCACGGCGGTGAAGCGCGCCCCTGTCGCCGGCAGCCCGCCGAGGCCGGTGAGGTGCTCGACGACGTGCACTCCCGCGGCGAGGAGGGCCGAGTGCGCGGGCCGCGATCCGCCCGACTCCGTGTCGTCGATGTTCACCGAGTCGATGCCGACCAGCACCGCACCGGCGGCGACGAGCGCCTCCGCCGCCTCGCCGCTGAGGAAGGGGGCGCCCCTGCCGTACCCGGGCGTGGCGAAGTGCGCGTCCCATCCGGTGCGGAGGAGGACGGCGGCACCGCGGACGTCGAGTCCGGCGACCGCGTCCGCGCCGATGCCCCGTCCGGTGGCTCCGGTCGCGTCGACCACGACGGCAGGCAGATCGACCAGCGTCTCGAGCGGAAGAGCGGCGAGATCGGCTCCGCCCTCGTAGCGGTGGAACGGGCTGTCGAGGTAGGTGCCCGTGTTGCCGATCATCTCGATGACGTCCATCGCGAACTCGGTGCCGGGCGCGTAGGAGGCGCGGGACGCCTCACGAGTGAGGTGCGGCCGGATGCGCGGAGCGGGCAGGCCCGGGTAGGTCACCAGCCCGTCCGCGACGGTGTGGCTGAGGTCGACGAAGCGGCGCGAGGAGGTCATGCGCCCGATCCTGTCAGGGGCCGGATCGGGCGCACCATCGAGATGCCGCCCCGCGGGGCGGCGTTCCCGCCTCTACTTCTTCGGCAGCGCCGCCGACAGGTCCGCGATCAGGTCGGACGAGTCCTCGAGGCCCACCGAGAGGCGCACCAGCGACTCCGAGACCTCCAGCGGCGTGCCCTTCACCGACGCGTGCGTCATCTCGCTCGGGTAGCCGATCAGCGACTCGACGCCGCCCAGTGACTCCGCGAGCTGGAACAGCTCGGTCGACTCGGCGAACTTCCGGGCCGCGCGCGGCGTCGCGAGCTCGAGCGAGAGCATCCCGCCGAACCGCGACATCTGGCGCTTCGCCAGCTCGTGGCCGGGGTGCGAGGGCAGGCCCGGGTAGTGCACGGCCGTCACCGCCGGGTGCTCGACGAGGAACTCGGCGACCGCCTGCGCGTTGACGGAGTGGCGCTCCATCCGCACCCCGAGGGTCTTGATGCCGCGGACCGTGAGCCACGCGTCCATCGGGCCCGAGATCGCTCCGACCGCGAACTGCAGGAACGCGATCTTCTCGGCCAGCGGCCCCGAGCGCAGGGCGAGCGCGCCGCCGACGACGTCCGAGTGGCCGCCGAGGTACTTCGTGGTCGAGTGCACGACCACGTCGGCACCGAGGGCCAGCGGCTGCTGCAGGGCGGACGAGGCGAAGGTGTTGTCGACGACGACGATCAGATCGTGCGCGTGGGCCAGGTCGGCGAGCTCGGCGATGTCGCTGATGGTCATCAGCGGGTTCGACGGGGTCTCGACCCAGAGCATCTTCGTCTCGCCGGGGACGATCGCCCGCTGCACCTCGCGGAGGTTCGACATGTCGACGGCCGTGTTGCGCACGCCCCAGGCGCTGTGCACCCGGTCGATCAGGCGGTGGCTGCCGCCGTACGCGTCGTTGCCCAGGACGACGTGGTCGCCGGGCGCGAGGGCGGCGCGCAGCAGGGTGTCCTCGGCCGCGAGGCCGGAGGAGAAGGAGTAGGCGACGTCCGCACCCTCGAGCGAGGCGATGAGCTCCTGGAGCGAGTCGCGCGTCGGGTTCGCCGAGCGGGCGTACTCGTAGCCGCCCCGGAGACCGCCGATGCCGTCCTGGACGAACGTGGAGGTCATGTAGACGGGCGGCACGACCGCGCCGGTGGTCGGATCGAACTCCTGGCCGGCGTGGATGGCGCGGGTGTCGAAGTGCTGCTTCTTGGGCATGGTGCGGGCTCCCTGGGTCGGAGGTGCGGAGGCGGCGGCCGTCAGGCCGTGGCGTAGGTGAGGAGGTCCTGTCGGGTGATCACCGCGACGGGCTTGCCCTCGTCGGTGACGAGGAGGGCGCTGTGCTCGGTGAGCGCGGCGCGGGCGGCGGTGATGCTCTCGCCGAGCCCGATCAGCGCGAGCGCGTCGCCCACGCAGTCGCCGAGCGGGTCGTTCATCGAGGCGGATCCGGCGAAGACGCGGTCGAGCAGCTCGCGCTCGTCGACGGCTCCGACGACCTCGCCCATCACGACCGGCGGCTCGGCGGTCAGCACCGGGAGCTGCGAGACGCCGTACTCGGTCATGATGCCGATCGCGTCGCGGATCGTGTCGGTCGGGTGCGCGTGCACGAGCGCCGGGAGGTCGGCCTGCCCGCTCGCCGCCCTCGCGCGGAGCACGTCGCGGACGGTGCCTTCGTCGCGCATCTCGAGGAAGCCGTAGGAGCGCATCCAGCGGTCGTTGAAGATCTTGCCGAGGTAGCCGCGCCCGCCGTCCGGCAGGAGCACGACGACCACGTCGTCCGGCCCGAGACCGGCGGCTGCCTTGAGCGCGACGGAGACGGCGAGCCCGCTCGATCCGCCGACGAGCAGCCCCTCCTCGCGGGCGAGGCGGCGGGTCATCGCGAACGACTCGGCGTCGCTGGAGGCGATGATCCGGTCGACCACGCTCGGGTCGTACGCGCTCGGCCAGAAGTCCTCGCCGACGCCCTCGGTCAGGTACGGGCGACCGCCGCCGCCCGAGTAGACGGAGCCCTCGGGGTCGGCGCCGACGATCTGCACGCGGCCCTCCGACACCTCCTTGAGGTAGCGGCCGGCGCCGCTGATGGTGCCGCCCGTGCCGACTCCCGCGACGAAGTGGGTGAGCCGGCCGGCGGTGTCGCGCCAGATCTCGGGGCCCGTGGTCTCGTAGTGGCTGAGCGGTCCGTTGAGGTTCGCGTACTGGTTGGGCTTGAAGGCGCCGGGGATCTCGCGGGCGAGGCGGTCCGAGACGGAGTAGTAGGAGGCGGGGTCCTCCGGAGCGACGGCCGTCGGCGTCACGACGATCTCGGCCCCGTAGGCGGTGAGGACGTTGCGCTTGTCCTCCCCCACCTTGTCCGGCAGCACGAACACGCAGCGGTAGCCGCGCTGCTGCGCGACGAGGGCGAGGCCGATGCCGGTGTTGCCGCTGGTCGGCTCCACGATGGTGCCGCCGGGCTCCAGCAGCCCGTCGCGCTCGGCGGCGTCGATGATGCGGGTCGCGATGCGGTCCTTCGACGAGCCGCCGGGGTTCAGGTACTCGACCTTGACCAGCACGGTCGCCTGCACGCCCGCCGCGACCGGACCCAGCTTCACCAGCGGGGTGTCGCCGATGAGGTCGAGCACCGAATCGGCGTAGGCCATCCCGGTCTCCGGGCGTGCGGGAAGGGCGCGATCCAGGCTCATCCCGCCAGCGTAGCAACCGGCTGCGGGCGTGTGACGGGGGTGGGCGGAGGCACAGGGAGCGGTCTCGGGAGGGGAGTGCCGCCGGTCGCGCCGGTGCCCTATCGTGGGGGTCCGCGAGCGCCGCGGTCGACCCGGAACGGACCCCGAATGACCTCACCGATCGCCGCACCGCCGCGGCGTCCGGCCGACATCCACCTCCTCCGCCTGCTCGGCCCGGCGCTGGTCGCCGGAGTCGCCTACCTCGACCCGGGCAACGTCGCCAGCAACATGACGGCCGGCGCCCGGTTCGGCTACCTCCTGGTCTGGGTGGTGGTGCTCGGCAACCTGATGGCCTGGCTCATCCAGTACCTCTCGGCGAAGCTCGGCCTGATGACCGGCCGCAGCCTCCCCGAGCTGCTCGGCGACCGCCTGCGCGGCCGCTGGGGCCGCCGGGCCTACTGGCTGCAGGCCGAGACGGTCGCGATGGCGACCGACCTGGCCGAGGTGATCGGCGGCGCGATCGCGCTGAACCTGCTCTTCGGACTGCCGCTGCTGGCCGGCGGCGTGGTCACCGGCGCGGTCTCGCTGGTGCTGCTGCTCGTGCAGACGCGGGGCGGGGCGCAGCCGTTCGAGCGGGTGATCACGGCGCTGATGGTGCTGATCGCCGTCGGCTTCACGGTCGGCGTGGTCGTCGATCCGCCGGACGCGGGCGCGACCGTCGCCGGTCTCGTGCCGCGCTTCGAGGGCTCGGAGTCGGTGCTGCTCGCCGCCTCGATCCTCGGCGCGACCGTCATGCCCCACGCGATCTACGCCCACTCCGCGCTCGCCCGCGACCGCTTCGGCCACGTCGAGGGCGTCGGCGCGCGCCGGAGGATCCTGGTCGCCACCCGGATCGACGTGACGATCGCGCTCGCCATCGCCGGCACCGTGAACCTCGCGATCCTGCTCCTCGCCGCGCACTCCCTCGCGGGAGTCGCCGGGACCGACAGCCTCGAGGGCGCCCACGCGGCCATCGGGGCGGCGCTCGGACCGGTGGTCGCGACCCTGTTCGCCGTCGGCCTGCTCGCCTCCGGCCTCGCCTCGACCTCGGTCGGCGCGTACGCGGGAGCCGAGATCATGCACGGTCTGCTTCAGGTGCGGGTGCCGCTCGTCGCCCGTCGTCTGGTCACGCTGATCCCGGCGCTCCTGGTGCTCGCGATCGGCTTTGACCCGACGCGCGCGCTGGTGCTCAGCCAGGTGGTCCTGTCGTTCGGCATCCCCTTCGCGCTCGTGCCGCTCGTGATCCTGACCCGCGACCGCCGCCTGATGGGCGACCAGACGAACCGCTGGTTCACCACCCTCGCCGCCGCCCTGGCCGCCGTCTTCCTCATCGTCCTGAACGGCCTGCTGCTCTGGCTCACCTTCGCCCCTTGAGCGGAGCGGCGGCGCACCGTCCCACTCCTCCGCGGCCTCCTCTCCCGCTGATCGAGCGGCCCGCTCCGCGGGCGCATCGAGATCCCCCTGACCGCGCATTGATCCGATCCGAAGCCTCGCTCGTTATCCTCTGAGAGCGCCTCTCAGGCGCCTGCGCCCGCCACAGGCGCCTTCCGCCCTCAGAACGAGAGACGCCGCCGTGCCCAAAGACACGATGTCCGCCAAGAACCGCGCCCGACAGGAGAAGCTCGAGGCCTACAAGCGCGAGCAGGACCGCCGCAAGCGCGGCTCCCGCATCTGGATCTGGTCGCTGTCGGCCCTGGCCGTCCTCGCTGTCGGCGGGATCGTCGCGGTCACCGTCTTCGGGAACCAGCAGATCGTCGAGGCGCGCGAGATCGACGGCCTGCAGACCTTCGACAACGACGCCACCCACGTCGCCGGCGCCGTCGACTACCCGCAGACCCCGCCGGCGGGCGGCCCGCACAACGCCGTGTGGATGAACTGCGGCGTCTACGACGAGCCCGTCCCGAACGAGAACGCGGTGCACGACCTCGAGCACGGCGCCGTCTGGGCCACCTACGACCCCGAGCTCCCGCAGAGCGAGGTCGACGCGCTGATCGCCGCGATGCCCGACACCTACTCCGTCGTCTCGCCCTACGAGGGCCTCGAGTCGCCCATCGTGCTGAGCGCCTGGGACGCCCAGGTCGCGATCGACTCGCCCGAGGACCCCCGCATCGACGCCTTCGTCGAGCGCTTCTGGCAGTCCTCGAGCGCTCCGGAGCCCGGCGCCCCCTGCACCGGAGGGATCGATGCGCCCGGCAAGCAGTAGGGGCCGGATCCTCGTCGCCGCGGTCGCCGTGGTCGCGCTCCTCCTCGGGGCGGCCGGCGGCTACCTCTTCGGCGCGCTCGCTCCGTTCGCCTCCGCCGCGACGCCCTCGAGCGCCAGCGCCGAAGCGGGCTTCGCGCGCGACATGCAGGTGCACCACCTGCAGGGCGCCGAGCTGGCGATGATCGCCCGCGAGCGCAGCGCCGACGACGAGGTCCTCACCGTCTCGAAGGACATCCTGCTCACCCAGCAGCAGCAGGCCGGGCAGCTCTTCGGCTGGCTGAACTCGTGGGGCCTGCCGCAGGCTGCTCCGGAGCCCTCGATGACCTGGATGGGCCGGCCGACCCTGGCCGGAGCCGCCGACGAGCACTCGTCGATGGGGATGGGGACCGAGGACGGCGTCGTGCCCGCGAGCATGCCCGGTCTCGCGACACCGGACCAGATCACCGCCCTCAGCAGCGCGTCGGGCCGCGACTTCGACCGGATGTTCCTCGAGCTGATGATCGCCCACCACCGCGGCGCGATCGACATGGCCGAGGCGCTGCTCGCCCGGAGCCGCGTGACGGTCGCCACCGACTTCGCCTCCTCCGTCGTGAAGGCCCAGGAGGCCGAGATCTCGCTGATGGAGCAGATGCTCGAGGACCGGCCGGTGGAGTGACCGCCTCCGGCGCGCGCGACATCGGCTGAGACTGGTGCGCCTCCCCCACCGGGGAGTGGCACGTGCTCTCCGCCGACGCCGTGCACGGGGCCCGGCGACTCAGACGGCGTCGGCTGCGAGTAGCCCCGCGGAGTCCGGCCGCCGATCCGCGGCTCAGCCCTGGAGGGCCGACTCCGTCTGCTGTGCGTAGAGCGAGGCGTAGAGGCCGCCGAGGCCGAGCAATTCGCGGTGGGTGCCCGATTCGACGATCCGGCCGCCCTCGACGACGTGGATGACGTCGGCCGACACGATGGTCGAGAGCCGGTGGGCGATCGCGATGGTGGTGCGGCCGCGGGCGGCGTCGTCGAGCGCGGTCTGGACGATCCGCTCCGAGACGGTGTCGAGGGCGCTGGTCGCCTCGTCGAGGATGAGGACCGCCGGGTCCTTCAGCAGGACGCGCGCGATCGCGAGCCGCTGCTTCTCGCCTCCGGAGAGCCGGTAGCCGCGCTCGCCGACCAGTGTGTCGTAGCCGTCGGGGAACGACGTGATCGTCGCGTGGATGTTCGCGGCGCGGGCGGCCGCCTCCAGCTCCTCCTGCGTCGCGTCCGGGCGGGCGTAGCGGAGGTTGTCGCCGATCGTCGCGTGGAAGAGGTAGGTCTCCTGGCTGACGATGCCGATGTGCGAGACGAGCGACTCCTGCCGCAGCTCGCGCACGTCGGTACCGGCGAAGCGCACCGCTCCCCCGGCCACGTCGTAGAGGCGCGGGACGAGGTACGAGATGGTGGTCTTGCCCGCGCCGGAGGGACCGACGAAGGCGACGAACTGGCCCGGCTCGATCGCGACCGAGACGTGGTCGAGCGTCGGGCGCGCGTCCTCCGCCTGGTCGGGGTAGCGGAACACGACGTCGTCGAGCTCGACCCGGCCGAGCTCGCCCGAGACCTCGCGTGCATCGGCGCGGTCCGTGATCGCCGGGCGCAGGTCCAGGTACTCGAAGATGCGGGCGAACAGCGCTCCGGCCGTCTGCAGGTCGAGCGCGACGCGCATCAGGCCCAGGAGCGGCCACATCAGGCGCGCCTGCACGGTGGTGAAGGCCACGACGGTCCCGGCGGTGACGGTGGTGCCGCCGAGGATCAGCCAGGCGGCCACGAGGTACACGATCACGGGGATGACGGAGAGGAAGATCTGCACCATCGCGAAGAACCACTGGCCGGACATCTGCTGCCGCACCTGGAGCTCGATCTGGCGGCCGTTCTCGTCGGCGTAGCGCGTCACCTCCGACTCCTGGCGGCCGAAGCTCTTGGCCAGGAGGATGCCCGAGACGCTCAGGGTCTCCTGGGTGATCGCGGTCATCTCGGACAGTGACTCCTGCGTCTTCGTCGCGATGCGCGCCCTCACCTGGCCGACGCGGCGCTGGGCCACGACGAGCACCGGAGTGAGGACGAGGGCGACGATCGTCATCTGCCACGAGAGCAGGAGCATCGCGACGACGGCCGCGATCACGGTGACGGTGTTGCCGAGCACGCTCGAGACGGTGTTCGTGAGCACGTTGGCCACGCCGCCCACGTCGTTGGCGAGGCGCGACTGGATGACGCCGGTGCGGGTGCGGGTGAAGAAGCCGAGCTCCATCGCCTGCAGGTGGCGGAAGAGGCGGATGCGCAGCTCCCCCATGACCGTGTTGCCGACGGTCGCGGTGAGGTAGGTCTGCCAGACGCCGAGGATCGCCGAGAACGCCCAGACCAGCACCATGACGCCGACCAGTTCGAGCAGCACGGGGAGGTTCGGGCGTCCGCCGGGCGGGAAGAGCCCGCGGTCGAAGGCCAGCTGGGTGAGGAGCGGCGGCACCACCGTGAGGGCGGCGCCGACGAGCACGAGGATCACGGTGAGCGTGAGCTTGGGGCGGTGGTCGCGGAAGAGTCCCGCGATGCGCCGGAGCAGGTCGTCGACCTTCGGAGCCGCCGCGTTGATCTCCCGCTGGCTGTCCGGATCGCTGCTCGAGATCCTCCCGCCGCGCGCCCCTCCGCGCATCCCGCCGCCTGCCGCGACGTCACCCATCCTGCTCACGGCTCGACCCTAGCCCCGCCCGTCCCCGGAC